>NZ_JBSFFI010000001.1:0-341593 GCF_053596035.1 Streptomyces sp. NPDC001781 | reverse complement strand
CGCAAGGCGGAGCATCGCCCGCGTACGGGATGTACTCGGGCGATGCGACAACGCGGCGAGGTGCCGTGCCGGACGCCGCGAGCCGGTGAACCCTTCCGGTCACAGCACTAGCCAGGAACGCGAACCGGAGCCGGAGCTGGGGACTACAGCTCCGGCTCCGCCGTGTGCGGGGCGGCCCCCGCGCGGTCCAGCAGGCCGGTTCGGGCCGCGAGGGCGGCCGCCTCCAGCCGGGAGCCGACGCCCAGCTTCATCAGCACCCGCTGCACGTGCGTACGGGCGGTGCTGGGCGCTATCCCCATGCCGGCCGCGATCAGCCGGGTGTCCTCGCCGTCGGCGACCCGGACCAGCACCTCCACCTCTCGCGGGGTGAGCAGCCGCAGCAGCCGCTGACCCTCGTCGTCCGGCTGCGCGGCCGGGTTCAGCAGCTCCGCGAACGCGCTCTGGAGCAGCTGGGGGGCGACGGCCGCCTCACCGGCGCGGGCCATCAGGATGGCCCGCTCGACCCCCTCGATGCGCTCGTCGTGCCGTACGTACCCGGCGGCGCCCGCCGCGAAGGCGGCCGCGATGCCGCGCGGGGACGGGACCGGGCCGAGGACCAGGACCGCCACCTGCGGGCGCTCCCGCTTGATGCGGGCCACCGGGTCGAACGCGCCGGGCTCGGCGGGTGCCGCGGTGCCCAGCAGACACACCTCGGGGGCGCGCGATATCACCAGCTCGGCCGCGCCCGCGGCCGGCGCCGCCGCCGCGAGCACCCGGTGCCCGCGCAGCTTCAGCGCCGACGCCAACGCCTCCGCCAGCAGGCGGTGGTCGTCGACGACCATGAGCCGCACTCCCATAGAGCAACCCCCCAGTCCCTCCGATGTCCCGGAAGTTACACGCTCGGGGCCCCTGCCGTGCGGGCTTCGGTCAGTCGCGGGTGCCGAAGGCCACCACGCAGTTCTTGTCCTTGTCGAAGCTGCCGATCGGCTTGGCCGCGTTCGGCGCCGCCATGAACAGCCTGCCCTGGCTGTACCGGTACTCCGAGTAGTCCGGCAGGAGACCGTTCTGCAGGGCGTGGTCGGCCTGGTCGGCGGGCAGCTCCATCAGCGTCGTGGACTTGGATCCGGCGCCGTCGATGCTGACGACCTGGCCGCCCTTGTCGTACGGCGGCTTCTTGTACGCGATCAGGTTGCCGCCGTCCATGCGCAGCGGGAACAACGTGTAGTCCTCGCCGGCCGCGGCGCGCTGGCCGGTCTGCTTGCCGGTGGCGAGGTCGAAGGCGACGACCTCGTTGGTGCGGCTGAGCTTGCTCTTGCCGCCCCCGCTGTGCTCCTTGGTGGCCAGGTACAGCTTGCCCTGGCCCGCGACGACGCCCTTGCACTCCTCGACGAGGGTGATGGTGTCGCACTCCCCGTCGTAGGTGTCGCCCGAGACCGGGATGCGGGCCAGCAGCCTGCCGGTGCGGTTGTCGATGGAGAAGTAGTCCGAGACCCCGCTGCCGCCGCTCGCGCTGTGCCCGGCGTCCGCGCCGACCACGAGCGGGTCGGTGGAGACGATGCCCGCGTACTCGATGCCGGCGCCCATCTTGTACTCGGAGATCACCTTGCCCGAGGTGGGGTCGACGTTCTGGATGCTGAGGGTGCGGTCGGCGTAGCCGCCGCACTTGCGGACCGCGACCAGCTTGGTGCCGCCGCCGTAGCCGACGTCGTCGCACTCGTCGCCGGGCTTGGGCTGCCAGAGCACCTTGCCGGTGCCGATGTCGTAGGCCGCGCCGCCGCGGAGACCGCCGACCGCGACGGTCTTCCCGGCGACGGTGACGTTCTGGAACGTGGTGGCGAAGTCACCCGTGCCGATCGACCTGGTCCACAGCTTGGTGCCGGCCCGGACGTCGATGCCCGCGACCTGGGTGCAGCCGGGGCGGCTGGTGTTCGTCGGCATCGAGGGCTGGTAGACGATGCCGGTACGGCCGTCGGGGGTGACGTGGCCGGTGGCCGCGCAGACCGGGCCGGGGAGCTTGAGCGTCCACTTCTTGTGGCCGTCGGCCGGGTCGTAGCCGGTGATCTCGGCGATGCCGGTCTTGGCGTAGACGCCGGAGCTCAGCCAGGAGCCCGGCGTGCTGACGACGTTCTCCCCGGTCTTGGGCTGCGGGACCTTGAACAGGACGTCGGCGGCCGGGTTGTCCGGCACCTTCTCCTTGCCGCCGGTCGCGGTGCCGGAGCCGTTCTTGTCGCCGCCGGCGAGCGTGCCGCCGTCGGAGGAGCGGGAGTACCAGACGCCGGAGCCGATGATCAGGCCGATGGCGACGACGGCCGCGAGGACGATCAGCGCGATGGCGCGGTTCTCCCTGGCCCGGGTGTCGTCACCCGCCACGACCGTGGGCGGCTGGGCGGGGTATCCGTAGCCCGGCTGCTGCGGCTGGGCCGGGTAGCCGTAGCCGGGCTGCGGCTGCGGTTGCGTCGGGGGGGCCTGCGGGTAGCCGTACGCCGGCTGGGGACCGCCCGGCGCGGTCGGCGGGTTCGGCGGGGTCGGCGGGGTGGACGGCTGGTCCTGGGGCGTGCCGGAGGGCGGCTGGTCGCTCATCGTGGGGTGGCTCCAAGCGGCTGGTGGGGACGTCGGGCGCGGCGCGCGGAAGCGGGGAGGGCTACTTGCCGTAGGCCATCATCAGCTTCTCCTCGGAGTCGTCCTGGCCGCTCAGCCGGTTGGTGGCGATGAAGAGGCGGCCGTCGGACCAGACCGTGGTGGCGTCGAAGAAACCGTTCTCGATCTTCGCCGCGCCGTCCGGGTTCCGGAGCAGCGTGGTGGGCCGGTGCGCGCCGGGACCGGTCGGGACGGACAGCACCCGGCCGCCCTCGCTGTAGGACGCGTCGGCGTAGGCGACGAGGTTGCCGCCCTGGAGGCCGACCGGGACCATCGGGCGGTCGATCGGGGACTTCACCCGCCACTTCTCCTTGCCGTCGGCCAGGCCGATGGCGACGATCTCGTTGGCGCCGGTGGTGGACTCGGTGGGCAGGTAGAGGGTCCTGGGATCCACGGCGACGGCCTGGCAGTTCTGCAGGCCGCGGTTCAGGGAGAGGAAGCCGCAGCCGGGGGCGAACTTCTTGTCGACCTTGACCTCGGAGGTGAAGCGGCCGCCGCTGTCCAGGGTGGAGATGTTCCACGCCTTCTTGTCGCGGTTGGTCAGGTAGACGACCAGCGGCTTCAGGGAGAAGACGCGCTCGGCCCGCCAGCCCTTCGTGACGACCCGGGTCCACTTCACCTTCCCCGTGACCGGGTCGAGTTCGCGGATCTCGTCGCGCTCCTTGGCACCGCCCGCCCCGCAGGAGGCCACCTGGACCAGGCGCCCGTCGTCACCGGCGTATCCGGCCGGGTAGCAGTCCGTGCCGTATTTCTTGAGTTCGTACAGCTTCTTGCCGGTGGCCGCGTCGTACGCGGTGCCCGACATGGCACGGCCGACCACCAGGGTCCTGCCGGCCAGCGTCAGCTCGATGCTGCGGGTGCTGTCGAACAGGGCGGAGCCGTCGGCCACCTGGGCGTGCCAGCCCTTCTTGCCGGTGTCCAGGTCGATCTGCTGGAGCTGGTTGCACTTGGCGCGGTCGGTCGTGCCGCTCATGTACGCGACGACGACTTCGCCGTCGGCGGCGGCGCGCCTGGTGACCGCGCAGACCTCGTGCGGCAGGGCGATCGGGTCCCAGGCGGGCGTGCCGTCCGCGACGCGGAAGCCGACGACCTCCTTGTACGCGGCCTTCACCGCGGTCTGCCCCGTGACCCAGAGTCCCGGCGCGTCCGCGCCGTTGCCGGGGGCGTCGGGGGCGGACTTGTACCAGAGGACCTTCGCCTCGCCGGGCTTGCGGCCCGCGTTGAGGTCCTCGGCGTCCGACCGGCCGTCGCCGTCGCCGTCGCCGGTGTCGACGGAGGGGGACGCGGTGGCGGAGTGCCCGCCGTCGCCGCTGGGGTGCGCTACGGGCTTGCCGTCGTCCCCACCGCCACGGGTGACCGCGTACACGGTGCCGCCGACGAGCAGCAGCGCGACGGCCACCGCCCCGGCTATCAGCGCGGTGCGCTTACCGCCGCCCGGCGGCTTGCCGGGGGCACCGGGGAGCGGGTACGTCCCGTAGGGGGCCTGCCCGTAGGGGCCGGGCGCCTGGCCGTAGGGGCCGGGCTGGGCGTACGGGCCGGGAGACTGCTGGGGATAGCCGTAGCCGGGCTGCGGCGGCGGCTGCTGGGGATAGCCGTAACCGGGCTGCGGCGGCGGCTGCTGCGGGGCGCCGAAGCCCCCCTGTGACGGCTGACCCTGCGATGGCTGGTTCTGCGGCGGGCCGAAACCGCCGTGCGGCGGCTGACCGGGCGGCGGCTGGCTCATCAGCGCTGCTCCCCCTCGTTCACTGATTTTTAGCCTACGAACCGCCTTTCTATCACCGACCGGCGACCGCACAGGGGCCCATGTGGACCCCTGTGCCCAAGGTCGAACCACCCCGTGATGCGGCCGTTACGGACCCGCCGGTATGGCCGGATCCCGCCGTACGCGCTACGCGTCCTCCGCCAGCTCCAGCCAGCGCAGCTCCAGTTCCTCGCGCTCACCGGCGAGTTCGCGCAGTTCGGCGTCGAGTTCGGCCACCTTGGCGAAGTCGGTGGCGTTGTCGGCGATCCGGCCGTGCAGCTTGGACTCCTTGTCGGAGATCCTGTCCAACTGCCGCTCGATCTTCTGGAGTTCCTTCTTCGCGGCGCGCTGGTCGGCGGCGCTCCTCTCCGTGGGGACAGGGGCGGGCGCGGCGGCGGCCGAGCGCTGGGCGACGGCCTCCTCCATGCGCAGGCGGCGCTCAAGGTACTCGTCGATGCCGCGCGGCAGCATGCGCAGGGCGCCGTCGCCGAGCAGGGCGTAGACCTTGTCGGTGGTGCGCTCGACGAAGAACCGGTCGTGGGAGATGACGACCATCGAGCCGGGCCAGCCGTCGAGGACGTCCTCCAGCTGGGTCAGGGTCTCGATGTCCAGGTCGTTGGTGGGCTCGTCCAGGAAGAGGACGTTGGGCTCGTCCATCAGCAGACGCAGCAGCTGGAGCCGGCGGCGCTCACCGCCGGACAGGTCGCCGACCGGCGTCCACTGCTTCTCCTTGGTGAAGCCGAACGTCTCGCAGAGCTGGCCCGCCGTCATCTCGCGGCCCTTGCCGAGGTCGACACGCTCACGCACGCGCTGCACGGCCTCCAGCACCCGCCAGGCGGGGTCGAGTTCGGCGACCTCCTGGGAGAGGTAGGCGAGCTTGACCGTCTTGCCGACGTTGACCCTGCCACCGGCGGGCTGCTGCTCGCCGCCGGAGCGGGCGGCCTCGGCCATGGCCCGCAGCAGGGAGGTCTTGCCGGCGCCGTTGACGCCGACCAGGCCGATGCGGTCACCGGGACCGAGCTGCCAGGTGACGTGCCGGAGCAGTTCCTTGGGGCCGGCGGTGACGCTGACGTCCTCCAGGTCGAAGACCGTCCTGCCGAGCCGGGAGGAGGCGAACTTCATCAGCTCGCTGCTGTCGCGCGGCGGCGGTACGTCCTTGATCAGCTCGTTGGCCGCCTCGACCCGGAAACGGGGCTTGGAGGTACGGGCGGGGGCGCCCCGGCGCAGCCAGGCCAGCTCCTTGCGGACGAGGTTCTGCCGCTTGGTCTCCTCGGTGGCGGCGATGCGCTCCCGCTCGGCACGCGCGAAGACGTAGTCGGAGTAGCCGCCCTCGTACTCGTAGACCGTGCCGCGCTGGACGTCCCACATGCGGGTGCAGACCTGGTCCAGGAACCAGCGGTCGTGGGTGACGCAGACGAGTGCCGACCGGCGCTCGCGCAGGTGCCGGGCGAGCCAGGCGATGCCCTCGACGTCGAGGTGGTTGGTGGGCTCGTCCAGGACGAGGAGGTCCTGCTCCTCGATCAGCAGCTTCGCGAGCGCGATCCGGCGCCGCTCACCGCCGGACAGCGGGCCGATGACGGTGTCCAGCCCCTTGGGGAAGCCCGGCAGGTCGAGCCCGCCGAACAGGCCGGTCAGCACGTCCCTGACCTTGGCGTTGCCCGCCCACTCGTGGTCGGCCAGGTCGCCGATGACCTCGTGGCGGACGGTGGCCTCCGGGTCGAGCGAGTCGTGCTGCGTCAGCACCCCGCTCCGCAGCCCTCCGGAGTGCGTGACCCGCCCGCTGTCGGCCTCCTCGACCTTGGCGAGCATCCGGATCAGCGTGGTCTTCCCGTCGCCGTTGCGCCCGACGACCCCGATCCGGTCCCCTTCCGACACACCGAGCGAGACGCCGTCCAGCAGGGCCCGCGTGCCGTAGACCTTGCTGACGTTCTCGACATTGACCAGATTGACGGCCATTTCACTCCTGTGCAGGGGGATCGATCAGCCTTCAAGCGTAGGCCCTGCCGGGTCGGGGGCGGGGCGCGCGGGTGCGGTCACTCTTTGTGATGACGTGATCGACGTCCGGCCGCTACCGTTGACCACAGGCAGCAGGATCTCCGTCCATGGGAGGCACTATGACCGCCGAGTCCGTAGAGCACCGTCCGCACTGGCCGGTGCCGCCCAAGGACGGCTACACCGTGGACGACCTGTTCGCACTGCCGGATCTCCCGCCGCACACGGAGCTGATCGACGGGAGCCTGGTCTTCGTGAGTCCGCAGAGGGATTTCCACAGCGTCGTGACCGATCTGCTCGCTGCCGGCCTCAGGAGTACCGTGCCGTCCGAACTGCGGGTGCGCAGGGAGATGACCGTGGTCCTCGACCGCCGCAACGCTCCCGAGCCGGACCTCTGCGTCGTACGCGCCGAGTACGTCGCCGGTCGCCGCCAGACGCGCTTCGAGGCGGCCGACGTCCTGCTCGCCGTGGAGGTGGTCTCCCCGGACTCCGAGTCCCGGGACCGTGACACCAAGCCGCACAAGTACGCCGCGGCGGGCATCCCCCACTTCTGGCTGGTGGAGATGGCCGGCGAGGACGACCATCCCGTGGTCCAGGTGTACGAGCGGGGCGAGGCCACCGGGACCTACGCCCTGACCGGCATCCACCACGCACAGGTCAAGCTGACCGCGCCCTACGGGATCGACATCGACCTGACCGGGATCGGCAGCCTCTGAGGCTCAGAGAACCGTCGCCCCCGGAACCGGCCCCGCCGCCGTGCGGGTGGTGCGGCAGGTGCCGGAGGCGTGGAGGGCCGCCGCCACCTTCGCGGCGGCGTCCGCGTCGGGGACCAGGAACGCCGTGGTCGGGCCCGAGCCGGAGACCAGGGCGGCCAGGGCGCCCGCGGCGCGGCCCGTCTCCAGGGTGGCCGCCAGCTCCGGGTAGAGGGAGAGGGCGGCGGGCTGGAGGTCGTTGGTGAGGGCGGCCGCGAGGGCTTCCGGGTCGCCCTTCGACAGGGCCGTCAGGAGCGACGGGTCGGCCTCCGGGACCGGAATCTCCCGGCCCGCCGTCAGACGGTCGAACTCGCGGAAGACCGCCGGGGTCGACAGGCCCCGCTCCGCCATCGCGAACACCCAGTGGAAGGTGCCGCCGGCCTCCAGCTCAGCCAGCCTCTCGCCGCGTCCGGTGCCCAGCGCCGCGCCCCCGACCAGGCTGAAGGGGACGTCGCTGCCCAGCTCGGCGCAGATGTCGAGCAGTTCGGCACGCGTGGCGCCGGTGCCCCAGAGCGCGTCGCAGGCCACCAGCGCGCCCGCGCCGTCCGCGCTGCCGCCTGCCATGCCGCCCGCGACCGGGATGTCCTTGGCGATGTGCAGGTGGACGGCGGGCTCGATGCCCCGGCGTTCGGCGAGCGCGAGCGCGGCGCGGGCGGCCAGGTTGGTGCGGTCCAGGGGGACCGAGGCGGCGTACGGCCCGGAGCAGGTGATCCGGAGTCCGTCGGCCGGGGTCACGGTGACCTCGTCGTACAGCCCGACCGCGAGGAAGACGTTGGCCAGGTCGTGGAAGCCGTCGGGGCGGGCCGCGCCCACGCCGAGCTGGACGTTGACCTTGGCGGGGACCCGTACCGTGACGCTCACGCGCCCGCCGCCTTGTGCTCGGCGATCGCCGCGAACTCCTCGACGGTCAGCGCTTCGCCGCGTGCCTGCGGGGAGACCCCGGCGGCGACCAGCGCGGCCTCGGCGGCGGCGGCCGACCCGGCCCAGCCGGCCAGCGCGGCGCGCAGCGTCTTGCGGCGCTGGGCGAAGGCGGCGTCGACCACGGCGAAGACCTCCGCGCGGGTGGCCGACGTCTTCACCGGCTCGGTGCGCCGGACCAGGGAGACCAGGCCGCTGTCCACGTTCGGCGCGGGCCAGAACACGTTCCGCCCGATCGCCCCGGCCCGCTTGACCTCGGCGTACCAGTTGGCCTTGACGGAGGGCACGCCGTACACCTTGGAGCCGGGCGCGGCGGCGAGCCGGTCGGCGACCTCGGACTGGACCATCACCAGGGTGCGCTCGATGCTCGGGAAGGTGGCGAGCATGTGCAGCAGCACGGGGACGGCGACGTTGTAGGGCAGGTTGGCGACGAGCGCGGTCGGCGGCGGGCCGGGCAGTTCCTCCACGAGCATCGCGTCGGAGTGGACCAGCGCGAACCGGTCGGCGCGGTCGGGCATCCGGGCGGCGACGGTCGCGGGCAGCGCGGCGGCCAGCACGTCGTCGATCTCGACGGCGGTGACCCGGTCGGCCGCCTCCAGCAGGGCCAGGGTGAGGGAGCCGAGTCCCGGCCCGACCTCCACCACCACGTCGTCGGGGCGCACCCCGGCGGTGCGCACGATGCGGCGGACCGTGTTGGCGTCGATCACGAAGTTCTGGCCGCGCTGCTTGGTCGGCCGTACGCCGAGCACGGCCGCCAGTTCGCGGATGTCGGCGGGACCGAGGAGGGCGTCGGGGGTGGGGCTGCTCACGGGACAAGGGTACGGGGCGGTGCGGGCGCCGCCGCCCCGGCTCAGCCGCGCAGCCGTGCCCCGCAGTGCGGCCAGGGCGAGGTGCCGTGCCGCAGGTACAGGGTCCGGGCGCGGCGGGTCTGCTCCTCGGGCGGCGCGTCCTGGGGCCGGCCGCTGCCGCCGAGGCCGTGCCAGGTGGCGGTGTCGAACTGGTAGAGCCCGCCGTAGGTGCCGGAGGGGTCGACGGCGTCGGCCCGGCCGCCGGACTCGCAGACGGCGAGCGCGTGCCAGTTCAGGCCGTCCGCGCCGGAGGCGGCGGCCGTACGGGCCCCGGTGCCGGCCCGGACGTGCTGTGTACGGGGCTCGCGGACCACCTCGGAGTGCTCGCGGCGGGGGCGCTGCCGGACGCCGTTGACGGTGCGCTGCAGGTAGGTGGTGCGGCGCAGCCCGGGCCGCCCGGCCTGGTCGACGACCTCGGTGCCCTCGGGCAGCGTGGGGTCCTCGGTGCGGCGCACGGCGTAGGGGATCTCCTCGTCGCGTGTCTGGTGGGTGCCGGTGATCCGCAGCACGGTGACGGTCTGCCCGTCGCGCGGGAAGGAGGTGCCGGGCACGGAGGTGGTGTCCTCGCCGCGCAGGGTGATCCCGGCTTCGCGCAGCGCCTCGGCGACGGTGGCCGCGTTGGTGCGCAGGGTCCGGGTCCGGCCGTCCGCCATGACGGTGACGCTGCGCTCGGTGCGGACGTCCAGGGCGAGCCCGGCCCGGCCGATGGGCAGCGAGCGGGACGCGGACAGGTAGGCGCCCTCCGCCCGCACGCCGAGCTGCCTGAGCGCGCCGTCGACGGTGTCGGCGGTGGTCCACACCACGCGGCGCTCGCCGTCGATGGTGAGCCGGACCGGCCGGCCGTGGCGTACGGCGATCTCGTCGCCGTCGGTGAGCGGGGTGCCGGGGGCGGGGGCGACCACGTCGTGCGGGCCGACCCGCACGCCCTGCTCGGCGAGGAGGCCGGTGACGTCGTCGGCGAAGGTGTGCAGGGTGCGGGGCCGGCCGTCGACGGTCAGTTCGACCGCCTTGTCCTCGGCGACGAAGGCGGCGGTGCCGCCGGCGAGGAACGCGACGACGAGCGCCTGGGGCAGCAGCCGGCGTACCGGGGACTCGGGCCGTTCGGCGGCCCGCCGTCCGCGTCCCGCGGGTCTCGCGCCCCGCGGCGTCTCGCGGGGCGCGGGTACGGCCTCGTGGGCGGGCCGGCAGGTGTCGCCGCCGCGCACGCCGTACGGCAGGGTCAGCGCGGTGTGCACCGAGGGCACGGCCGGTTCGTCGCCGAGGGTGCCGTGGGGGCCGTACCGCTCGTACTGCTGGGTCACGCCGACACGCTCCAGGGGGCGTTGGCCGATCGGGCCCCCAGAACCTAGCGGGTCGGACGTCACTCTCCAAAGCGGCACGGCCACTCGGGGTCACGACTCGAACTGGCGCCTCAGTACCCGAAGGCGCGCGCGGTGTTGGCGCCGAGGGCGGCGGCCAGGGTGTCCTCGTCGGTGCCGCGTACGGCGGCCATGGCGCGCACGGTGACCGGGATCAGGTACGGGGCGTTGGGGCGGCCCCGGTAGGGCGCCGGGGTGAGGAAGGGGGCGTCGGTCTCCACCAGGACCAGCTCCAGCGGGGCCACGGCCAGGGCGTCCCGGAGGCTCTGCGCGTTCTTGAAGGTGACGTTGCCGGCGAAGGACATGTAGTAGCCCTCGCGGGCGCAGATCTCCGCCATGTCGGCGTCGCCGGAGTAGCAGTGGAAGACGGTGCGCTCGGGGGCGCCCTCCTCCTTCAGCACACGCAGCACGTCGGCGTGGGCGTCGCGGTCGTGGATGACCAGGGTCTTGCCGTGCCGCTTGGCGATCTCGATGTGGGCGCGGAAGGACCGCTCCTGCGCCTCCTTGCCCTCGGGGCCGGTGCGGAAGAAGTCGAGGCCGGTCTCGCCGACGCCCCTGACCTGCGGGAGCGCGGCGAGCCGGTCGATCTCGGCGAGCGCCTCGTCGAGCGCCGCGTCCCCGCCCGGCTGCCGGGCGCCCTGCCTCGACCATCCGTCGGGGTCACCGTGCACGATGCGCGGTGCCTCGTTCGGGTGCAGGGCGACCGTCGCGTGGACGCGGTCGTGCGCGGCGGCCGTCTCGGCGGCCCAGCGGGAGCCCGCCAGGTCGCAGCCGACCTGCACGACCGTGGTCACGCCGACCGACGCGGCCTTCGCGAGCCCCTCCTCGACGGTGCCGGACTGCATGTCGAGGTGGGTGTGGGAGTCGGCCACCTCGACGCCGAGGGGTGCGGGGAGCGGGGGCGGCGCGTTCTTGTCACCGGCGTTCGAAGGCATGCCCCGATCCTACGGAAGGGGCGCGCTGGTGCTGTGACTGAAAAGGTCTGCCGGAAAGCTCGCGGCGTCCGGTGCGGTGCATCGCAAGGCGGAGCACCGCCCGCGTACTGGACGTACCCGGACGATGCGGCAACGCGGCGAGGTACCGTGCCGGACGCCGCGAGCCGGTGAACCTTCCCGGTCACAGCACTAGCTCGCCCGGCGCTGGAAGGGATGCAGCAGGTCGGAGAGGTGCCAGTGGTGGCCCTCCGGCACCGGCGCGGGCTCCGGGACCGGGCGGCGGACGGAGGACACCTGTCCGGCGCGCATGATCCGTACGACGTGCCCGTCGCAGTTCTCGCACACCGGCCGGCTCAGCGGGGACGGCACGACGGTGCCGTCCGCGACGTACCGGACGCACTCATGGCCCCCGGTGTCGGTGTGGTGCTCTATCGCGTACGACTGCTCCCAGCCGTGCCCGCATCGCATGCAGGCGAACGCGTACGACTCGTGAACGGCGGCGATCTGCCCGGCGACCTCACTCATGCCCAGCTCCTGCGGTCCACTGGCGCCCCCGGTACGGAGGCGGGGGACGGTTCCGGTCCCTTCGCCCAGTGGACGCCCGCCGCGCCCCGAAAGCACGCGACCTGTCGACTGTTGGACGCGCCTTGGCCGGCCCTTGCCGAACGGCCCCGCCGGAGCCGGTTCCCTTTGCCCGCCCGCACCCCGCGTTTGCCCACCCATGGGGCGCACCCCGGCATGCGCGCCGCGCGGGGGGCGCGGGGGGGGTCTCGGGGGCCCAGCGGACGGCGTACCGCCCGCGGTACCCGCGTACGGACCTCCGGTCAGTCCCCCGAGCGCTTCGCCGCCACCACCGCGTCGAAGACCACCCGCTTGGGGAGGCCCGCCTCGGCCGCGACCGCGGCGATCGCCTCCTTGCGGCGTTCACCGGCGTCCTCGCGGATGCGCACGCGGCGGACGAGTTCGCCGGCGTCGAGTTCCTCGGGGCCGGACTCGGGGGCGCCCTCGACGACGACGGTGATCTCGCCGCGTACGCCCTCGGCGGCCCAGGCGGCCAGATCGGCGAGGGGGCCGCGTCTGACCTCCTCGTACGTCTTGGTCAGCTCGCGGCAGACGGCGGCCCGGCGGCCGGCGCCGAAGACCTCGGCCATCGCGGCGAGGGTGTCGTCCAGCCGGTGCGGGGCCTCGAAGTAGACGAGGGTGCGCCGCTCGTCGGCGACCTCGCGCAGCCGGGACAGCCGCTCGCCGCCCTTGCGCGGCAGGAACCCCTCGAAGCAGAACCGGTCCACCGGCAGCCCGGACAGCGCGAGCGCGGTGAGCACGGCGGAGGGGCCCGGCACGGCGGTGACCTTGATGTCGTGCTCGACGGCGGCCGCGACCAGCCGGTACCCGGGGTCGGAGACCGAGGGCATCCCCGCGTCCGTGACGAGGAGCACCCGGGCGCCACCGCGCAGCTCCTCCACCAGCTCGGGGGTGCGCGCGGACTCGTTGCCCTCGAAGTACGAGACCACCCGGCCGCCCGGCGTCACCCCGAGGGCCTGGGTGAGGCGGCGCAGCCGCCGGGTGTCCTCGGCGGCGACGACGTCGGCCTCGGCCAGCTCCTTGGACAGCCGGGGCGGGGCGTCCGCGACGTCGCCGATGGGGGTACCTGCGAGGACAAGGGTTCCAGTCACGGGACCATCCTCCCAGGGGCGCCGGGCGGCACGGAAAACGATCGCGTCCCAATCGGTACCGCGCTTGCACGGGACTCACACGGCACGTTTCCCTACCATGGCGCGGTGACCAGTACCGCGTCCTCCACGGACCTCCGGCAGGGCCAGACGCCGCCCGACGACGAGCGGCCCTCCTGGCAGCGGCGGCTGCGCCGATTCGGCTACGCACCTCCCGCGGACGCCCCCGCGGCCGACGTACGGGACCGGCTCGTGCCGCCCTACGCGCAGCCTTCGCCGAGGGTGTGGCAGGTGCTGGGCTGCCCGCCGCACCTGGCGGACCGGATCACCCGCTGGTCGGGCTGGGGCGGGCCGCTGCTGGTGACGCTGCTCGCGGGTCTGCTGCGGTTCTGGCACCTGGGCAGCCCGCGCGCGGTGATATTCGACGAGACGTACTACGCCAAGGACGCCTGGGCGCTCGTCCACCGCGGCTTCGAGGTCAACTGGGACAAGAACGCCAACGACGCGGTCCTCGCCACCCACGGGCACCTCGCCGTTCCCACGGACGCGGCGTACGTGGTGCACCCGCCGGTCGGCAAGTACGTGATCGGCCTGGGCGAGCTGGTCTTCGGGTTCGATCCGTTCGGCTGGCGGTTCATGACGGCGCTGCTCGGCACGCTGAGCGTGCTGCTGCTGTGCCGGATCGGGCGGCGGATGTTCCGCTCCACGTTCCTCGGCTGCCTGGCGGGCGGGCTGATGGCGGTGGACGGCCTGCACTTCGTGATGAGCAGGACGGCGCTGCTGGACGGCGTGCTGATGTTCTTCGTGGTGGCCGCCTTCGGCTGCCTGGTGGTGGACCGGGACCGGGCGCGGGAGAGGCTCGCCGCCGCGCTCCCGGTCGGCCCGGACGGCGTCGCGCGCCCGGACGCACGGCTGGGCGACACCTTCCGCTTCGGTCCGCGCCCCTGGCGCTGGGGCGCGGGAGTCATGCTGGGCCTGGCCTTCGGCACCAAGTGGAACGGCCTGTACATCCTGGCCGCGTTCTGCCTGATGTCGGTGCTGTGGGACGTGGGCGCCCGCAAGGTGGCGGGCGCCCGGCACCCGTACGAGGCGGTGCTGAAGTACGACACCGGCTTCGCGTTCCTGGCGACGGTGCCGGTGGCGATCGCGGTGTACGTGGTCTCCTGGACCGGCTGGATCCTCTCCCCCACCGACGGCACCGGCGGCTACTTCCGCAACTGGGCCGCGACGGACGGCCGGGGCGGCTCCTGGACCTTCCTGCCGGACTGGGTGCGCAGCCTGTGGCACTACGAGCACGAGGTCTACAACTTCCACGTCCACCTGTCGTCCCCGCACACCTACCAGTCCAACCCGTGGAGCTGGATCGTGCTGGGCCGCCCGGTCTCGTTCTTCTACGAGTCCCCCGGCCCCGGCTCCGCCGGCTGCCCGATCGGCACCACCGACAAGTGCGCCCGCGAGGTCCTCGCCCTCGGCACGCCCATGCTGTGGTGGGCGGGCTGCGCGGCCGTCCTCTACGTCCTGTGGCGCTGGGCCTTCCGCCGCGACTGGCGGGCCGGTGCTATCGCCTGC
This sequence comes from Streptomyces sp. NPDC001781, assembly GCF_053596035.1. Taxonomy (NCBI): domain Bacteria; kingdom Bacillati; phylum Actinomycetota; class Actinomycetes; order Kitasatosporales; family Streptomycetaceae; genus Streptomyces; species Streptomyces sp. NPDC001781. Next base: position 327,194 of record NZ_JBSFFI010000001.1, on the reverse strand, counting down.
GGCGTCGCGGCCGGATACCTCCCCTGGTTCATGTACCAGGAGCGCACGATCTTCCTCTTCTACGCGGTCGTCTTCGTCCCGTTCCTCTGTCTCGCGGTCGCCATGCTGGTGGGCGCGATCATCGGCCCCCCTCGCTCCACGGACACCCGCCGCGTGGTCGGCGCGACGGCGGCCGGTGTCCTGGTCCTGCTGATCGCCTGGAACTTCATCTACTTCTGGCCCCTCTACACCGGCCAGGCCATCCCCATCGGGTCCTGGCGGGGCCGGATGTGGCTGGACACCTGGGTGTAGGCGGGAACACGCCAGGTTTCGCCACCCCCGCGGGGGCGCTGCCTGCGGGTTTCGGACGCGCCAGGGGAACGCGCCAGTCGAACGCCACCGGGCCCGCCACCGGCAAATGGGGGCGAACCCCCATCCGGGGTGCGGGCGGTCGGGTTGAGCGGGTGGGTGCGGGTGGGGTTTTCTCTCTGCCGGAGGCCCCGGGGGGAGAGCCTTCGGCATGGTCCCCGCCCACGTGGGTTCCGGTTCCGGTCACGCACCCCGGGGCCGGGCGGACGGGCGGGGACGGGGCGGGTCCGGACGCGCGCACGTCGTCCGGACCCGCCCCTCGCGCGTGCGCCGTCCGATGTCTCCGTTCGGACAAGTATCGGAAACGGCCGCCCCAACTACCTGTGGAGCACATACAGTTCCGTCCGCACCTACTTTTGAACATGTTCAGGAATCTGGTGCGGCAACGGGGACTTCACGGGGAGGAATCGCATCATGGGCACGTCGAGGAGCAAGGGAGTCAGAGTCGCGGTCATCAGCGGCGTGTGCGTGACGATGCTGGGCGGAGCCGGGTACGGCATGTACAACATCGCCTCCGCGCTGAACAGCACCGCCACCGGCGGGGTCGCGGCCGCACCGACCGGACCGCCCGGCCGAGAGGAGGTCGAGCAGACCACCGCGAAGTTCTTCGCCGCCTGGGAGAAGGGCCGGCCGGACGAGGCGGCGAACCTCACCAACTTCCCCGAGGACGCCGGGTCGCTGCTGACGGCGTACGGCTCGGACGCGCACATCACCGGCGTGCAGATCACCCCCGGCAAGGCGGACGGCAACACGGTCCCGTTCCGGGTGCGGGCGACGGTGTCGTACGGGCAGGAGTCCCGCCCGCTGGCGTACGCGAGCCGGCTGACCGTGGTGCGCGGGGTCAACTCGCACCGCCCGCTGGTCGACTGGGATCCCGCACTGGTGCACCCGAAGCTGGCCAAGGGCGACTCGCTGACCGTGGAGGAGTCCGCCACCCCGCAGGTCGACGCCGTGGACCGGAACGGCCAGGTGCTGACCAGGGAGAAGTACCCCTCCCTCGGCCCGGTCCTGGACGAGTTGCGCAAGCGGTACGGGGACAGGACGGGCGGCCGGGCCGGCGTGGAGCTGGTGGTCCGGCACGAGGGCAGCGGCGCGGCCGACACCACGCTGATGACCCTGGTCGAGGGCAAGCCGGGCAAGCTGCGCACCACGCTCAGCGCGAGCGTCCAGGCGGCGGCCGAGGCGGCCGTGGCCGACTACACCAACTCCTCGGTGGCGGCCGTACGGCCCAGCACCGGCGAGATCCTCGCCTTCGCCAACCACCGCGACGACGGGTTCAACGCGGCCTTCCTCGGCGAGCTGGCCCCCGGCTCCACCATGAAGATCATCAGCGCCGCCACCCTCATCGACTCCGGCCTCACCACGGCGAACGGCCCGGCACCCTGCCCTCCGTCGGCCGTGTGGCAGAGCCAGACCTTCACCAACCTCAAGGACCTCGCGCCGAACGAGAACGCCACCCTCTCCGAGAGCTTCGCCCGCTCCTGCAACACCGCGTTCGTGAAGTTCGCGGACGAGGTGAAGGCGGACTCGCTGGCCACGGAGGCCGCGCAGCGGTTCGGGATCGGGCGGAACGACTGGAAGGTGGGCGTGCCCTCCTTCGACGGCCGGGTCCCCTCACCGGACGGGCCCGACCGGGCGGCCGGGCTGATCGGGCAGGGGCAGGTCCAGATGAGCCCGCTGAACATGGCGTCGGTGACGGCGACCGCGAAGACCGGCACCTTCCGGCAGCCGGTGATCGTCCCGCTGGGTCTGGACGGCCGTCGGGCCGCGACCGCGCGCGGGCTGGCGCCGGGGACCTCCCAGCAGTTGCGGGAGATGATGAACCGCACCGCGCGCAGTGGCACCGCGGCGGGCGTGATGGCCGGGCTCGGCGGGAACGTGGGCGCGAAGACCGGTTCGGCGGAGGTCGACGGGCAGTCTCGGTCCAACAGCTGGTTCACCGGATACCGGGACGACATCGCGGCGGCCGCGATGACGGAGGACGGCGGGCATGGCATCGACGCCGCCGGTCCGATTGTCGCAAGAGTGCTACGGAGTGCGGGCTGAGATCGGCCGAGTCCGCGCACACCCTAGGCTGTTGAGGTCGCCGGGGACGGGTGAGGGCTGCGGGGACCCTGGGGAGAGCGCGGAGGACTTGGGACTGTGGGCAAGAGAAGGCGTGCCGCGAGAAGGCCGAAGAGGAAGCCCGCCGTACTCGGCGGCATGATCGCTCTCGTCGTGGGCGGCGCCGGCCTCGGCCTCTACGCGCTCTACGGGGGCGGGGCGTCCGCCGACGAGGCGTCCACGCTGTCCGACCACAAGAGCGTCAAGACCGGGCCGCCCAGCGCGCTGGAGGTCAGGACGGCCACCTCGCGCTTCCTGACCGCCTGGCAGCAGGGCCACGTCACCGATGCGGCCGCCGCCACCGACGACGCCACGGCGGCGACCGCTCTGCTCACCGGTTTCACCAAGGACGCCCGTCTGAAGGACGTCAGTCTCACCGCGGGCCGGGCGGCCGGTGCGAAGGTGCCGTTCTCCGTCAGGGCCACGGTCGCGTACCAGGGCGTCAGCAAACCGCTGGCGTACACGAGTTCGCTGACCGTGGTGCGGCGGGCGAGCGACGGCGCGGCTCTGGTGGGCTGGCGGCCCGCCGTGGTGCACCCGGAGCTGAAGGAGGGCGACACCCTGGTCACCGGCGCCTCGGGCACCCCGCCGGTCAGGGCGCTGGACCGCGCCGGCGGCGAGCTGACCGTGACCGCCTACCCCTCGCTGGGCCCGGTGCTGGACGGGCTGCGGGAGAAGTACGGCAGGACGGCCGGCGGCAAGGCGGGCGTGGAGCTGCGCGTGGTGCGCGGCAAGGCGTCCAAGAAGGCCGGGCTGTCGGACAAGACGCTGGCCGAGCTGAGCGAGGGCACGCCGGGCACGGTGAAGACCACGCTGGACCCCAGGTTCCAGGGGGCGGCCGAGCAGCAGGTGGCCAAGCGGGAGAAGGCGTCGGTGGTGGCGCTGCGCGCGTCGACCGGTGAGATCCTCGCGGTCGCCAACAGCGGCCACGGCTTCAACATCGGCTTCCAGGGCTCGCTGGCTCCCGGCTCCACCATGAAGGTGATCACCTCGTCCCTGCTGATCGAGAAGGGTCTGGCGGAGGCGGACCGGAAGCACCCGTGCCCGAAGACCTTCACCTTCGGCGGCTGGAAGTTCCACAACGACGACGACTTCGAGATCAAGAACGGCACCTTCAAGGCGAGCTTCGCCCGCTCCTGCAACACCGCCTTCATCAGCCAGGCGAAGAAGCTGAAGAACGACGACCTGACCAGGCAGGCCCAGCAGGTCTTCGGCCTCTCCAAGAACAACTGGTCGGTCGGTGTGCCCACGCTGGACGGCTCGGTGCCGGTGCAGTCGGCGGCGCAGATGGCGGCCTCGCTGATCGGGCAGGGCGGGGTGCGGATGAACCCGCTGAACATGGCCTCGGTGGCGGCGACCGTGAAGACGGGCACGTTCCACCAGCCGTACCTGGTCGCCCCGTCCGTCGACCACCGCACGCTGGCGACCGCGTCCCGCACGATGTCGGCGAAGACGGTGGGCCAGCTCCGCGAGCTGATGAACTTCACCGCCGCGTACGGCACGGCCGCCGAGGCGATGTCCGGGCTCGGTCCGGACTACGGCGCCAAGACCGGCTCGGCCGAGGTCGACAACCAGAAGAAGCCGAACGGCTGGTTCACCGCCTACCGGGGCGACCTGGCCTCGGCCGGCGTGGTGCAGGCGGGCGGCCACGGCGGGGACACGGCCGGGCCGATCGTCGCCACCCTGCTCCGGCTCGGCTGATCAGTTCCGTACGGGCTCGGCCGTGTAGGTGCGCAGCAGGAACCTCGTGAGCGACTTCACGTCGAACTGGACCACGTCCACACCTTCCGGGGAGTGGAACTCGAGGACCGCCTGGACGCGCCCGCAGGGCCAGACCCGCACGTCCCCGCTCTCGGCGGGGGCCCGCAGGCCGTTCTCCAGCAGGGACCGGGAGAAGGTCCACTCCGCGGGGCCGGGCAGTCCGACCTGGACGGCGAGGGGGTCGGTGTCGGGGTCGTAGCGGAGCACCACGTGAACGGCGTCGGGGTCGTCCTCCGCGTCGGTGACGATGTGGGCGCGTGTGTACTGCTCGACTACGGACATCGGATCGCCCTCTCACGTTCGGTGACCGCCACGAAGGCCACACAGCCGCTTCGTCTCTAATGTCGCATATTTTCCGATTTGCGCCCTCGGGGGGGGGTGCCTGGAGTCGAGACCACCTCGCTCTTGCAAGGCATTCGCAACAAGCGCTTAAAATTGAACGGTGCATGTACCTGACGGATTCATCGACGCCCCCACCTCCGCTGTCACCGGGGTGGTCGCCGCGGGCGCCCTCGCGGTGAGCCTGCGCGGCGCCCGCCGCGAACTGGACGAGCGGACCGCGCCGCTGGCCGGCCTGGTCGCCGCGTTCATCTTCGCCGTACAGATGCTCAACTTCCCCGTGGCGGCCGGAACAAGCGGCCACCTGCTGGGCGGAGCACTGGCGGCGATACTCGTCGGCCCCTGTACGGCCGTGCTGTGCGTGTCGGTGGTCCTGCTCATGCAGGGCGTGCTGTTCGCGGACGGCGGGCTGACCGCGCTCGGCGTCAACATCACCGACATGGCGATCGTCACGACCGTGGTGGCGTACGCCGTCTTCAAGGGGCTGATCGCCGTGCTGCCGCGCTCCCGGCGCTCGATCACCGCCGCCTCCTTCGTCGCCGCCCTGCTCTCCGTGCCGGCCGCGGCCGTCGTCTTCACGCTGATCTACGCGATCGGCGGCACCACCGACGTGTCCATCGTCAAGGTGGCCACCGCGATGATCGGTGTCCACGTGCTGATCGGCATCGGCGAGGCCGTGATCACCGCACTCACCGTCGCCGCCGTCGTCGCGGTCCGCCCCGACCTGGTGCACGGGGCGCGCGGGCTGCGGCAGAGGCTGCGGCTGAGGGTGAACGGCGAACTGGTCGACGCCCCCGACGCCGCCCCGGCCCCGGCCGCCGCGCGCACCTCCCGGCGCACCCTGTGGATCACCGGCCTGGTCACCTCGCTGGTCCTCGCCGGATTCGTCAGCTTCTACGCCTCCGCCAACCCGGACGGACTGGAGAAGGTCGCCCACGACAAGGGCATCGACAGGAAGACCGAGCCGCACCACTCCGCGGACTCCCCGCTGGCCGACTACGGCGTCAAGGACGTGGCGAACGCCCGGCTCTCCGGCGGGCTGGCGGGCGTGATCGGCGTCGGCGTCACCGTCGTCGCGGGCAGCGCGGTCTTCTGGGCGGTGCGCCGCCGCCGCGACCACGACGTCTCTCCCGCGAAGACGGGCGTCTGAGATGGGTGCGGGCCACGCCCACAAGCTCTACCGGCACGGGCACTCCGCCGTTCACCGGCTGCCTCCGCACACCAAGCTGGCGGCCGTCTTCGCCTTCGTCGTGGTGGTGGTCTCCACCCCGCGCGAGGCGATGTGGGCGTTCGGGGTGTACGCGCTGCTGCTGGCCTGTGTCGCCTGCCGGGCGCGGGTGCCCGCCGGGTTCCTGCTGAAGCGGCTGCTGATCGAGGTGCCGTTCGTCGCGTTCGCGGTGCTCATGCCGTTCGTCGCGGAGGGCGAGCGGGTGCACGTCCTCGGGCTCTCGCTGAGCGTCGACGGCCTGTGGGGCGCCTGGAACGTGCTGGCCAAGGGCACCCTGGGTGTCGCCGCCTCCGTGCTGCTCGCCGCCACCACCGACCTGCGCGAACTGCTGCTCGGCCTCCAGCGGCTGAAGCTGCCGCCGCTGCTGGTGCAGATCGCCTCCTTCATGATCCGCTACGGCGACGTGATCACCGACGAGATGCGCCGGATGCGGATCGCCCGCGAGTCGCGCGGCTTCGAGGCCCGGGGGGTACGGCACTGGGGGGTGCTCGCCAAGTCGGCGGGCGCGCTGTTCATCCGCTCCTACGAGCGTGGCGAGCGGGTCCATCTGGCCATGGTGAGCCGGGGCTACGCCGGGTCGATGCCGGTCATCGACGAGGTCACCGCCACCCGTGACCAGTGGCTGCGCGCGCTGGCCCTGCCCTGCTCCGCCCTCGTCGTCTGTCTGCTGGGATGGTTCCTGTGAGTACCCCATCGCTCGAGGTCTCCGGCCTCGCCTTCGCCTACCCCGACGGCCACCAGGCCCTGTTCGGCGTCGACTTCACCGTCCCGCGCGGCGAACGGGTCGCGCTGCTCGGGCCGAACGGCGCGGGCAAGACCACGCTCGTGCTGCACCTCAACGGCATCCTGTCCGGCGGCACCGGCACGGTCACGGTGGCCGGACTCCCGGTCGGCAAGCGGCACATGGCCGAGATCAGGCAGAAGGTTGGCATCGTCTTCCAGGACCCCGACGACCAGCTCTTCATGCCGACCGTGCGCGAGGACGTGGCGTTCGGACCGGCGGCGGCAGGACTGAAGGGGGCCGAACTGGAGGAGCGGGTGCGGACCGCGCTGGAACAGGTCGGGATGGCGGAGTTCGCCGACCGGCCCCCGCACCATCTCTCCTTCGGGCAGCGGCGCCGGGTCGCGGTGGCGACGGTGCTGGCGATGCGGCCGGAGATCCTCGTCCTGGACGAGCCGTCCTCCAACCTCGACCCCGCCTCGCGGCGCGAACTGGCCGACATCCTGCGAGCGCTGGACGTCACGGTGCTGATGGTCACGCACGACCTGCCCTACGCGCTCGAACTGTGCCCGCGCGCGCTGATCCTCAGTGACGGGGTGATCGCGGCCGACGGACCCACGGGCAAGCTGCTCTCCGACGACACACTGATGCGGGCGCACCGGCTGGAGCTGCCGTTCGGGTTCGATCCGCGCACGGTGGCGCTGGACGCGTAAGAGGTCCGGGGCGCCGGAGGCCGGCGGGCCTGCCGGACTCCGGGCCTGTCGGGTCGGTCGGGCTCCGGGTCTGTCGGGCTCCGGGTCTGTCGGGCCTGTCGGGGCCGAGGAATCCAAGGCCGTACGGCCGTGTTTCGCTCGTGAGTGCGGGCGAGGAAAGGGATGCGGCGTGGATGTGCGTGTGAACGGCACGGTGGCCGAGGGCTTCGAGCCGGTGGCGGAGGCGTTCGCGGCGAACTTCTCCCGGCTCGGGGAGCGGGGCGCGGCAGTGGCCGTGTACCGGGACGGGCACCGGGTCGTCGACCTGTGGGCGGGCACCCGTGACATCGACGGTTCCGCACCCTGGGAGCGCGGCACCGCGCAGATCGTGCGCTCCGCCACCAAGGGCGTCGCCGCCGCCGCGCTCCTGCTGCTGCACCAGCGGGGCCTGCTGGACCTGGACGCCCCGGTGGGCGCGTACTGGCCCCAGTTCAAGGCGGCGGGCAAGGAGCGCGCCCTCGTCCGCGACCTGCTCGCCCACCGGGCGGGCGTGCCGGTGCTGGACCGGCCGCTGACCCCCGCGGAGGCCGCCGACCCCGACCTCGGCGCGGCGGCCGTCGCCGCGCAGGCGCCGGTGTGGGAACCGGGCACGGACCACGGGTACCACGCGCAGACGTACAGCTGGCTCACGGGCGAGCTGGTCCGGCGGGTGACCGGGCGCCCGGTCGGCGAGTTCATCGCGTCCGAGATCGCCGCGCCGGCCGGGGCGGACGTGTGGGTGGGGCTGCCCTCCTCGGAGCAGGCGCGCGCGGGCCGGGTGGGCCAGGTGGCGGAGCCCGAGGCGACCGGTGCGCTGAAGGTACGGCCCAAGCGGTCCGTCGCGGACGCCTACGCCGACCCCGCCTCCCTGACCCGCCGCGCTTTCGCCGCGATCACCCCGCTGCCGGACGAGAACGACCCCGCCTACCGCGCGGCCGCCCTCCCCGCCTCCAACGGCATCGCCACGGCGGACGGCCTGGCCCGCGTGTACGCGTCCCTCATCGGTGAAGTGGACGGCGGTACGCGGCTGTTCACCCCGGAGACGAGGGAGTTGGCCCGCACCGAAGCCTCCGCCGGCCCGGACCGGGTGCTCGTCGTCGGCACCCGCTTCGGCCTCGGCTTCATGCTCCACGGCCCCGCGTCCCCGCTGCTGTCCCCCGGCTCCTTCGGCCACCCCGGCCGCGGCGGCGCCCTGGCCTTCGCCGACCCCGACTCCGGCACCGCCTTCGGCTACGTCACCAACGGCTTCCGCGGTGGAGTGACGGCGGACCCGAGGGCACAGGGGCTGGTGCGGGCGGTACGGAATTCCCTGGGGCGGGACTGAAGCCGTGCGGCTGAAGTCGGCCGTCGCCGCGACAGAAGGGCTGATTCAAGCCAAGCAATGAGAAGGTAAAGGCGCCCATCGAAGCCGCATATGCGCAGGTCATTGCGGTAACCGTGCGCCCCCCACTCGCTGGCCAATTTCATGGTGGCCAAGTGATCGACAAGTGGGTAAAGTGCCCATGTGCTCAGCGCCCGAAAGTCGAACGCCGAGCCTTGCCGGATCCCTCTCCGACCAAGAGGGTTCGACAGCAGAAAAGTAATCGGGGGATAGAATTCCGGGGGCCCTTTCGGTTTCCACGCCTGTTCAGGTCGCCCTCACAGGCTTTCTCCCCCTTGCGACGACGCAAGGGATCACTCGAATGAACCGCAATATTCTGCGGATGGCGGCCGTTTCGGCCGTCGCCGCCATCGCCCTCGGCGGGACCGCCGGACCGGCCCAGGCATCCCAGGCTCCGGTGGCCACGCCTCCGGCCGTCTCGACCACGCAGCAGGCGGAGGCTCAGCAGGCCGCGCGCAAGCTGCTGGCGAGCCCCCTGGCGGCCGGCATCTCGGACGCCGAGCGGACCGAGATGAACAGGATCGTCAGCGGTGAACTCTAGGCCGCCAGCAAGTAGCCATCGCCCCCGGCCTGACGCTCCTTGACATATACAACGCCCTGCACTGATGACGGTCAGGGGGCAGGAACGCCTCCGACCCCCTGACTGACCGGCGTTGGCCGGGTCCGCCCGGGCCGACCCGGCCAACGCCGGGACACAGAGACACGGAGTGTCCCGGATGACCGATACCAAGTCCCCCCGCCTCACCACGGAAGGCACATGGGTCCTTCCTCTTCTGGCACTCGCGCCGCTGGCAGTGCTCGGACTCCTCACGGAGCATTCCCAGCCGTGGCTCGCCATTTCCTGGGGCCTGTTCGCCCTGGCCACCCTTTTGGTGGCAGCAGGATGGGCATCGGTGTTTCGACATGGCACGCGCGGGACCTCGGCATGGGGTACATGCATTCTTGCGCACGCGGTATTGGCCTGGCAGCTCGTTTCCCTCGTGCGGCAATAGGCGGCATAGGCCACCTCACGCGATGTGACACATAGCCGAGGGACGGGATTCGGGGGAAGAGGCCCGCGCGGCGACCTTTCGGTTTCCACGCCTGTTCAGCTCGTCTGCGAGGGCTTCCTCCCCCTTGCGACAACGCAAAAGAAACCCTGCATCAACCGAACCAATCCGAGTACGGTTGCCGATTCGGCCAGGACCTCGACCGACCTGCCGGCCGGCAGGTCGGTCGACCACTCGAAGGAATCGTGCGGTGGACATGGGTGACGTGCTCGTCGAGGTCCGGAGCCTCGGCCGGTCCTTCGGCCCCAAGCGAGTCCTGGACGATGTCTCGCTCGTCCTCCGGGCCGGTGAGGTGACCGGCTTCGTCGGGGCCAACGGCGCGGGGAAGACCACGACGATCCAGCTGATGCTGGGCCTCCTGCGGGGCGAAGGGCGAACCCTCTTCTTCGGCAGGCCGCTGTACGACGTCGGGTCCGGCGTGGCCGCAGCCAGCGCGCTGCTGGGGACACTCTCCTGCGCGGTGACGCTGGCGGTGTCCGGCGCCCCGCAGCCGGCCTGGGGCGAAGTCGGGGCGCCGGCCGCACGGTTCGTCGGATGGATGGGGTGCTGGGCGCTGCTGTGCTTGGCACTCGTCGCCATGCTGCGCGGCCGAGTCGTGCCGGTCCTGCTGCTGGTCCTGTGGCCACTGCTCGGTGAGCGCCTCGCGGGCGCACTGCTCGGGAACGTGCCCGGCCTGGGCGGCGTGAGCGACTGGCTTCCCTTCGCCGCGGGCCGGGCGATGCTCACCGATGTCTCGGCCTACTCGGGCGACGACCGACCCTTCGCGCAGGCACTGGTCGGCTCACACCTGTCCACGCCGGTCGCGACGGCCGTGTTCTTCGCGTATGTCGCGGCCGTCACGGCAGCAGGGCTGTGGGCCTACTGCCGGAGAGACGCCAGGACGGGCTGATCACCTTCGCACTTCATACGTGGATGGCGTGCGAGATGCGCCCGGAGTCCGCGTCTATCTCCTCGTGCGCCTTGGTCAGCAGGCGCATCGCGAGTTCGTTCAGGGCGCGGGCACCGGCGATCTCCTCGCCGACCCTCGGCTGGTTGGAGTCGACCCGGTGCCGGGTCGCGTGCCCGTGCGCCCGCACCTCGCTGCCGTCCGCCAGCCGCACCAGCGCTACCGCGCGCGTGTGCTGGTCGTCCTCCTCGAACTCCAGCTCGATGTGCCAACCCACGGTGTTGTGCATCATCCCGACCACCTCCGAAAGCCACCGTGCCCCCTGCTTCAAGGGTGCGCCCGCCTCCGGCGAAGTTCACGTCGGACCGGTGACGTCAGTCCGCCGTCTTCTCCTCGAAGCTGGCGAAGTACGCCGCCGCCATGTCCTCGTCCCCGTGCCCCTGGGCGGCCGCGCGGGCGAAGCGGTCGGCGGTCGCCTCGGCCAGGTCGAGGCGGACCCCGCCCCGCTCGGCGGCGGCCACGATCAGCCGGGCGTCCTTCTCGGCGGTGGCGACGGCGAACGAGGCCGGGGTGAGCCTGCCGTCCAGGACCAGGGCGGACTTGGCCCGGAGGTAGCCCATGTCCAGCGGGCCGCCCTCGATGAGGTCGAAGAACGAGCGCGGGTCGACGCCGAGCGCCTGGGCGAGCGCCAGCACCTCCCCGGTGGCCGCGGTCACCGCGAGCACCCAGTTGTTGGCGACCAGCTTGAGCCTGCTCGCGCTGCCCTCGGCCCCGTCCTCGCCGGTCCACACCGTGCGGGAGCCGACCGCGTCGAAGACCGGGGCGAGGGTGGCCCGTCCCGCCTCGGGCCCGGCGGCCAGCACGGTGAGCTGTCCGTCCTCGGCGGGCTTGCGGGTACCGAGCACGGGCGCGTCGTAGAACTCCAGCCCGTGCTCGCGGGCGAACGCGGCGAGACGGCCGGTGAGTTCCGCACCGGCGGTGGTGCTCTGCACCCACAGCGTGCCGGGGCGCAGCGCGGGCGCCGCCTCGCGCATCACCTCCAGCACGGTGTCCCCGTCGTACAGCATGGTCAGCACCACGTCCGCGCCCTCGATCGCCTCGGCGGCCGTGCCGGTGACCCGGACGCCGTCCTCCGCGAGGGGTTCGGCCTTGGCGCGGGTGCGGTTCCAGGCGCGTACGGGGAGCCCGGCGGTGGCGAGGTTGCGGGCCATGGCGGCGCCCATGATGCCGGTGCCCAGCACGGCGACGGTCGGCCGGTCGGTGGTCATACGGTGGCTCTCCTTCTCACGGGATGGGGTACCGCGAGGAGCGTCGATCATGCCCCTCGTGCCCATCCTGCCCGCAGAACCGGCCCGGCCCACCCTGGCACAGCCGGTCCCGCGGCCACCGGTCGAGGAACTCGGCGACTTCCCGCCCGTGGTCGTCGCGGTCGGCTCGGGTCGGCTCCTCGGCCGTCCGCGGGGTGCGGTCGGTTCCCTCGCCGTTCGGTACGGGACTCACCCCGCGTGCAGCATCAGTCCGATCCCCACCACCAGCAGCCCCGCCGCTGCGATGCGCGGAGCGCCGAAGCGCTCCTTGAAGAAGAGGGCGCCGATGGCCGCGCCGACGATGATCGAGGACTCGCGGAGGGCGGCGACGGGCGCGAGGGCGGCGCGGGTCTGCGCCCAGAGGACGAGGGCGTAGGCGGCGACCGAGAGCACCGCCCCGAGGAGGCCGAGCGGGGCGTACGGCTTGAGCTTGCGGACCATGTCGCCGCGGACCCGGTAGTACATGTACGCGGGGATGAAGACCCCCTGGGCGGCCATCAGCCAGGCGATGTAGCCGAGCGGGGTGTCCGCGTGCCGTACGCCGATGCCGTCGAGGACCGTGTACACGGCGATGGTGAGCCCGGTGGCGACGGCGGCGCCGATGGCCTTCCAGTCCGGCCGCCGCCCGCGCAGCCCCCACAGGCTCACCCCGGTCAGCCCGACGCAGGACACGGCGACCCCGGCCGCCGCCCACCCGCCGGGCACCTCGTGCGCGAACAGGGCGGCCAGCACGGTCACGACCAGCGGCGCGGTGCCGCGCGCGATCGGGTACGCCTGCCCGAAGTCCCCGAGCCGGAAGGAGGTCATGAGCAGCGCGTAGTACGCGACGTGCACCCCGGCGGAGGTGAGCAGGTACGGCCAGGCGGGGCCGGCCGGCCAGGGCGCGAACAATGCCGTCACCAGCCCGACGACCAGTCCGCCCCCGGCGATCAGTGTGAAGCCGGTCAGCTTGTCGCCGATCCGGTGGGCGATGGCGTTCCACCCGGCGTGGGTGAACGCGGCGAGCAGTACGGCGGCGGTGACGAGCGGCGTCACCGGACAGGACCAGTCGTCGTCATACCCGGCACGCTAACCGATCACTGGGTGGCCTGTTCAAGGGGTTCGGCCGGGCCTGACCGGTCACGGCCGGCAGGACGGCGGACGGCCGGTGAGGCTCCCTCACCGGCCGTCCGCCGGTCGCGCGTCCGTCAGACGCGGACCAGTTCCCGGTCCCCGTCGGGGTCGGGGTCCGCGCGGAGCCCCTCGCCCTCGACGTCCACGTTGGGCAGGACGCGGTCCAGCCAGGCCGGGAGCCACCAGGCGCGGCGCCCCAGGAGCGCCAGGACGGCCGGGACGATGGCCATGCGGACGACGAAGGCGTCGAAGAAGACGGCGATGGCCAGGCCGAAGCCGATCATCTTGATCATCGCCTCGCTGGAGCCGATGAAGCCGGAGAAGACGGCGATCATGATGACGGCGGCGGCGGTGACGACCCGCGCGCTGTAGCGGAAGCCGGTGACGACCGCCTGGCCCGGGTTCTCCCCGTGGACGTACGCCTCACGCATCCGGGTCACGAGGAACACCTCGTAGTCCATGGCGAGTCCGAAGACCACGCCGACCATGAAGATCGGCATCATCGACATGACCGGCCCGGTCTGCTCGACGTTCATCAGGCCGGACAGCCAGCCCCACTGGAAGACGGCGACGACCGCGCCGAGGGCGGCGAGCACGCTGAGCAGGAAGCCGAGGGCCGCCTTCAGCGGGACCAGGACCGAGCGGAACACCACGATCAGCAGCAGGAAGGCCAGACCGACGACCAGCGCGAGGTACGGCAGCAGCGCGTCGTTCAGCTTCTGCGACACGTCGATGTTCATCGCCGTGGCACCCGTGACCAGCAGCTTCGCGTCCGTCGTGGAGACGATCGACGCGCTCCTGCCCCGGATGGCGTGCACCAGGTCCTCGGTGGTGGCCGAGGACGGCTGGGACTTCGGGACGACGGTGATGATCGCGGTGTCGCCCGCCTTGTTGGGCGCCGGCGGAGTGACCGTGACGACGTCCTTCAGACCCTTGATCTCGTCGCCGACCCTGGCGAACGCGTCCTTCTTGTCGGCGCTGCCCTTGGCGTCGACGACGACCGTCAGCGGGCCGTTGAAGCCGGGGCCGAAGCCGTCGGAGAGCAGGTCGTAGGCGCGGCGCTGGGTGGTGGAGACGGGCTGGGAGCCGTCGTCGGGCAGGCCCAGTTCGAGTGAGGCGGCCGGGACGGCGGCGGCCCCGAGGCCGACCACGCCGAGCAGCAGCACGGTGACCGGGCGGCGGACCACGAAGCTGGCCCACCGGGTGCCCATGTTCGGACGGCCGGCCTTCTTCGCCGCGCGTCCCCCGCCGAGCAGCCTGCTCTTCTCGCCGGCCGGCTTGACCGTGCGGCCCGCGTACCCGAGCAGCGCCGGGATCATGGTGAGCGCGATCAGCACGGCGATGGCGACCGTGCCCGCGGCGGCCACGCCCATCTTGGTCAGCATCGGGATGTTGACGACCGAGAGCCCGACCAGCGCGATGACGACGGTGAGGCCCGCGAAGACCACCGCCGAGCCCGCCGTACCCACGGCGCGGCCCGCCGCCTCCTCGCGGTCGCGGCCCTCGGCCAGTTCGGCGCGGTAGCGGGAGACGATGAAGAGGGCGTAGTCGATGCCGACCGCGAGGCCGATCATCGTGGCCAGCGTGGAGGTGGTGGAGCCCAGGTCGAGCGGGGTGGCCAGCACGGTGATCGCGGAGACGCCGATGCCGACGCCGACGATCGCGGTGAGCAGCGGCAGTCCGGCCGCGATGAGCGAGCCGAAGGTGATGACGAGGACGACGGCCGCGATGGCGATGCCGATGACCTCGCTGGAGCCGGTCTCGGGCGCGGTGGTGAGCGCGTCGCCGCCGATCTCGACGGTCAGCCCGGCGTCCCGCGCGTGCCCGGCGCTCTCCTTGAGGGCGTCGCGGGAGGCGTCCTCCAGCTCCATCCCGGAGACCTTGTACTTGACCGAGGCGTAGGCGATCGTGCCGTCCCGGCTGACCGCCTTGCCCGTGTACGGGTCGGCCACGGAGGCGACCTCGGAGCCGGAGCCCAGCTCCTTGACGGTCCTCTCCACCGCCGCCTTGTTGCCGGCGTCGGTCGTCTTCTGGCCCTCGGGCGCCTTGAAGACGACACGGGCGGTGGCGCCGTCGGCGCTCATGCCGGGGAAGCGCTGCTCCAGCAGGTCGAAGGCGCGCTGCGCCTCGGTGCCCGGGATGGAGAAGGACGAGTTGCCGGCGGGCGGCGCGGAGGCGGCGCCCACCCCGGCGAGGGTGAGCAGCGCGACCCACAGCAGGGCGACGAAGTGCCGTCGCCGGAAGGCGAATCGGCCGAGTTTGTACAGGTACGTGGCCACGAGGGCGTACTCCCGGTCAGGTCGTGGAGAGCATCTGGGCAGAAGAGGTCAGCCCGGCGACGTGAGCGGAGACGTCAGGAGGTGGGCTTGCGGGGAGGGGTTCGGTCAGGTGGTGGGGACGCCGAGAGCGGGGAGGATCACGGCGTCGATGTAGGAGCTGAGGAAGTGCTGCGTGGGAGGCTGCCCGTCGACGAGCGCCCGGGTGGCGAACGCGCCGATCATCATGTGCACCACGAAGGGCAGCGCCGGGTTGTCCGGGGCCACTTCACCCCGGTCCACGGCACGGGAGAGCATCTCGCGCAGCTCGGTGATCTCGGGCTCGACGACCTGCTCCCGGAACGCCTGCAGCAGGTCCGGATTGGTGTGGGTGGCCATGGCCAGACCCCGCATCAGGGCGGTGTTCTGCTCCATGGCGCAGTCGTCCTCGCGATGCACGACGGCCAGGAGGTCCCCGCGCAGCGAGCCGGTGTCCACGTCGGAGATCCGGCCGGGCTTGCTGTGCCGGATCGCGCGGGCGACCAGTTCGGCCTTGCCGCCCCACTGGCGGTAGAGCGTGGCCTTGCTGGAGCGGGTGCGGGCGGCGACGGCGTCCATCGTGAGGGCGTCGTAGCCGACCTCGCGGAGCAGATCGAGGACCGCCTCGTACAGCTCGGCCGCGCGCTCGGGCGTGAGCCTGCTGCGACGCGCGGTGGCGGCCTCGGCCATCCGTCCCACCCTCTCCCGCCCGTCCGGACGACACTGCTCGTCGTACGGGACTCCGTACAGGACGAAGGTACCCCGGCCACCTACGAAACGAAACCGTTTCGTACGGATGGAGCGAGTGTCCTGCGTCACGGGAGTCCCACCGCACGAGTTGCTGTGCCTCTCGTGCCGGAAAAGCATGGATGGGTGAGCTATCTGCGGCTTCCCCACATCAGTGACGATCTGCTGTGCTTCGTGGCCGAGGACGACCTCTGGCTGGCGCCGCTGGACGAACCGGGCCGCCCCTGGCGGCTCACCGCGGACCGCACCAAGGCCGGGCACCCCCGCTTCTCGCCCGACGGCAGGCAGATCGCCTACACGAGCTGGCGCAGCCTGGTGCCCGAGATCCACCTGGTGGACGTGGCCGGCGGCCCGTCGCGGCAGTTGACGTACTGGGGCAGCGCCGACACCCAGGTGTGCGGCTGGACGCCCCCCGACCAGCACGGCAGGAGCGGCATCCTGGCCGTCGCCTCGCACGGCCAGCCCTTCTCCTACTTCACCTGGGCCTACAAGGTCGGCACCGACGGCAGCCCCGGCGGACGGCTGCCGTGGGGCCCGGTCGGTGACATCCAGGTCGCGGACACCGGCGGCGAGCACCGGACCCTCCTGCTCACCGGCACGCCCCCGCACGAGCCGGCGTCCTGGAAGCGGTACCGGGGCGGCGCGACGGGACGGCTGTGGCTCCAGGGGCAACGGCTGCTGGAGGACGTCGACGGCCAGCTCTCCTCCCCGATGTTCGTCGCCGGCCGCATCGCCTTCCTCTCCGACCACGAGGGCGTCGGCAACCTGTACTCCGTCGCCCTCGACGGCACCGGCCTGCGCCGCCACACCGACCACGACGCCTTCTACGCCAGGCACGCGGCGACCGACGGCGAGCGGGTGGTGTACCAGTGCGCCGGCGACATCTGGATCGTGGACGACTTCTCCCCCACCGGCACCCCGCGCCGGCTCGGCATCGACCTCGGCGGCGCCGCCCCCGGCCGCCGCCCCTACCAGGTTCCCGCCGCGCACCACGTGGACGGCCTCTCCGTGGACGAGACCGGGCGGGCCAGCGCGGTCACCGTCCGGGGCAGCCTGTACTGGCTCACCCACCGCGACGGCCCGGCCCGCACCATCGCCGACACTCCCGGCGTCCGGGTGCGCCTGCCGGAGATGCTGGGCTCGACCGGCCAGCTCGCCTACGTCACCGACGCCGAGGGCGACGACGCGATCGCGGTCGCCCAGCTCCCCCGCGCCACCGGGGATCGCGAGCCCCGGCTGCTCGGCGAGGGCAGGCTCGGCCGGGTCCTGGAGCTGGTCTCCGACCCGGAGGGCGAGCGGCTGGCGGTGGCCTCGCACGACGGGCGGCTGCTGCTGATCGACGTGGCGGAGGACGCCGAGAGCACCGAGGGGCGGGAGCCGGGCACCGTCACCGAGCTGATCCGCTCCGGCAACGGTCCCGTCCGCGACCTCGCCTTCTCCCCCGACGGCGCCTGGCTCACCTGGTCCCACCCCGGTATCGGCCGCTCGCTGCGCAAGATCAAGCTGGCCCGGATCAAGGACCGCCTGGTCGTGGACGTCACCAACGGGCGCTTCGAGGACGAGAACCCGGTCTTCACCAGCGACGGCCGCTATCTCGCCTTCCTCTCCTGGCGCGGCTTCGACCCGGTGTACGACGTGCACACCGGCGACCTGTCCTTCCCGCTCGGCTGCCGCCCCTACCTGGTCCCGCTGAACTCGGCCACACCCTCCCCCTTCGCGCTCAACCCGGAGGGCCGTCCGGCGGCGGGCGGGCTCGATCCGCTGGAGTCGGGGTCCGGCGAGGGCGGCACGGTGACCGTGGAGGCGGAGGGGCTGGAGAACCGGGTCACGCCGTTCCCGGTGATGTCCTCCAAGTACTCGGCGCTGCGTCCGGTGGCGGGCGGCGGGCTGGTCTGGCTGCGCTGGCCGATCTCCGGCGCACTGGGCGAGACCTTCGTCAACCCGGCCGACGTCAGCGGCCGGCCCACGCTGGAGCACTTCAACCTCAGCAAGGCGAAGAAGACCGAACTGGTCGCCCACCTGGACTGGTTCGAGGTCAGCGGCGACGGAACCCGGCTGGTCGTGGTGGACGAGGGCGACCTGCGGGCGGTGCCCGCCACCGAGCCCGGCGACAGCGACAGCACGGTCTGGATCGACCTGCGCCGCATCCTGCACGAGGTCGACCCGGCCGCCGAGTGGCGCGGTGCCTACGCCGAGGGCGGCCGGCTCATCCGGGACTACTTCTGGGACCCCGGCATGTGCGGGATCGACTGGCCGGCGGTCCTGGATCAGTACCGTCCGCTGGTCGAACGGGTCGCCTCCCCCGACGAGTTCGCCGACCTGATGCGCGAAGTCCTCGGTGAACTGGGCACGTCGCACGCCTACGTCACCCCGGCCCGGCGCAACGAGGGCCCGCCGCACTACCAGCGCCGGCAGGGCTTTCTCGGCGCCAACTTCGTCTGCCGGGACGGGGCCTGGATGGCCGCGCGCATCCTGGACGGCGACTCCTCCGACTCCCGCGCCCGCTCCCCGCTGGCCGGCACCGGCATCCGCGACGGCTCCGTGCTGACCCACGTCAACGGACGCCCGGTGGACCCGGTGACCGGGCCGTACCCGCTGCTCGCGGGCTCCGGCGGCACCACCGTCGACCTCACCTTCACCCCGCCGCCGGGCGAGCCGGGCCCCGCCCGCCGGGTGGCCGTGGTCCCGCTGACCGACGACCGCTCGCTGCGCTACCAGGACTGGGTGGCCAAACGCCGCCAGGTGGTCCGGGAGCTGAGCGGCGGCCGGTGCGGCTATCTGCACATCCCCGACCTGGGCGGCTCCGGCTGGGCGCAGTTCAACCGCGATCTGCGGCTGGAGGTGTCCCGGCCCGCGCTGATCGTCGACGTGCGCGGCAACGCGGGCGGGCACATCAGCGAGCTGGTGATAGAGAAGCTGACCCGGACCATCCTCGGCTGGGACCTGACCCGCGACGCGGAGGCGGTGTCGTACGCCTCCAACGCGCCGCGCGGGCCGGTGGTGGCGCTCGCGGACGAGGCGACCTCCTCCGACGGAGACATGATCACCGCCGCCTTCAAGCTGCTCGGGCTCGGCCCGGTGGTGGGTCAGCGCACCTGGGGCGGGGTCGTCGGCATCACCGGCCGGCACCGGCTCGGGGACGGCACGGTCATCACCGTGCCGATGAACGCCGCCTGGTTCGACGAGTACGGCTGGTCGGTGGAGAACCGGGGTGTCACCCCCGACCTGGAGGCGCTGCGCACCCCGCTGGACTGGGCCGAGGGGCGCTACGCCCAGCTCGACGACGCGGTGCGGCTCGCCCTGGAGATACTGGAGACGACCCCGGTCGCGGTTCCGCCCGACTACAGCGGCGTACCGGACCGCTCGCGGCCGAAGCTGCCGCCGCGCGAGGAGGGGTGAGGGGGCGAAAAAAGAGGGCGGGACTTCCCGCCACTCACAACGTACAGCGCGAGGGGGGCCTTGCGGCAAGGCCCCCCTCATGCCGCAGAATCGCTCGCCGAGCCCAGAACCTGCGGAAATGGGTGATCCACTACATGTGTGCGCTGCTGTCCGAGCGTGAGCCCGCGCCGGAGTCCCGCGCGTTCGACCTCCCCGACCGGCTCGCCGCCAAGGCCGACCCGGCGCTGATCGCCGCCGACGAGCGGCACTTCGCGCAGATCGCCGAGAGCCTGGAGCAGACCGTCGCCGAGCTGTCCGCGAGCCTGGACGCCCTGCGCCGGGCACCCGGCGGGGCCGGCCGGGAGGTGCTGGAGCGGGACCTGGAGATCCACCGGCTGACCGCCCGGCTGCGCGCCCTGCGCCGCTTCGGCATCGACCTGTGCCTCGGCCACATCGTGCACGACGGCGATCCCGAGCCGGTGTACATCGGCCGGCTCGGCCTCACCGACAGCACCGGCCGCCGGCTGCTGATCGACTGGCGCTCCCCCGCGGCCGAGCCGTTCTTCGCCGCCACCCACGCCCACCCCATGGGGCTGGCGAGCCGCCGCCGCTACCGCTGGACGCGCGGCCGGATCAGCGACTACTGGGACGAGGTGTTCACCGCCGACGGCCTGGAGCACCACGCGGCGCTGGACGACCAGTCGGCGTTCATCGCCACCCTGGGCACCAACCGCTCGGAGCGGATGCGGGACGTGCTCGCCACCATTCAGGCCGACCAGGACGCCATCATCCGCGCCTCCTCGCGCGGCGCCCTGGTGGTGGACGGCGGCCCCGGCACCGGAAAGACCGTCGTCGCCCTGCACCGCTCCGCCTACCTCCTCCACTCCGACCCGCGCCTTCGACACCGCCGGGGCGGGGTCCTGTTCGTCGGCCCGCACCAGCCCTACCTCAACTACGTGGCCGACGTACTGCCCAGCCTGGGCGAGGAGGGGGTGCGGACCTGCACCGTGCGGGACCTGGTGGCCGAGGGCGCCAAGGCGGGCGTCGAGACGGACCCGGCGGTGGCCCGGCTGAAGTCCTCCGGGGACCTGGTGAAGGGCGTCGAGAAGGCGGTGCGCTTCTACGAGACGCCGCCCCCCGAGCCCCTGACGGTCTCCACCCCCTGGGCCGAGCTGCACCTGACCCCCGCCGACTGGGCCGAGGCGTTCGAGGCGGCGGAGGCGGGCGTCCCGCACAACGAGGCCCGCGACCTGATCTGGGAGGCGCTCGTCACGATCCTGCGCGACCAGCTCGACAAGGAGGTCCCGCCCACCCTCTTCCGCCGGGCGCTGGCCTCCGACGGCGAGCTGACCGGCACCCTCCGGCGCGCCTGGCCCCTGCTGGAGGCGGCCGATCTGGTCGGCGACCTGTGGACCGTCCCGGCCTACCTGCGGATGTGCGCCCCCTGGCTCTCCCCCGACGAGGTGCGCCTGCTGCGCCGCGCCGACCCGCAGGCGTGGACGGTGTCCGACCTGCCGCTGCTGGACGCGGCCCGGCAGCGGCTCGGGGACCCGGAGATCTCGCGGAAGAAGCGCCGCCAGGCCGCCACGGTCGCCGTGGAGCGGGAGCGCATGTCGGCCGTCATCGACAGCGTGATCGCGGCCGACCCGGACGGCGAGGGCGCGGTGACCATGCTGCACGGGCAGGACCTCAAGGACAGACTGGTCGACGAGGGCGCGCTGCCCGCCATCGAGGCGGACGCGCTTGCCGGGCCGTTCGCGCACATCGTGGTGGACGAGGCCCAGGAGCTGACCGACGCCGAGTGGCAGATGCTGCTCCTGCGCTGCCCCTCGCGCAGCTTCACCGTCGTGGGCGACCGCGCCCAGGCCCGGCACGGCTTCACCGAGTCGTGGCGGGAAAGGCTCGCGCGGGCCGGCCTCGGCCGGGTGGAGGTGGCCTCGCTGAGCATCAACTACCGCACCCCGGAAGAGGTGATGGCGCAGGCGGAGCCGGTGATCCGGGCCGCCCTCCCGGACGCCAACGTGCCGACGTCGGTACGCGCGGGCGGCATCCCGGTCACCTACGGCCCGCTGTCCGACCTGGGCGCCGTGCTGGACGACTGGCTGGCCGAGAACGCCGAGGGCACCGCCTGCGTCATCGGCGATCCCGCGTTCGTAGAGCGCCCCCGCGTCCGGTCGCTCACCCCTGAGCTGGCGAAGGGGCTGGAGTTCGATCTGGTCGTGCTGGTGGAACCCGACGCCTTCGGCAAGGGAGTCGAGGGCGCCGTGGACCGCTACGTGGCGATGACCCGCGCGACCCGGCGGCTCGTCGTCCTCGGCGCGGGCCGGGGCCTCCTGCCCGCGACGTAGCGCCGGGATGGGGCGCCCGGATGTACCGGGCGCCCCGCCGCGTGGCTTTCGCCGGATCCGCCGCGTCAGGCGGTGTGGTCCGGGTCGAAGCGGTCCTCCATGTCCCGCATGCCGCCCTCGGCGCGGTCACGCTGGGGCTGGTGGGCGCCCTCCTGGTGGTCGCGCCCCTGCGGGCCGTGCTGCCCCGCCTTCTCGCGGGCCTGGCCGGACTTCTCCTTGGCCTGCTCCTGCATCTTGCGGGACTTCTCCTGGAACTGGTCCTTCATACCCATGTGGGTTCACATCCCTGGTGAGAACGGTTGCGGCCCCGGTGGAGCCTCGACCAGATTCACACGGACGAACACCCTGCGCATGTCGATCAGTTACGCTGCGTAGCGCGGGCCGCCTCGTCGGCCGCGCCGCCCGCGCCGACCAGCCCGGAGCGCATCCCGGTCAGCCGGTCCGCGTACCTGCGCATCTCCCGCTGGCCGACCGTGCCGATGAGCGCCGGCAGGTAGCCGCGGATGCCCTGCATGCCGCGCAGCCACCACTGGCCGTACACGTGCGCCGACCGGTGTTCGATACCGTCCACCAGCCGGTCGACGGCCGGGCCGAGCGGGTAGGTCTTGTTCGACGGCCAGGGCAGCCGCTGCCTCAACTCCCGCATGACGTCGTCCTGGTCGGCACCTCGCACCATGTCGGTGTCGGTCCAGGACAGGTAGGCGACGCCCACCCGCACGCCCTGGTGACCGACTTCGGCGCGCAGGCTGTGCGCGTACGCCTCCACGCCGGACTTGGAGGCGCAGTACGCCGTCATCATCGGCGCCGGGGTGATCGCGGCGAGGGAGGCGATCTGGAGCAGGTAGCCGCGGCTCTCGGTGAGCACCGGCAGGAAGGCGCGGGCGGTGACGGCCGAGCCGATGAGGTTGACCTCGATGACCCGCCGCCAGGCAGCCGGATCGGAGTCGGCGAACGGACCACCGCTGGCCACACCGGCGTTGGCCACCACGATGTCGACCTTGCCGAACCGCTCCTTCACCTCCGCCGCGACCCGGCCCATCGCCTCGTGGTCGGTGACATCGGCGTACCAGTACGCGCTCTCGCCGTACAGCCGCCCGGAGACGGCTTTCAGCTCCTCCTCCTCCAGGCCGACGAGGGCCACCCTGGCGCCCCGCGCGGAGAGTTTGCGGGCGAGCAGCTCACCGACGCCGCGTGCCGCACCGGTGACGACGGCCACCTGTCCTTCGAGACCGACCTTGCTCATGCGCCCTCCTCCAAGGTGACGGGGGTGCCCCCCGTGACGTACGTGGTGACGAGTTCCCGTATCCGGCCGTTCACCGCTTCCGGCGCCTCCACCGGGGACATGTGCCCGATGCCGAACAGCTCGGTGAAGCCGACGCACCGGGGCAGCTCGGCCACCAGCGCGCGGGCGTGCGACGAGGGGGTGAGCCGGTCCGCTGTGCCGTGAAGCACGACGGTCGGCACGGTCAACTGCCGTACCCCGTGGTCGAGATCGAGCCGGTCCAGCACCCCGCCCCAGGCGTGCCGGGCGGCGCGCGGGCAGGCGTGCACGATCCGGGCGCAGGCGTCGACCAGGTGCGGGGCCGAACCGGGGCCCATGGTCGCGTACTTGAGGATCTTCCTGGCGAGCGGCGTGACCGGGCCGAGCGGCAGGGACGAGCCGAGGATGCGCCCGGTGAGCCAGGTGCGGACGCGTCCCGCGGGCAGCGGCACCACGCGCGCCTCGGCGGTCAGCCGCCCGCTGCCGGTGCTGCACAGCAGCACGGCGGCCACGTGCTCCTGGAAGAGGGGGCGGCCCGAGGCGGACATGACCGTCATGCCGCCCATGGAGTGCCCGGCGATCAGGGCGCGTTCACCGGGTGCGAGGGTCGCCGCGAGCACCGCTTCGAGGTCGTCCGCGAGCGCGTCGGTGGAGCACACCGGGCTGTACGGGCTCCGGCCGTGGCCGCGCTGGTCGTAAGCGACGACCCGGTGGTCGCGGGCCAGGTCCTCGATCTGCGCGGCCCAGAAGGCGGTGGAGCAGGTCCAGCCGTGGGAGAGGACGACCGAGGGCGCGTCCTCGGGGCCGTGCACCTCCACGTGCAGGCGGGCGCCGTCGGTGGAGGCGACTTCCAGGGTGCGGCTCATGCGGTGGCCTCGCTCGGGACGGCGGTCCCCGGGGTCTGCGCGGGCTTGCGCAGCACCTCGTACTCGGTGAGATCCACCCGGCGGGTGGCCTGGCGGAACTCGGTGGTGGTGCCGGGCCAGACGGTGGTGTTGCGGCCGCTCGCGTCCAGGTACCAGCTCGTGCAGCCGCCGGTGTTCCAGACGGTGCGCTTCATCCGCTCCTGCACCCGGCGGTTCCAGCGGGCGACGGCGGCGGGGCGGGCGTCCAGCGCGGTGCGTCCGCCGAGGGTGTCGAGCTGGCGCATGTAGTCGGCCAGGTAGTTGAGCTGGGACTCGATCATCAGGATCATCGAGGAGTTGCCCAGCCCGGTGTTGGGCCCGATCACGCTCAGCCAGTTCGGGAACCCGGCCGCCGAGCCGCCGCGCAGCGCCTCCATCCCGCCCTTCCACGCCTCGGCGAGCGTGACGCCCCCGACGCCGACCACGCGCTCGGCGATGGGCATGTCGGTGACGTGGAAGCCGGTGCCGAAGACGATGGCGTCGACCTCGGCCCCGGTGCCGTCGGCGGCGACCACGGTGGAACCCCGGACCTCGGTGACGCCGCCGGCCACCACGTCCACGTTGGGCTGGGCGAGCGCCGGGTAGTACGCGCTGGACAGCAGGATGCGCTTGCAGCCGATGCGGTAGTCGGGGGTGAGCTTGGCGCGCAGGGCCGGGTCCTTGACGGCGCGGGCCATGTTGCGCTTGGCGAGCCGTTCGACCAGGCCGAGTTCGTCCGGGTGCTTGGTGAACGCCTGCACCTGGAGTTCCCGGATGCCCCAGAGCAGCCCGCGCCGCAGCCGCGCGGTGAAGGGCAGCGCCTGGTGCAGCCTGCGCTCGGCGGTGCCGATGGCCCGGTCCGCGCGGGGCATCACCCAGGGCGGGGTGCGCTGGAAGACGGTGAGCTTCGCGACCTCGGGCTGGATCGAGGGGACGATCTGGATCGCGGAGGCGCCGGTGCCGACCATGGCGACGCGCTTGCCGCGCAGGTCGAAGTCGTGGTCCCAGCGGGCCGAGTGGAACACCCGGCCGGGGAACGAGTCCAGCCCCGGGATCTCGGGGATCTTCGGGTCGGACAGCGGGCCGGTGGCGGAGACCACCACGTCGGCGGTGAGCGAGCCGGCGGCGGTCTCGATGCGCCAGCGCAGTTCGTCCTCGTCCCAGGTCATCAGCCGGACCTCGGAGTCGAAGCGCAGGTGCGGGCGGAGCCCGAAGTCGTCGGCGACGCGCTCCAGGTAGGCGCGGATGTGCTCCTGCCCGGAAAAGGTGCGCGGCCAGTCGGGGTTGGGGGCGAAGGAGAAGGAGTACAGGTGCGAGGGCACGTCGCAGGCGCAGCCGGGATAGCTGTTGTCCCGCCAGGTCCCGCCGACACTGCCGGCCCGCTCCAGGACGACGAAGTCGGTGATCCCCTCCCGGCGCAGCCGCACGGCGGCCCCCAGCCCGCCGAACCCCGACCCGATCACCGCCACCCGTACGTGCTCGTGCTCGGCCATCCCGACGCCTCCACGCATCCTCGGACTCTGCCAGTGAACACTGGCGCAATGGGACTGTAGAGCAGCTCCGTACCGAGCGGTAGGGGGCGCGGAAAGGAAAGTTACCGGCGGTACGCCATAGGCTGCGGACGTGGCAGACGACGGCGGACACAGCGACGGGCAGGCCGGCGGGCGCGAGTACCGCATGGAGGAACTGGCGCGCATCGCCGGCATCACCGTGCGCACCCTGCGGTTCTACCGCGAGCGCAGACTCATCCAGCCGCCCCGCCGCGAGGGCCGTATCGCCTGGTACGACGACCATCACCTGGCCCGGCTGCGCACCATCGCGGCACTGCTGGAGCGCGGGCACACGCTGAACGGCATAGCCGAGCTGGCCGAGGCGCTGGACAACGGCCGGGACGTCGCCGACCTGCTCGGTGTCGCCCCGCCCACCGAGGAGGAGCCGGTCCGGCTCACCCCGGAGGAGCTGGCGGCCCGCTTCGAGGGCGACGTCACGCCGGAGAACCTGGCGGCCGCGATGAACCTCGGCTACGTCGGCACCGACGGCGACGAGATCGTGCACATCAGCCGGCGCCTGCTGGACGTCTCCTCGGCGCTGGTCCGCGAGGGCATCCCGCTGGCCGAGGTCCTGACGGCCGCGGCCCGGGTCCGCGAACACGCGGACGCCCTCGCGGCGCTCTTCGCCGACGTGATCCGCCGCCACGCCCCCGAGGACTCCCTGCGGCGCCTGCGCCCGCTGGCCCGCAGCGTGGTGGAGGCGGAGCTGTCGCTGGCGATGGACCGGCGGCTGAGCACGCTGGACTAACGCTCGTACACGACCGTGACGGGGGCGTGGTCGGACCAGCGCTCGGCGTGGGTGGCGGCGCGCTCGACCCAGCCCTTGACCGCCTTCGCGGCCAGGCCGGGGGTCGCCATGTGGTAGTCGATGCGCCAGCCGGAGTCGTTGTCGAAGGCGCGGCCCCGGTAGGACCACCAGCTGTACGGCCCCTCGGTCCCGGGGTGCAGGGCGCGGACGACGTCCACGTACCCGCCGTCCTCGGGGCCGAGCACCCGGCTCAGCCACTCCCGCTCCTCGGGCAGGAACCCGGAGTTCTTCACGTTGCCGCGCCAGTTCCTGAGGTCGGCCTGCTGGTGGGCGATGTTCCAGTCGCCGCAGACCAGGACCTCGCGCCCGTCGGCGGCGGCCCGCTCGCGCAGCTTTTCCAGGTGGGTGGCGAACTCGCCCATGAAGCGGACCTTCTCGTCCTGCCGCTCGGTGCCCACCTCGCCCGAGGGCAGGTACAGCGAGGCGACGGTCACTCCGGGGAGGTCCGCCTCGACGTAGCGGCCCGAGCCGTCGAACTCCGCCGAGCCGAAGCCGACGCGGACACGGTCGGGCTCACGGCGCGTGTAGAGGGAGACACCGGCCCGGCCCTTGGCGGCGGCGGGCGCGTGCACCACGTGCCAGCCGTCGGGCCGCCGTACGGGCTCCGGGAGCTGCTGCGGCTCGGCGCGCACCTCCTGGAGGCAGACCACGTCGGCGGAGGTCCGCTCCAGCCACTCCACGAAGCCCTTCCTGGCGGCGGCCCGCAGTCCGTTCACGTTCACCGAGGTCACAGTCAGCACCAGGGCACGATACCGGCACACTGGTGGAGACCGACCGCCCTCCACTGCATAGAAGTACGATGACCAGCATGATTATACGCCGCGTTCGCTTCGACCACCCCGACGCCGTGAAGCTCAACGACGAGGTCCAGGCCGAGTACCACGTGCGCTACGGCGACGGCGGCGACGCCACCTCGCTCGACCCTGCCGACTTCGACCCGCCCAGAGGTGCGTACCTGATCGCCTACGACGCGCAAGGGCGCCCGGTCGCCACCGGCGGCTGGCGCAGCCAGGACCTGAACGAGGAGGGCAACCAGGACGGCGACGCGGAGCTCAAGCGGATGTTCGTCATCGAGCAGATGCGCGGCCACGGTCTGGCCCGCCGCATCCTCGCCGAACTGGAGGAGGACGCCCGCGCGGCCGGCCGCACCCGCATGGTCCTGGAGACCGGCACCGAACAGCCCGAGGCCATCGCCCTCTACACCTCCAGCGGCTACACCCCGTGCACCAAGTTCGGCTACTACCGCCACCACGAGAACAGCCTTTGCTACGCGAAGCCGCTCGGGGCGCCGGAGGCCACCGAGTAACGCGGCCCGGTGGCCTGTTGCCGCAGCACAGGCCACCACTTCCCCTGTGACGCGCCTGTGACGTGCCGGCGATCACTCCGCCGAAAGTCCCGTCTCCACCCCGGTCGCCGCACCCGCCAAGTCGGCTGCTCCGATGGCCCGTTCGCTCCCGGTCCGGGTCACGATCCCCTCGGCGGGCGTCGACACCGGCCCGGTCCTGAAGCTGGGCCTGGCGGCCGACGGCACGGTGGAGGTCCCCTCCGTCGCGCAGGCCGACCGGATCGGCTGGTACTCGAAGGGAGTCACCCCCGGCGAGACCGGCCCCGCCGTCCTGATCGGCCACTACGACACCGTCAAGGGCCCGGCCGTGCTGCGGAACGTCGGGCGGATCAGACAGGGCGCCCGGATCACCGTCGCCCGCGCCGACGGCTCCTCCGCCGTCTTCTCCGTCCGCACCGTCGAGCAGGTCGACAAGCACGCCTTCCCCACCGACAGGGTCTACGGCGACACGACCCGCCCCGAACTCCGCCTGATCACCTGCGGCGGAGCCATCGATAACGGCCACCGCCCGGACAACATCATCGTCTACGGCGACCTGGTACCCGCCAGGGGCTGACAGGTGCGAGGCTGACCCGATGACCCCGAACACCACACCGGAGTGGGAACAGCGGTGCGCCGCCCTGTGGGACGCCTTCGACGACCTGGACGCGGCCCGGTTCCGTTCCCGGATGGCCGCGCTGACCGGCGAACTGCCCCCGGACCACCCCGTGGCCGCCTACGAACTCGCCTCCGCCCACGACGCGACCGACCTGGGCGAGGACGCCGTCCCCCTCTACCGCCGGGCCCTGGACACCGGCCTGCCCGACGACCGCCGGCGCCAGGCCGTCGTCCAGCTGGCCAGCACCCTGCGCACCCTCGGCCAACCGGAGGCGGCCGCCGACCTGTTGCTCACGGAGCGCGCCCACACCTCGGACCACCTGGACGACGCCGTCACCGCGTTCCTCGCCCTGACCCTCATCGACCTCGGCCGCGAACGCGAGGCCGCCGCCCTCGCCCTGGGCGCCCTCGCACCCCACCTCCCGGCCTACCGGATCTCCGTGGCCCGATACGCGGAAGCGGTGACCGACCCGGCCTGACGGGCGGGAGAAACCGGAAAACGACGAGACCCCGTCCGATCAGAAGATCGGACGGGGTCTCGTGAACCCTTCCCGAGCGGACTCGGGAGGAGCGTTACGTGGACCTGAGGGGATTTGAACCCCTGGCCCCCTCGATGCGAACGAGGTGCGCTACCGGACTGCGCCACAGGCCCTTGCAACGAGTGAAACTCTAGCATCCCGATCGGCGTGCTCGGAAATCCGCTCCGGGACTGGTCAGGGGCTCACTCGTTGGCGGCGCGCGGCCGGTCGCCGTCCTCGTACTGGTCGAAGAGCGGGGTGCGGCCCCGCTCGCGGGAGCGGCGGGCGGAGGCGCTGCGCCGGGCGTCGCCCCGCGCGTCCTCCGGACGCTCCTCGTCCGGCGCCGGACCGGCCGCCGGGACCTCGGGGCGCTGCTCCGGGGTGACGGCGCTGGAGCGGGCCGAGCTCCAGGTGCCGGGGGCGCCCAGGTCAACGTCGGCGGTGGCGCGCGGGGCGACCGGCGCGGTCACGTACGTGGGCAGCGGCACCGGCACCGGGTCCCAGCTCTCGCCGTGGCCGGGGCGGCGCTGGCGCTCACGCTGCTGGTCGACCCATTCGGCGTGGTCGGTCTGCTCGACCAGGGCGCGCCGGTCGGCGGCGAGGGCGGCGGACAGAGCGGGGTCGGTGTGCGGCCCCGTTCCCTCCTCCGGCTCGTCGGCGACGACGGCCGCCTCGGCGGCCGGGCGGCGGCGCGGCTGACGGGCACGCTCACGCAGCCGGGCGGCCGCGTCCTCGGCACTCCTGCGGTCCATCTGGAAGGCGAACCGCCGCCGTTCCTGCCGGCGGAGATAGCCGATGTAGACGCTGAGCAGCACGGCCGGGACCGCGGGGACCCAGAGGAGGGCCAGACCGCCGACCGCGGCGGCGACGGCGCCGACGGTGAAGGCGAGGAACAGCAGCACGGTGGTGCGCCGTCTGCGGGCGAGCACCTTCGTGCGCTGGGCGCGCGCCGCGGCGGCCTGCGCCGAGGGCGCGCGCCGGGCGGGGGCGTGTTCGGGTTCGGGCGTCTGGGCGTCCCGGGACGGATGCGCCTGCGCGGCGGGCGACTTGGGGGCCGCGGGGGCCGCCTGGTCGCGCGGGGCTTCCGCCCGCACCTGCCGCTCGGGCTCGGCGTCCGCCCGGACCTGACGGCGCGTCGGAGGCACGGCGAAGTCCCGGACGTCCACCGGGTCGGTGGCGACGTCCGGGTCACCGGCGTCCGGCTCCCCCTCCCGGGTGGAGCGCGCCCGCAGGTCCTTGGCGTACCGGCGCTCCATTCCCGCCCTTCCGGACAGCAGCCGGATGGCGGTACTGAAGCGTTCCGTCGGACGGGCCTCGTTCAGCTCGTCCTGCCTACGGAGCCACATCGGCACCAAGTAGGCGGCCCAGGCCCCGACGATGACTGCGTAGATGAGGCCGCTGCTGCTCACGACTCACACGGTAGAGGGGTTTCCTCGGGGCCATCCGCCAATTGAGCCGGTGTGTCGCACGATCTGGCTGATATTTCCAGCATTTTTGCGACCGATGCGATCAGCGGACCGTCGAAGGGGGGAATTGAATGCCCGGAGACGGGCCTGAGATGGTCGCCCCGGGCATGAATTCGAACAGATATTCAATTTCCGGTGCTGTTCGCATTCCCCGGCTGTCCTGGCCGCCCCGCGCGCGTGCGCCGCCAGCGCTCGACCAGGCCGTCGGGAACCTCCTCGGCGGTGAGCGCGTAGACCATGTGGTCCCGCCAGGCACCGTCGATGTGGAGGTAGCGCGGCCGCAGCCCCTCCTCGCGGAAGCCGAGCTTCTCCACCACGCGCCGGCTGGGCCGGTTCTCCGGGCGGATGCAGACCTCGATCCGGTGCAGTCCCACCGCGCGGAAGCAGTGGTCGGACACGAGCGCGACGGCGGTCGGCATCACCCCGCGCCCGGCGACGGACTGGTCCACCCAGTAGCCGATGTGCCCGGAGCACATGGAGCCCCAGGTGATCCCGGCGACCGTGAGCTGGCCGACCAGGCGCCCCTGGTACTCGATGACGAACGGCAGCATCCGGCCGGCCGTCGCCTCGGAGCGCAGGTGCCGGATCATCTGGCGGTAGGTGGGCCGGTGCGTGACGGGCCCGCTCGCGGTGGGCGGCGGGATGGTCGCCTCCCAGGGGCGCAGCCATTCCCGGTTGCGGCGGTTGACCTCGCGCCAGGCACGCTGGTCGCGCACCTTTATCGGCCGCAGGACGACATCGCCGTCGACCAGCACCGCGGGCCAGGATCTGCCGGTCAGCTCGCACCCCCGGCGCCCGTGTGGCCCGGTGCGTCGGGCCGGGGGTGGTCGCCGCCGCGGATCTGGTCGACGGCGTGCGTCAGCAGCGGCTCCAGCACGGCGAGGCCGTCGCGCACCCCGCCGCTGGAACCGGGCAGGTTCACGATCAGGGTGCCGCCCGCGACCCCGGCCAGGCCCCGCGAGAGCGCGGCGGTGGGGACCTTCTCGCGTCCGTACGCCCGGATCGCCTCGGCGATGCCCGGTACCTCGTAGTCCAGGACGGCGCGGGTGGCCTCGGGGGTGCGGTCGGTGGGCGAGACGCCGGTGCCGCCGGTGGTGACGACCGCGTCGTACCCGGCCGCGACGGCGGCGCGCAGGGCGGTCTCGACCGGGTCTCCGTCCGGGACGACCCGCGGGCCGTCCACGGCGAAGCCGAGCCGGGTGAGGCCCTCGGCCACGGCGGGGCCGCCCTTGTCGGTGTAGACCCCCGCGAAGGCGCGGTTGGAGGCGGTGACGACCAGCGCGCGGTACGGAGTGCCGGTCACGCCCGGCTCCAGTGGCCGGACCTGCCGCCCGTCTTCTCCTCCACCCGTACGTCGGTGACGACGGCGCCCTTGTCGACCGCCTTCACCATGTCGACCACGGTGAGCGCGGCGACACAGACCGCGGTGAGCGCCTCCATCTCCACGCCGGTGCGGTCGGTGGTCTTCACGGTGGCCGTGATCTCCACGCCCTCGTCCGTGACGGCCAGGTCCAGCGTCACACCGGACACCGACAGCGGGTGGCACAGCGGGATCAGGTCAGGGGTGCGCTTGGCACCCATGATGCCCGCGATCCGGGCGGTGGCCAGGGCGTCGCCCTTGGGCACACCCTCCCCGCGCAGCAGCTCGACCACGCGCGGGGACACGAGCACCCGGCCACTGGCACGGGCGGTGCGCGCGGTCACTTCCTTCCCGGATACGTCGACCATGCGGGCCGCGCCCGCCTCGTCGATGTGCGTCAGTCGGTCGTGCGTACTCATGGTGTGCGGCGCTTCCCGTTCGCGGCCCGCCGGCGCGGGCGATGCGCGGGCCTCCTGTGCGCGCCACGGTACCGCCAAGTCGGCCGGGGCACCGGGCCGGGACCCGCTGCCCGGCCCGCGCGGGGACGGCGCGCTCAGCCGAGCAGGACGACCTCGACCTCGGTGCCCGGCCGGGCCTCGGTCGTGTCCTCGGGGAGCACGATCAGCGCGTTGGCGTGGGCCAGCGCGGCGATCAGATGGGAGCCGCTGCCACCCACGGGAGTGACCTCGCCGTCCTCGTGGTTGCCACGCAGGAACTGGCGGCGGCCTTCGGGCGAGCGCACCGGCCCGTCCCCCGCGAGGGTGGCCCGCGTACGCGGCCGGTGGACCTCCGGGAGGCCCATCAGGGCGCGGATGGCGGGGCGGACGAACAGCTCGAAGGAGACGTACGACGAGACCGGGTTGCCGGGCAGGGCCAGCAGCGGGGTGTGGTCGGGGCCCACCACGCCGAAGCCCTGCGGCTTGCCGGGCTGCATGGCGAGCTTGCGGAAGTCCACCCCGCCGCCCCCCTCCTCGCCGACCTCGGTGAGCGCCTCCTTGACCACGTCGTAGGCGCCCACGCTGACCCCGCCGGTGGTGACCAGCAGGTCGGCGCGGACCAACTGGTCCTCGATGGTGGAGCGCAGCACGTCCGCGTCGTCCGCGACCGCGCCGACCCGGTAGGCGATGGCACCCGCGTCCCGGGCGGCGGCGGCTAGGGCGAAGCTGTTGGAGTCGAAGATCTGGCCGTGCTCCAACGGCTCGCCGGGCTGGACGAGTTCGCTGCCGGTGGACATCACGACGACGCGCGGGCGCGGCCGCACCCGGACGGTGCCCCGGCC
Source organism: Streptomyces sp. NPDC001781 (assembly GCF_053596035.1). Taxonomy (NCBI): domain Bacteria; kingdom Bacillati; phylum Actinomycetota; class Actinomycetes; order Kitasatosporales; family Streptomycetaceae; genus Streptomyces; species Streptomyces sp. NPDC001781. Next base: position 294,392 of record NZ_JBSFFI010000001.1, on the reverse strand, counting down.
GATCGCGGCGAGCAGCGCGATCTGGGGCGGGCCGAGGACCGTGCCCGCGGCGAGCGCCCGGTCACCGGCGCGTACGTCGCTGCCGCTGGGCCGGACATGGGCCCCGGTCCCGGCGGGCCGGAAGATCCGGACCTGGCCCTCGGCGCCCTCGGGCGCCTGGGCGCGGGCGCGCATCCCGCTCGCCGGGCCGCCGCCGAGCCCGGCGTCCGTCCACTCGACGGGGACGACGGCCTCGGCGCCGGGTGGCAGCGGGGCGCCGGTCATGATGCGGGCCGCCTGACCGGGGCCGACATGGACCGGGGCGGCGTCGCCGGCGGCGACGTCACCGACCACGTCCAGGACCGCCGGGTACTCCTCGCTCGCGCCGGTCACGTCCGTGACCCGTACCGCGTAGCCGTCCATGGAGCTGTTGTCGAAGGGCGGCAGGGACACCGGCACCATGACGTCGTCGACCAGCGCACAGCCCTGCGCGTCGGGGAGCTGGAGCTCGATGGGGTCGAGCGGGCGGACGGTGCGGAGGACGTCCTCCAGATGCTCGTCCACCGACCACACGTGGTCCGGTCCGACGGGACGGTTCGCGGCGGTGCTCAACGTTCCTGCATCTCCTCGGCGACGAAACTGCGCAGCCAGGTCCTGAAGTCCGGGCCCAGGTCCTCACGTTCGCACGCGAGGCGGACAATGGCACGCAGGTAGTCGGCGCGGTCGCCGGTGTCATAGCGGCGGCCCTCGAAGACGACGCCGTGCACCGGGCCGCCGACCTTCTCGTCCTCGGCGAGCTGCTGGAGGGCGTCGGTGAGCTGGATCTCGCCGCCCCGGCCGGGCTCGGTCTTGCGCAGTATGTCGAAGACGTGCGGGTCGAGGACGTAGCGGCCGATGATGGCGTAGTTGGACGGGGCGTCCGCCGGGTCCGGCTTCTCGACCAGACCGGTCACCTTGACGACGTCGCCGTCCTCGGTGCTCTGCACGGCCGCGCAGCCGTAGAGGTGGATCTGCTCGGGGGCGACCTCCATGAGGGCGACCACGCTGCCGCCGTGCTGCTCCTGCACCTCGATCATGCGCTGGAGCAGGGGGTCGCGGGGGTCGATCAGGTCGTCGCCGAGGAGGACCGCGAAGGGCTCGTTGCCGACGTGCGGGGCGGCGCACAGCACGGCGTGGCCGAGGCCGCGGGGGTCGCCCTGGCGGACGTAGTGCATGGTGGCCAGGTCGCTGGACTCCTGGACCTTGGCGAGGCGGTCGGCGTCGCCCTTCTTCCCGAGAGCGGACTCCAGCTCGTAGTTGCGGTCGAAGTGGTCCTCCAGCGGACGCTTGTTGCGCCCGGTGACCATGAGTACGTCCTCGAGACCCGCGGTCACCGCCTCCTCGACCACGTACTGGATGGCCGGCTTGTCCACGACCGGCAACATCTCCTTGGGCGTCGCCTTGGTCGCGGGCAGAAAGCGGGTCCCCAGCCCGGCTGCCGGAATGACAGCCTTGCTGATCCTCGGGTGCAACTCAGTCATGCGCGCCACTCTAACCGGTGTCCTTAGGGGGAAATCCCCTGCTCCGCTTAGGTGAGCGTGATAATCGCGGACCGAAATGGAGGCGGCCTGAAGTGGAATCCGACGAACATGCGAACGACCCCGGGAAGAGGGGTCTACGACGTGAACTCCTGGCGAACAGAAGGGGTTTGACCAAGAAGGGACTTCTCGCGCACGAGCGCGCCCTCGCCGCGCACGCCCTCGCCCTGCCCGAACTCGCCGCCGCCCGCACGGTCGCCGCCTACGTCTCGGTCGGCACCGAGCCCGGTACGGCGGCCCTCCTGGAGGCGCTGCGCGAGCGCGGCACGCGGGTTCTGCTGCCCGTGCTCCTCCCCGACGACGACCTCGACTGGGGCCCCTACACCGGACCCGGCTCGCTGGAGGTGGCCAGCCACGGCGGGCGCATGGAGCTGGCCGAGCCCACCGGGCCGCGCCTCGGACCCGACGCGGTGACGGAGGCGGACGTGGTGCTGCTGCCGGGCCTCGCGGTGGACGGCCGCGGGATGCGGCTGGGCCGGGGCGGCGGGTCGTACGACCGGGTGCTGGCGCGCCTGGAGCGCGCGGGCGCGCGTCCGGCGCTCGTGGTGCTGCTGTACGACACGGAGGTGGTGGCGCGGGTGCCCGCCGAGGACCACGACCGCCCGGTGCACGCCGTGGTCACCCCGGCCGGGGTACGCCGTTTCGCAGGCCCCTGAGCGCCCCCGACACGCATGAAGGCCCTCCACGCGCGCGCGGAGGGCCTTCATGCGGTTGACGCCGTCAGCGGCTCACGGCCGCAGGTTCAGCGTGTCCTTCGTGCTGCCGTCGACCGACTTGGCCGAGAAGGACCAGGGCAGGAGATCGCCGTCGGCCCACTTGTCGGTCTGGTCGGTGTAGTGGGCGTTGAAGGCGTGGCCCGAGGCACCGCTGAGGTTGATCCAGCGGGACTTGTCGAGGTCGGCCAGATTGACCACCATCCGCATGGACGGCACCCACACCACCCCGTAGCCGCCGGCGGCGTTCCAGCCGGTGGCGTTGACGGTCGCCTCGCCGCCGCCGAGCTTCCAAGGGCCGCGGTTGAGCGCGTACTGGAGCAGCTGCGGGCCCTGGAGGCCGAGGGTCTGGTTCTTCAGGAACAGCCGGTGCAGGCGGCCCCAGCTCCAGGTGTCGATGTCCTTGCCGAGCTTGGCGGTCAGCTCCCAGCGGGCGTCGATCATGGCGCGGGTGAACAGCTCGTCGCGGTTGTGCGCGGCCGGGCGGTTGCCCGACTTGGGCGCCTGCCACCACTGGCTGTCCGGCTTGTCCATGAGCGTGCGCACGACCTCGAACCAGCGGTCGCCGCCGTCCGGCTGCGCCTGGTCGGCGTCCCGCCGACCGCACTCGCGGACCTTGCTCCGGTCGTCCAGCGGACCGGTGCTGCCCGTCCGCTCCACCCACAGGCACTGGTTCTTGGCGCGCAGCTCCTTGGGGAGCTTGTCGCCGAAGCCGAGCTTGAGGACGTTGCGCCACACGGCGTTGAAGTAGGCGGCCGCGGCCGAGTCGGCGTCCTGGGTGTAGTCCCAGCCCTCCAGCAGCTTCTGCGCGTGGCGGACCTCGGGGTCGTCCAGGTCGAGCTTCAGCAGCTTGGGCACCAGCAGCTTGGCGATCTCGCTGCTGTTGTCGAGCTGCATCTGGCGCATGTCGTCGGTGGAGACCTTGCCGCCGTCCCTGATCTTGGACTCGATCAGGTCGGCGATGCGCTGGCTGCGGGTGCCGTAGCCCCAGTCGGTGGTCAGGGTGTACGGGTACGCGTCCTTGTCGACCACGGCCTGGTTGGCGGTGACGATGTAGCCGCGCTCGGGGTTGTACTCGTGCGGCAGCTCGTCCTGGTCCAGGAAGCCGGTCCAGCGGTACTTGGAGTCCCAGCCCGGCGCGGGCACCGAGCCGTCGTCGCCCGCGGCGCGCGTGGGGATCCTGCCCGGCAGGGTGTAGCCGATGTTCTCGGAGTCGGCGTAGATCAGGTTCTGGGACGGGACGTCGAACAGCGCGGCGGCCTTGCGGAAGCCGTTCCAGTCGGAGGCCCTGTCCATGGCGAACACGGCGTCCATGGAGGTGCCGGGGTCGAGCGCGGTCCAGCGCAGCGCGATGCCGTAGCCGTCGCCGCGGTCGGGGGCGGCGGTGTCGACGCCGGCCTTGCGGCCGACCTCCACCAGCTCGTCGTCGCGGTCGGAGAGCAGCGGCATGCCGTCGGCGGTCTGACGCACGACGATCTTCTTGGACGCGCCCCCGGCGACCTTGATGGTCTCCTCACGGGTACGGAAGGGGCGGACCTTGCCGTCGGAGAGGTAGCCGTCGCCTGAGATCTTCTCCAGGTAGAGGTCGCTGACGTCGACGCCCGAGTTGGTCATGCCCCAGGCGATGTCGCCGTTGTGGCCGATGACCACACCGGGCATGCCCGCGAAGGTGTAGCCCGCCACGTCGTACTGGCACTTGCTGGAGACGTTCCGGCAGTGCAGGCCCATCTGGTACCAGACCGAGGGCAGCGAGGCGGAGAGGTGCGGGTCGTTGGCGAGGAGCGGCTTGCCGGTGATGGTGTGCGCGCCGGAGACGACCCATGAGTTGGAGCCGATGCCCTGGCCGTTGACGCCGACGGCGGTGGGGAGGTCGTCCAGGACCCTGGTCAGCCCGGTGAGCTGGCCGGTGAGACCGGCGCCGGCGGTGCCGCCGGCCGCGCCCCGGGTGCCCTGGGTGCCGGCGCCGCTGCCCGTGGCGGTGCTGCCCGCCGAGCCGGTCGAGCCCTGGGTGCCCTGGGCACCCTGGGTGCCGGTGCCCGAGGGGGCGCCGTCCTGCTGGAAAGACTTGCTCAGCGCGCTGTACTGGCCCTCGCGGACGATCGGCTTGTTCCGGTCGTAGGGGTAGTCCGGGTACAGCTCGCGGATCTGCTGCGGGGTCAGGCGGCTGGTCATCAGGGCGCGGTCGGTCTCGTCGCGCATGTTGCCGCGCAGGTCCCAGGCCATCGCCTTCAGCCACGCGACCGAGTCGACCGGGGTCCACTCGGTGGGCTTGTAGTCGTTGGCGAGGCCGAGGGCCGCGTACTCCAGGGAGATGTCCTGGCCGTCCTTGCCCTCGAGGTAGGCGTTGACACCCTTGGCGTACGCCTGGAGGTACTTCTTCGCGGAGGCCGACAGCCTGGTGTCGTACTCCTGCTTCGCCACCCGGTCCCAGCCCAGGGTGCGCAGGAACGCGTCGTTCTTGACCTGGCTCCTGCCGAACATCTCCGAAAGACGGCCGGAGGTGAGATGGCGGCGCACGTCCATCTCGTAGAACCGGTCCTGCGCCTGGACGTAGCCCTGGGCCATGAACAGGTCGGCGTCGGAGGAGGCGTAGATCTGCGGGATGCCGTAGCCGTCGCGCTTGACGTCGACGGGGCCGGAGAGGCCCTCCAGCGTGACCGATCCCTTGGTCTGGGGGAAGGAGGCACGCACGGTGCTGATGGACCAGAACGCCCCGAAGGCTATGCCTCCGATGAGGGCCAGGACCAGCAGAATCACGACAAGTCGGGCTTTGCGCCCCTTCTTCCTGCCGGACGTGCCGGGCTTGTCACCCGATGTGGCGGTGGTATTGGGGGGCATCGCTGTCCTTGCTGTCCTCACGCGAGCGGCAGACGGGGCTGTGACTTTGAATGAGCGCTGGAGCAACCATAGGCGCAGGCCCAGGAACCACTTGACGCGGAGTCGGGAACCGGCGCGCACGGCCGTTCGATCCAGCCCATCCGAGCGTCAAGGAAACGTCAAGAGTTAGGTAAGGTAACGAAGTAGTCGGGTGCGGTCCGCCGCCCCTCGGTGTCTTGTGTACGCGAGCCCACGTGCGCCCCCGCGCGGGCCGATGAAGGGATGCGCCGCTGACCGTCCACCACCTCAACCAGCTCCTGCTCGCCTGCTCGCTGGTCCTCCTGGTCGCGGTCGCGGCCGTACGGATCTCCTCGCGCAGCGGGCTCCCCACGCTGCTCGTCTACCTCGGGATCGGCGTTGTCATGGGCTCCGACGGCGTGGGGCACATCCGCTTCGACAACGCGGAGATGACCCAGGTCATCGGGTACGCGGCCCTGGTCGTGATCCTCGCCGAGGGTGGTCTCGGCACGAAGTGGAAGGAAGTGCGGCCGGCCCTGCCGTCCGCCTCCGTGCTGGCGACGGTGGGTGTCGCGGTGAGCGTCGGCGCGACGGCCGCGGGCGCGCACTATCTGGTCGGGCTGGAGTGGCGGCAGGCGTTCATCGTCGGCGCGGTGGTGTCCTCGACGGACGCGGCGGCCGTGTTCTCCGTGCTGCGCAAGATCCCGCTCCCCTCGCGGGTGACGGGCACGCTGGAGGCGGAGTCCGGCTTCAACGACGCCCCGGTGGTCATCCTGGTCGTCGCCTTCTGCCAGGCCGGTCCGGTGGAGCACTGGTACGTCCTGCTGGCCGAGATCTTGCTGGAGCTGGCCATCGGCGCCGCACTGGGGCTCGCGGTGGGCTTCCTCGGGTCCTGGGGACTCAGGCACGTCGCCCTGCCGGCCTCCGGTCTCTACCCGATCGCCGTGATGGCCATCGCCGTCACCGCCTACGCGGCCGGTGCGCTGGCCCACGGCAGTGGATTCCTCGCCGTCTACCTGGCCTCGATGATGCTGGGCAACGCCAAGCTTCCGCACTGGCCGGCCACCCGCGGGTTCGCGGAGGGGCTGGGCTGGATCGCGCAGATCGGCATGTTCGTCCTGCTCGGCCTGCTGGTGACCCCGCACGAGCTGGGCGACGACGTGCTGCCCGCGCTGATCATCGGACTGGTGCTGACCATGGCGGCCCGCCCGCTGAGCGTGGTGCTGAGCCTGACGCCGTTCCGGGTGCCCTGGCAGGAGCAGGCGCTGATGTCCTGGGCGGGGCTGCGCGGCGCGGTCCCCATCATCCTGGCGACCATCCCCATGGTGAGCGGGGTCGAGGGCAGCCGCCGGCTGTTCAACATCGTCTTCGTGCTGGTCGTCGTCTACACCCTGGTCCAGGGCCCGACCCTGCCCTGGCTGGCCCGCAAGCTGCGGCTCGGCGAGGAGGGCGAGGCGTCCGACCTCGGCATCGAGTCCGCGCCGCTGGAGCGGCTGCGCGGGCACCTGCTCTCGCTCATCGTCCCGGGCGACTCCCGGATGAACGGTGTGGAGGTGGGCGAGCTGAGGCTGCCGCCGGGGGCCGCAGTCACCCTGGTCGTCCGGGACGGCACCTCGTTCGTCCCCTCCCCCATGACCGTGCTGCGGCACGGCGACGAGCTGCTGGTGGTGGCCACCGACCCGGTCCGCGACCAGGCCGAACGCCGGCTGCGCGCGGTGACGCAGGGCGGCAAGCTGGCCGACTGGCTGGGGACGGGCGGCAGGGAGCACCGGCACTGAGGGTGCTGGTTCTCACAGGTCCGGCGACCACGGGCCGCCTGTACGATCAGGGCATCTGATCGAACCAACTCTGTCCGATTCGTCTGACGCAGAGCTGGCGCGACCGTATGGCGGCCGGACCCGAGCAGTTCCACCGGTATCTACCGCAGTTCCGCGCGCAAGAGGACGGCTCTCGGTGCCCCCCGCACGGGCGCGCTACCAGGCGGAAGAGAGGCACGGGCCGTGGCATCCACGGTCACCACCGAGCGGTCGGCACGTCCGGGATACGGGCAACTGCTGCGCACGAAGGGCGCGTGGACCTTCCTGGTCCCCGGCTTCGCGGCACGCCAGCCGTTCGCCATGCTCACCATCTCCATCGTGCTGCTGGTGCGGCACACCACCGGCTCGTACGGCGCCGCCGGTGCCGCGGCCGCCGTCACCGGCGTCTCCATGGCGCTGTTCGCGCCGTACAGCGGACGGCTCGCGGACCGGTACGGCCAGCGGGCGGTACTGATGCCCGGTGTCGTCCTGCACGCGGCGGCCGGGCTCACACTGACGGCGCTCGCGCTGGGTCACGCCCCCCTGTGGGCGCTGTTCGCGGCGGCGGTGCCGACCGGCGCCTCGGTCCCGCAGGTCGGCCCGATGGTGCGGGCCCGCTGGGGCGCGCGGCTGAAGGGATCGCCGCTGATGAGCACGGCGGCGGCCTTCGAGTCGGTCACCGACGAGCTCACCTTCGTCGTCGGTCCGCTGCTGGCGACCGCCCTGTGCACCGCCGTCACGCCGTCGGCCGGACTGGTCACGGAGGCCGCGCTGACCCTGATCGGCGGCCTGCTGTTCGCCGCCCAGCGCGGGACGCAGCCGCCGGTGCCGCCGCGCGGGGAGGAGACGGAGGACGCCGCGCACGCACGCGTGTCCGCCCTCCGGGTGCCCGGCGTACGGGTGCTCGTCGTGACGTTCCTCGGTATCGGCGCCGTCTTCGGCGGGATGCAGGTCTCGCTCGCCGCGTTCACCGAGTCCATCGGGGAGCCCGGTCTGAACGGCGTCCTCTACGGCGTCTTCGCCGCCGGGAACATGCTCTCCGGGGTGGTCTGCGGCGCGGTCGCCTGGAAGTCGTCGCCCCGGCGCCGGCTGACGGTCGGGTACGCGGCGCTCGCGCTGGCCACGTCCGCGCTGTGGACGGTGCACTCGGTGCCGCTGCTGGCCGGTCTCGGCCTGCTGGTCGGCATGTGCATCGCGCCCGCTCTGATCACCGGGTACACCCTGGTCGAGGACCTGGTGCCGGCGGGCGCCCGGACGGAGGCGTTCACCTGGCTGACGGGCGCGGTCGCGCTGGGCCAGGCGGCCGCCGTCACGGTGGCGGGACAATGGGAGGACCGGCTGTGGGACGGCGCCGGGTTCCTGGTCCCGATGGCCGGGACCGTACCGGCGCTGGCGACGGTTCTCGCCCTGCGTTCCCTGCTGGTGGCGCGGGCCCGTAACCGTACTGTGGCGCGTGGCGTCGGTCACCGCGAGCCGGTCACGGTGGACTGATCCACGGGAATGCGTCACTATGGAGCATCGTTAGCACTCATTGAGTGAGAGTGCCAGGAGGAAGACAGTGCCGACCTACCAGTACCAGTGCAAGGACTGCGGCGAGGGTCTCGAGGCGGTGCAGAAGTTCACCGACGACGCCCTGACCGAGTGCCCGAACTGCGGTGGCCCCTTGAAGAAGGTGTTCTCCGCCGTCGGCATTGTCTTCAAGGGCTCCGGCTTCTACCGCAACGACTCGCGCGGTGCGTCGTCGAGCAGCAGCCCGGCCGCGAAGCCGTCTTCATCGTCCTCGGACTCGAAGACCTCGTCTTCCTCGTCGTCGTCGACTTCTTCCACGTCGTCTTCGTCGTCGTCCTCCTCGACGTCGTCCTCGGCCGGCTCCGCCGCCTGAGACCCGTGCCTTCCGGGACCCTGCCGTCGTCCGGCGGCGGGGTCCTCGGCGTGCGTGCGCACGGCTGATCCTGGTGGCTCCTTTCGGGGGCCCGTTAGGGTTCTGGGCATGGCGAACGCAGAGATCGGCGTAATCGGCGGCTCGGGCTTCTACTCGTTCCTGGACGACGTGACCGAGGTCCAGGTGGACACCCCCTACGGGGCGCCCTCCGACTCCGTCTTCATCGGCGAGGTGGCGGGCCGCCGGGTGGCCTTCCTGCCCCGGCACGGCCGCGGGCACCACCTTCCCCCGCACCGCATCAACTACCGGGCCAACCTGTGGGCGCTGCGTTCGCTGGGCGTCCGGCAGGTCCTCGGGCCGTGCGCGGTGGGCGGGCTGCGGCCGGAGTACGGACCGGGCACGCTGCTGGTGCCGGACCAGATGGTCGACCGCACCAAGGCGCGCGCACAGACCTTCTTCGACGGGCTCCCGCTGCCGGACGGCACGGTGCCCGACGTGGTCCACGTGTCGCTGGCCGACCCGTACTGCCCGACCGGGCGGAGCGTCGCGCTGAAGGCTGCCCGGGGACGGGACTGGACGCCGGTGGACGGCGGCACGCTGGTCGTGGTGGAGGGGCCGCGCTTCTCCACCCGCGCCGAGTCGCTGTGGCACCAGGCGCAGGGGTGGTCGGTAGTGGGGATGACCGGGCACCCGGAGGCGGCCCTCGCCCGTGAGCTGGAGCTCTGCTACACCTCGCTGACCCTGGTCACCGACCTGGACGCCGGCGCGGAGACCGGCGAGGGCGTGTCCCACGACGAGGTGCTGCGGGTGTTCGCCGCGAATGTCGACCGGTTGCGGGGGGTGCTGTTCGACGCGGTGGCGGGATTGCCCGCCACCGCGGAGCGCGACTGCCTGTGTGCGGGGGCGCTCGGGGGGATGGACCCGGGGATCCCGCTGCCGTGAGGTGACGGGTGCGGACGGTGCGGCGGACGCTGCGGACGCGGCGCGGGCGGATCTCCCGTTCGGGTGACGGAGTTCTCCACAACCGGTGGGCGGTCCACGGGCTCCGGCGGAGTTCCGCGGGGCGGGTCATCGTGGGGACCGCAGAGCGTTCCCTCGTCCCAGGTGGTGATCCCGATGTCCGTGCACCCGAACACCGTCCCCGCTCCCGCTTTCCGGGTGCCGCGCCCACTGGGGACGGACGCGCCGGAGACCCAGGGGGTCCCCCTCTTCCCACCCCTGCGGGTGCGGGGCGGCGGGCCCGGGGGACGGCTGGCGCGGTACCGGGGCCGGGCGGTCGCCGCGGGGCTGGCCGTGACGGCGGCTGCGCTGGTCGCGGCCGGGCCCCGTTCCCCTGGTGGCGGCGCTCCGTCCACCGATCGGCCCCGGGGGCATCCGGCGGCCGGTCCGGTACGGGGGCGCGGGCCGGACGAGCTGGTCCGGGCGCCGGTACGTATCGCCGACGCGGCCACGGTGCGGCTGCTGCGTCCCGGTGACCGGGTGGACGTGGTCGCGGCGGAGGAACGGCCGGCGTCGGGGGGCGGGCCGGCGCGGGTGCTGGCGCGCGGGGCCCGGGTGGTCCGGCTGCCGGAGCCGCTGGAGCGGGCTCCGGGCGGCGGGCCGGCGGTGGGCGCGGGTGAGGGAAGCGTCACGGAGGGGGCGCTGGTCGTCCTGGCGGTACCGCGTGCCGCCGCGGCCCGGCTGGTGGGGGCGAATCCCATGGCCAGGCTGGCGGTGACGCTGTGGTGAGCCGTGTCGGGGACCTTTCCGCGAGCCCGCCGTCGGGACGTTCGATCGGGCGACGGGATTGGACAGGGTGGCCGTACCTTGCCGTAGGTTGCGGAACGCTCTGTTCCCCAGCCCGTGTACACGACGAGGAGACTCACCGAGGTGAACGCGAAGAAGGAAGCGGCAAGCATCCTGGACGGCTTCAAAGCCTTCCTGATGCGCGGCAACGTCATCGATCTGGCGGTCGCGGTGGTCATCGGTGCCGCCTTCACCAACATCGTGAACTCGGTGGTGAAGGGCATCATCAACCCGCTGGTCGGGGCGATCGGCACGAAGAACCTGGATCACTACAGCTCGTGCCTGAAGGACCCCTGCAAGCCGGGCGGGGACGGCGTACAGATCCTCTGGGGCTCGGTGGCCGGTGCCGCACTGAACTTCGTGATCACCGCCGCGGTCGTGTACTTCCTGATGGTGATGCCGATGTCGAAGTACCTGGCCCGGCAGGAGGCCCGCAAGCAGGCCCGCACGGGCCGGACGGAGCCGGAGCCGATCCCGGTGACCGAGCTGGAGGTCCTCCAGGACATCCGCGACCTGCTGATCGCCCAGCGCACGGGCACCGTGGACGGCGTGGTCAAGCAGCAGCGCCCGGCCGGGCCGGACGTGCGCTAGCGGGAGCCCTTCGGGCCGTTCAGAGGTGGTGGGGCGGCTTCTCGTCGAGGAAGCGCCTGAGGTCCGCGGCGCTGTCGCCGGCCGGGCGCTCGCCCCACCCCCGGTCGGTGTCGTCCGAGGACTGCTGGTTCAGCGGGTCGTCGAAGACGAGCGCGGCCTTGGGGTCGCGCGGCTCGGGTGCGGGGGCGTCACTCATGCCTCCAGAATACGGTCCGCCGCCCGGCACACTTCGGCGCCGGCCGAACGGACCCGTCCCTAGGCTCTCCTCCATGAGCAGCCACACGGCGATCGAGCCGAGCATCCTCTACTTCGGCACCCCGGTGGTGCTGCTGTCCACGGAGAACGAGGACGGCACCTTCAACCTCGCCCCCATGTCCTCGGCGTGGGCGCTGGGCCGGACGGTCGTCCTCGGCCTTGGCCGCGAGGGCCAGACCGCCCGCAACCTCCTCGCCCGCCCCGACCTGGTCATCAATCTCCCCGCCCCGCACCAGTGGCCCGCGGTGGAGCGCCTCGCCCCTCTGACCGGCCGCGACCCGGTCCCCGCGGCGAAGGCGGCCGGCTACCGCTTCGAACCGGCGAAGTTCGCCGCGGCGGGCCTGCGCGAGGAGCCCTCCCACACCGTCCGCCCCCCTCGTGCGGCCGACTGCCCCCTCCACCTGGAGGCCCGCGCCGAACGCATCCGCCCCGACCTGTCAGGCGACTGCGTCATCGTCGAGACAAGGGTCCTGAAAGTCCACGCCGCCCCCGAACTGCTGGTCCCCGGCACCCACCACATAGACCCCGCCGCCTGGAGCCCCCTGATCTACAACTTCCGCCACTACTTCGGCCTGGGCCCGGAGCTGGGCAGCTCCTACCGCACCGAGACACCGCGCGAGGCCGGCGTCGGCTGAGGGAGGGGACGGCGACGGGGGCAAACCGCCCCCAGGGGACGGAAAAGCCCTTGGGCGCACGGCATTTCGGCCGCCGATCGGGAACTCTTCAGCCTCGCCCGGCGTTTACCCCAGTACGTTTCTCGTTTCCCGGACACGATGTCCGACCGAGGGGCTACGGTATGCACCCACCAGGTGACATGCAGCGACGCCGGGAGACACCTTGAGCGTTCCGTACGAGACGGCGGAGTACGAGTCCGCCCAGTCGCCCGAGTCTCCGGAGGAGCACCTCGCGCGACTCCTCGGCCGCGCCCTGAACTCGTTCGAACTGCCCGACGAGGTGATAAGAGATCTGGACTGCGCTCTGGCGCACGACAGTTCGCTGCACTCCGCGCACCACAGCGCGGGCCTGCACCGCGAGACGTACCGGCACACCTGGCTGCTCGCGGACGGCTCGGCGGTGACCCTCTGGGAACTGGCGCACAACACCGCGCCGGGCGCGGAGGCCGAGCACGAGGTGTACCTGGACGAGGAGGAGCTGCACACGGCCACGGTCCGGCTGGCGCTGCCGTACGACACCTCGGACTTCGAGCTGCCGGTGCTGACCGAGCTGGGTGCCGTGCCCGAGCCCCGGCACGCGTACGTGGCGGACAACTCCCCGGACCACGCCCGCAGGTTGCTGCGCCGGGCGGAGAACCCGGACCGCCCCGGCAAGGAGCTGGCGGCGCTGCTCGCCACGGCGGAGGCGCACGAGATCACGCAGGCGTTCGGGCGCCCCGGCCGGACGGCGCGGGCCGGGGTGAGCTTCGCGCTGTACGAGCACGCGTTCCTGCTGCGGGACGGCCGGGAGATCTCCCTGTGGGAGGTCGAGCACACCGCGACCCCCGACGGCCGGCACATGTGCGAGGTGTACGCCACCTCCGAGGCGGCCCGCGAGGCCATGGAGCACCGCGCGGCCCGGCACGGCTGACGGCCCCTCACGCACGGTTCCCCCATGGCGGTCTGGCCGGGGGGAGGCGACCGTGGCGACGGGACCGGAGGATGCTCAGGCGGCCACCGGCTGCTCGCTCCCCGTCTCCCCCCGCCGCCGCGCTCGTGGCAGAAGCGGCGCCCGCGCCGCCCTCGGCGGGCTTGCGCACGCCCTTGAGGACGACCACCGGGGCGGTGCCGACGCAGAGGCCGGCGGCGATGGCGAGGAGGCAGAGGAACGGGTCGCCGATCAGCGGGACCACGAAGACCCCGCGGTGCGGGACGTGAACGGGACTTCCCCCCAGGGACCGGGACACGTTCAGACCGTCACCAGGTCCCGCTGCTCCACCGGCTCGCCCCCGCCCTCCACATGCTGGGCGGGCCGCTTGGGCAGCGCGGCCATCAGCAGGAAGATCACTCCCAGGACCCCGGCCACCCACCACAGCGCGTGCTGGAAGGCGTGCACGAAGGCCGGACCGACCTGCGCCGGGGTGAGCCGGTCGGCCACCTGGCCGAAGAAGACGACGGACACCAGGCCGAGCCCGAGCGCGTTGCCCATCTGCTGCACGGTGTTGATCAGCCCGGAGGCCGACCCGGCGTGCTCGCGCGGCACCTCGGAGAGCACCGCGTCGGTCAGCGGGGCCACGATCAGGCCCATGCCGGCGCCCATCACGACCAGCGGGAGCGCCATCTGCCAGGAGGCGATGGCGAGGCCGTACCGGTCGGACTCCCAGATGTAGAGGAGCACGCCGAGCCCCATCGTCAGGGCGCCGGCCTGGAGCACCTTGCGGCCGAAGCGCGGCACGAGGAACTGCACGGACAGCGCGGCGGCCGTCGAGACCGCGAGCGAGAACGGCACCCCGGTCAGCCCGGCGCGCAGCACGCTCCAGCCGAGGCCGATCTGCATGTACAGCGTCCAGACCAGGAAGAACACGCCGAGCGCGACCCCGAACACGGTCTGCACCGCGATCCCGGCGGCGAAGCTGCGCACCCGGAACAGGGACAGCTCGACCAGCGGGGATCCGTCGCGGGCCGCCTTGCGCCGCTCGTACCAGACCAGTGCGCCGAAGACGGGCACCGAGCCCGCCATCAGCAGGTGGCCCCAGAGCGGCCAGCCCAGCTCGCGGCCCCGGGTGAGCGGGTAGAGCAGCATCAGCAGGCCCAGGATGACCAGGGCGACACCGACGAGGTCGAGCCTCAGGGCGCGGGGTGCGCGGGACTCCGTGATGTAGCGGCGGCCGAGCAGCACGGCGGCGACGCCGACGGGCAGGTTGATCAGGAAGATGGGCCGCCACTCCAGGCCGAACAGGTTCCACTCCGTCAGCAGGGCGCCGAGCAGCGGTCCGGAGACCGCGCCGAGGCCGACGACCCCGCCGAACAGGCCGAACACCTTGCCGCGCTCGTGGGCGGGGAACGTGGCGTGCACGATGGAGAGCACCTGGGGGACCATCATCGCGGCCATGCCGCCCTGGAGGACGCGGGCCGCGACCAGCATCGCCGGGTCGACCGCGAAGCCGCACAGCGCCGAGGCGAGGGTGAAGCCGCCGACGCCGAGCAGGAACAGCCGCCTGCGGCCGTGGATGTCGCCGAGCCGCCCGCCGGTGATCAGACCGGCGGCGAACGCCAGCGCGTATCCCGCGGTGATCCACTGGATCTGGCTGAACGAGGCGCCCTCGTCCCGCTGGATGGAAGGGATGGCGATGTTCACGATCGTCACGTCGACGAGGTCCATGAAGGCCGCGGTCATCACGATGGCGAGCGCGATCCAGCGGCGCCGGTCCGCGCCGGGGGTCTGTTCCGTTGAGGTCATGTGCTCCACGCTAGTGACCCAGTAGGACAGAGAGTGTCCTAGATGTGGGGCATGCTCGGACGCATGACGACGGACACCCCGGCTCGGCTGCTGACGCTCCTGTCCCTCCTCCAGACCCCGCGTGAATGGCCGGGAGGCGAGCTGGCCGGCCGGCTGGGGGTGTCCCGCCGTACGGTCCGGCGCGACATCGACCGGCTGCGTGAGCTGGGTTATCCGGTGCAGGCCACGAAGGGCGCGGAGGGCGGGTACCGGCTGGTCGCGGGCAAGGCGATGCCGCCTCTGGTGCTGGACGACGAGGAGGCCGTCGCCATCGCGGTCGGGCTGCGCGCGGGGGCCGGGCACGCGGTGGAGGGGGTGGACGAGGCGTCGGTGCGGGCGCTGGCCAAGCTGGAGCAGGTGCTCCCGGCTCGGCTGCGCCGCCAGGTGGCCACCCTCCAGGCCGCGACCACCCCGCTGACCAGCGGTGACGGCCCGACCATCGCGCCGGAGACGCTGACCGTGATGGCGTCCACGATCGCCGGCCACGAGCGGCTCCGCTTCGCCTACCGCGCCGGGGACGGCAGCGAGTCGCGCCGGCTGACCGAGCCGCACCGGCTGGTGTCCACCGGGCGGCGCTGGTACCTCGTCGCCTACGACCTCGACCGCGAGGACTGGCGCACCTTCCGGGTGGACCGGGTGGCTGACCCGTTCGCCACCGGCGCCCGCTTCACCCCGCGCGAACCGCCCTCCGGCGACGCGGCGGAGTACCTGCGCCGCTCGATCCAGCGGCGCAACGAGACCTGGGAGTTCACCGTCCGCTTCGCGGCCCCCGCCGACCGGGTCGCCGCCTGTCTCCCCCACTGGTTCGGCGCCCCCGAGCCGGACGGCCCGGACCACTGCGTCCTGCACGGCAGCGCCGGCGACCCGGTGGAGTGGCTGGCGGTCCGGCTGGCGATGACCGGGCACGAGTTCACGGTGCGCGGTCCGGACGTACTGGCCGGTGCGGTGCGGGAGTTGGGGTCGCGGCTGCTCCGCGCGGCCCGTCAGCCCTGAGGCGCTTCCCAGGCGAAGTCGCCCAGGGCCACCAGGTTGCCGGCGGCCAGGGCCGCGGGGCCCGCCGGGCCGGTGGGCGCGGCCTCGGTGAGGGCCCAGGTCTCCACGGCGACCCGTACGGCGGCGCCCGCGACGGCGGCCGCGAAGCGGAGGTGCGGAGTGGCCGCCTCGGCAACGTTGTCGGCATGGTCCCCGGCGGGCGCCAGCCGTGCGGCCAGGGCCTCCGCGAGTTCCGTCTCCGACGCCTGGCAGACCTCGGCCCAGACCTTGCCCAGGGCCGGGCTGGTGTGCGCCATACGGATCAGGGTGCGGGCCCACTCCCAGGCGGACGTGGAGACGCCGACGCCGGGTGCGAGGGTGCGGTCGACGGCGTGCCGGAGCGCCCCGGGAAGGGTGAGGTGGGCCGGGGCCGCACGGACGGCCTCCGTCCAGAGCTGGGCGCCGGCCGCGTACAGCGGGGCCACGGCCTCCTCCTTGGAGGCGAAGTAGCGGTAGAAGGTACGCGGTGCGATGCCCGCCGCGTGGGCGATGTCCTCGGCGCGGGTGGCCCGCAGGCCCTGCCGGACGAAGAGGGTCGCGGCGGCGCGGGCGATCTCCATCCGGGTCTCGGCCTTGCGGCGCTCGGTCAGGGAGGCCGCGGGAGAGGCAGGGTACGAGCGCCTTCGGGCGGTGGTGCCGGTGTTGCCGGTGGTACGGGGGGTGCTCACCTCGGCAGGCTATGCCCCTGTGGCAGAATCTGCCATTCGGCGGGTCACCCCGTGGTTCAGGTGCGGGGTGGCCCGCTTCTCCATGCCCGCGGCGCGCACCCGTCCAGGCGGAAATGGCCGGGCCCCGGCGCCGGGGGGATGGCGCCGGAGCCCGGCCGGAAGTCCCGACGCCGGGGGGGAATGACGTCGGAACTGGTCCGTGGGCCCGCCCCGGAGGGCGGGCCCGCGTGGCGGTGGGGACGCCGCGCGGTATTCGGTGGGAGTGCGGCCCCCGGAGCCTGGACTCCGGTGCCCGCAAGGGTTGTTCCCGCGCCCGGAGGCGTTGAAGCGACGGGACCGCGCCATGTTGGCACCGCATTCCGCCACCGCGCGTGCCCCCACCCCCTCGGGGTCCTACGCCGCCGCGTCGAACCCCGTGTCGTGGGCGAGCTTCTTCAGCTCCAGCAGAGCGTGCTTCTCTATCTGCCGGATGCGCTCGCGGGTCAGCCCGTGCTCCTTGCCGACCTCGGTGAGGGTCCGCTCGCGGCCGTCCTCGATGCCGTACCGCATCTTGATGATCGAGGCGGTGCGCTCGTCCAGGCGGCCGATCAGGTCGTCCAGTTCCTCACGGCGCAGCAGGCTGAGCACCGACTGCTCGGGCGAGACGGCGGAGGTGTCCTCCAGCAGGTCGCCGAACTGGGTCTCGCCCTCGTCGTCCACCGACATGTTCAGCGAGACCGGGTCACGGGACCAGTCGAGCACGTCGGTGACGCGCTCCGGCGTGGAGCCCAGCTCGGCGGCGATCTCCGCGGGCTCCGGGTCCCGGCCGTGCTCCCGGTTGAACTCGCGCTGCACCCGGCGGATGCGGCCCAGCTCCTCCACCAGGTGGACGGGGAGCCGGATGGTGCGGGACTGGTCGGCGATGGAGCGGGTGATGGCCTGGCGGATCCACCAGGTCGCGTAGGTGGAGAACTTGAAGCCCTTGCGGTAGTCGAACTTCTCGACCGCGCGCACCAGGCCCGCGTTCCCCTCCTGGATCAGGTCGAGCAGGGGCAGGCCGCTGCGCGGGTAGCGCCGTGCGACGGCCACGACCAGGCGGAGGTTGGAGCGGATGAAGACGTCCTTGGCCCGCTCGCCGGCCTCGAACAGCGCCTCCAGCTCCTCGCGGGACGCCTCGGCGGCGGTCTCCTCCTGGCCGTCGAGGACCTGGCGCGCGAACACGCCCGCCTCGATCGTCTGGGACAGCTCGACCTCCTTGGCGGCGTCGAGCAGGGGCGTACGCGCGATCTCGTCGAGGTACATGCCGACCAGGTCGCGGTCGGCGATCTCGCCGCCGCGCACGCGGACGCTGCTTGCCGAGTCTGCCGTCTGTCCCCCAGAGCCCGGAGCCTGGGAGGTGCCCCCATTGGCGGACTTACGACGGGCGACGGCGCGGGTTGCCATGCGTGCTCCCTTGCGGTGGTGGCTGGCAGGTGGTCCTGGCGAACGCTCGGCACTCCGGACCCTCCCTCGGGACTCTCCTCGGGTGCCCTGCATCCGTGGGAAACAACGACTGGAATCAGGACAGAATTCCCCACCGATCCCCCGATTTTTCTGATCATGCAGTACCCTGTCGCGCCACAAAGGGGGTTCGCATGGTGCCGAGCGGTACGGAAGTGCAGGTCAGACCCGGAAGGGAGACCGATCTCGACGCTCTGACCTCCCTGTACAACCACTATGTGACTGAGACGGCCATCACATTCGATCTGACCCCGTTCACCCCTGCGGGGCGCCGCCCGTGGCTGCTCTCCCACCCGGAAGACGGCCCGCACCGCCTGCTGGTTGCCACGGACGCCGATTCCCTTCGCGTCCTCGGCTACGCCACCTCCGGCCCCCACCGCCCCAAGGCCGCTTACGCCCCCTCGGTGGAGACGTCGGTCTACGTGGCGCCGGACGCGACCGGCCGGGGCGTGGGCACCCTGCTCTACGACGCCCTCTTCGCCGCGCTGGACGGGGAGGACGTGCACCGGGCCTTCGCCGGCGTCACCCAGCCGAACGAGGCGTCGGCCCGGCTGCACGAGCGGTTCGGCTTCCGGCACCTGGGCACCTTCGGCGAGGTGGGCCGCAAGTTCGGCCGCTACTGGGACGTGGCCTGGTACCAGAAGGACCTGCGGTCCGGCTGAGGCAACGGCGCGGTTTCAGCCGAACTGCACGGACCGCTTGGCCAGCCCCATCCAGAACCCGTCGATCACCGACCGGTGGGCGTCCGCACCGGCCGCGCCGAGCGTGACGAAGAGTGGCGCGAAATGTTCGGTCCGCGGGTGGGCGAGCTTCCCGGCCGGGGCCTTGGCCTCGAAGTCCAGCAGCGCGTCCCAGTCCCCGGCGTCCAGCGCGGCCCGGCCCCAGTCGTCGAACTCGGCGGACCAGCCCGGCACACCGCCGGCGTGCCGGAGCGCGGCCAGGTTGTGGGTGAAGAAGCCGGAGCCGACGATCAGGACACCCTCGTCACGCAGCGGCGCGAGCCTGCGGCCGAGGTCCATCAGCCGGGCGGGGTCGAGGGTGGGCAGGGAGACCTGGAGGACCGGGATGTCCGCCTCGGGGAACATCTCGACGAGCGGCACGTAGGCGCCGTGATCCAGGCCCCGGTCGGGGATGTCCTGCACGGGAGTGCCGGGGGCGCGCAGCAGCTTGCGTACGGATTCGGCCAGTCCGGGGGCGCCGGGGGCGTCGTACCGCACGCGGTAGTAGTGCTCGGGGAAGCCCCAGAAGTCGTAGACCAGCGGGGCGGCACGGGTGGCGCCGAGGGCGAGGGGGGCCTCCTCCCAGTGGGCGGAGACCATCAGGATCGCCCTGGGGCAGGGCAGGCCGGCGGCCCAGGCGGCGAGCTGTCCGGGCCAGACGGGGTCGTCGGCGAGCGGCGGGGCGCCATGACTGAGGTAGAGGGCGGGCATGCGGTCGGGAGCGGACGGCTCGGCGGTGTGGTGCATGACGGCTCCTCCCGCGACGGGGCGCGGCTTTGCTTTAACTCTCAAGCATTACCGGGTCAGATTACGCCCGACTAGTTCAAGTTTCAAGAAGGCGGTTCGTACAGTGGGGGACATGAACTCGGCATCCACCCCGGCACCCGGACACCGCTGGCTCACCGACGAGGAGCAGCGCGTCTGGCGGGCGTACCTCCACGCGACCACGCTGCTGGAGGATCACCTCGACCGGCAGCTCCAGCGCGACGCGGGCATGCCGCACGTCTACTACGGCCTGCTCGTCGGCCTCGCCGAGGCCCCGCGCCGCAGGCTGCGGATGACCGAGCTGGCCCGGAAGTCCAAGATCACCCGCTCCCGGCTCTCGCACGCGATCGCCCGGCTGGAGAAGAGCGGCTGGGTGCGCCGCGAGGACTGCCCCTCGGACAAGCGCGGCCAGTTCGCGGTGCTCACCGAGGAGGGCGCCGAGGTGCTGCGCCGTACCGCGCCGGGCCACGTCACCGCCGTCCGGCAGGCGCTCTTCGAGCGGCTGAGCCCCGCACAGCAGAAGGCCCTCGGCGAGATCATGGAGATCGTCGCCGAGGGCCTTCAGCCGAGCGAGGCGGGTGCGGACCTGCCCTGGCTCCGCTGAAACCGCTCGGGGGTCAGTGGGCGACCACCGGCACCGGGATCTCGTCATCGGCGCCGTCACCGGAGGCCGCCCTGACGGCGCCCGGCCTGCCGGCGTCGATCATGGTGAACGCGATCAGCGAGGCGACCGCCAGGATGCCGACGGCGAACCAGATGGCCGTGCTGTACCCGTGCACCATGGCCTGCAGCTTGACCAGCTGCTGCTGCGGCACCGCCGTCGCGGACGCGATGTGGTCCTTGACGTACGAGGTGGTCGCGGACGCGGCGATGGTGTTCAGCAGCGCGGTGCCGATCGCGCCGCCGACCTGCTGCGAGGTGTTGACCATGGCGGAGGCGACGCCCGCGTCCCGGGGCTCGACGCCCTGGGTCGCCAGCGACATCGCCGGCATGAACGCCGTACCCATGCCGAGGCCGAGCAGCACCATGGCGGGCAGCAGCAGGGCCGCGTAGGAGGACCCGATCTCCAGCTGGGTCAGCAGCAGCATGCCGAGCGCGGCCAGCAGGAAGCCGGGGCCCATCAGCAGCCGGGCCGGGACCCGGATCATCAGGCGGGCGCCGATCTGGGTGGAGCCGGTGATCATGCCCGCCACCATCGGCAGGAACGCGAAGCCGGTCTTGACCGGGGAGTAGCCCTTCACGACCTGGAGGTAGTAGGTCAGGAAGAGGAACAGGCCGAACATGCCGATGATGGCGAGGCCCAGGGAGAGGTAGATGCCGCCCCGGCTGCGGTCGGCGACGACGCGCAGCGGCAGCAGCGGCGCCTTGACCCGCTGCTCGACCAGGACGAACGCCAGCAGCAGCACCACGGAGGCGACGAACATCGAGATGGTGACCGCGTCGCTCCAGCCGTCGGACTCGGCACGGGTGAAGCCGTACACCAGGGAGACCAGGCCGAGCGTGGAGAGGACCACGCCGGGGATGTCGAGCGGGGAGCGGTTGCGGCCGCCCTCGGGCTCCCGGATCACGAACCAGGCACCGGCCGCGGCGACGACGGCGAACGGCACGTTGACGAAGAAGGTCCAGCGCCAGTCGAGGTACTCGGTGAGGAAGCCGCCGAGGATCAGGCCGACGGCACCGCCGCCGCCCGCGATGGCGCCGTAGATGCCGAACGCCTTGGCGCGCTCCTTGGCGTCGGTGAACATCACGGCCAGCAGGGACAGCGCGGCCGGGGCGAGCAGGGCGCCGAAGACGCCCTGGAGGGCGCGGGCGCCGAACATCATCACGCCGGTGGTGGCTGCGCCGCCGAGCGCGGAGGCGGCGGCGAAACCGGCGAGGCCGAGAAGGAAGGCGCGCTTGCGGCCCCACAGGTCCGCGATGCGGCCGCCGAACAGCAGCAGTCCGCCGAAGGCGAGGGCGTAGGCTGTGACGACCCACTGCCGGTTGCCGTCGGATATGCCGAGGTCCTGCTGGGCGGAGGGCAGCGCGATGTTCACGATGGTGGCGTCGAGGACGACCATGAGCTGGGCCAGCGCGATGAAGACGAGCGCCTTCCAGCGGTTGGCGTCGCCGGCGGGCGCGGTGGCCGGCGGCGGCTTGATGACTGCTTCGGACATGGGGGTACCCCGTTCGGGACGTCGGTCGGACGGATCGGACATGCGGGGCACGGTCGTACGGCGTCTCGTACGCGCACAGGGCGTGCGGGGCCCCACCGGCTCGCCGTCGTCGGCGGCCGGGTGGCGAGAGGTGACTCCGGGGCGCGGGCCCGGCGGAAGCGTGGGTCTGTCGGTCAGGTCGGTCTGATCGGTCAGGTCGGTCTGATCGGTCAGAGCGGTCTGATCGGTCAGAGCGGTCTGATCGGTCGGGTCAGGACTGGCGGAGATCCTCCATGGTCACGGCCTTACCGGGCAGGACGGAGCGGGCCGGGGCCCGCAGTCCGTCGAGGAAGAGTTGCAGGTGGCGGTGGACGAACCGGTCGGCGTCGAAGCAGGCGGTACCGGCCGGGGGCCGGCTGAGCTGGGCGGCGGCGACCATCAGATCACCCACGCCGACGTCGGTACGGAGCTGTCCGGCCGCCTTGGCGCGGTCCATGACCTCGGCGATCAGCGCCTCCACCCGCTCCCGCGCCGCCTCCAGGTCGGGGTGGTTGCGGTCGAAGGTGCTGGAGAACATCGGGCACAGCGCGCTGATCCGCTCCTCGGCGGCGGCGTGCGCGAAGCGCTCCAGCGCGGCGAAGGCGTCGCCGGTCTCGGCCAGGGCGCACTTGGCGGCCTCGGCCGTGCGGTCCATGACGGAGCACAGGACCTCCCGGACCAGGGCGTCCCGGTCGGGAAAGTTGCGGTACAGGGTGGCGTTGCCGACGCCCGCGCGGCGGGCGATCTCGTCCAGCGGCACCTGGGGGCCGTGCTCGACGAACATCTCCCGTGCGGCGGTGACGACCCGCTCCCGGTTGCGGAGCGCATCGGCACGGGGCCGGGGCGACGCCCTGCGGGCGGAGGGTGCGGTGCGCACGGCGGACACGGCGGGCTCCCCATCTGTACGGGACGAGTGGACTGTCGTCGTCCGGTGATCCGGGGAGAAGCTCCCCGCTTCGCGCGGACACAGGCCTAAACGGGGAGACCCTCCCCGGTTATTTCCCGCACCTGATGTGACCTGGACCACACCCCGGCCAGAGGCGCCATCGATCCCCGCTCGGCCGGCCGATCCACCCTCTGCCGCCGGTGATTCACCCGCACTCCTGCCGAAATACCACGATCGGTCTCTCCCAACGCGCGACTCCGGCCGCGGCGACCCAGGGTGAGCCCAAGGGCGCAGCCGGATCACGGGGGCTGCCGTGGAGCGGGAGGTCCGTGCATGCAGCCGCAGTCGCCTCGCCGCTCCATACGCCGGGGCCGGATACGCCCGCGCCGCGCTGCCGCCCTCGCCTCGGTGACCCTGCTGACCTTCGCGGTCAGCACCTCGGCCGGGTCCGGGCAGCTCACGGCGCGTACCGCCGCCGGGCCGAACGGGCTGATACGCACCGCCGCCCTGGCCCCCTGCATGATCCAGGCAGCGTCCGAGGTCCAGATGACCGAGGGCTTCCCCACCTCCACCAGCTACTCCCGCTCCACCGGCACCGTCCATGCCCTGACCCTGATGGTCGACTTCCCGGACACCCCCGGTGAGGGCAAGGCGATGGACCGCTTCCACGAGTTCTTCCCGAAGACGCAGGAATGGTTCGCCAAGGCGTCGTACGGCCGGCTCGACTACCGCGCCGAGACCCCGATCACCTCCTGGCTGCGGATGCCGAAGCCGTTCAAGGACTACGGCATAGAGCGCGGCGCCCCCTTCGACCCCGGCTACCGGCAACTGGTGCGGGACATCGTCTCCGCCGCCGACCCGGGCGTGGACTTCCGCTCGTACGACCTGCTGAACGTGCTGGTCACCCCGAACGCCGGCCCCTCCGCCCTGGACACGGTCCTCTCCGTCACCTTCGCCGGCAACGGCGAGGCCCCGGTGGCCGACGGCACGCCGGTCGCCAACGCCTCGTTCGTCTACTCCCGCCAGGACGACGGCTCGGGCGCGTACGCTGACACCGGGTACCGGGTGCTGCCGCACGAGAACGGGCACACCTTCGGGCTGCCGGACCTGTACACCCAGGAGGGGGGCAGCGCGGTCGGGCACTGGGACATCATGAGCGAGGACTGGGGGGCCAACAACGACCTGCTGGGCTGGCACAAGTGGAAGCTGGGCTGGCTCCCGGCGTCCCAGGTCAGCTGCGCGACGGCCGCGGGGAGCACGGACTACACCCTTTCCCCCCTCTCGCAGAAGTCCGGGGCGAAGCTGGTCATGGTCCCGCTGGACGACCGCACCGCGTACGTGCTGGAACTCCGCACGCGCAGCGGCAACGACGAGGCCGTCTGCAAGCCCGGCATCCTCGTCTACAAGGTCGACGCCTCCGTCGACACCGGCCGCGGCCCCATCACCGTCTACGACGCCCACCGCGACAGCGGCGGCTGCACCCAGAGCCCCAACGTCCACGCCGAACTCTCCGACGCCCCCTTCTCCCCCGGAGAGACCTTCAAGGACCCCTCGTCGGGCATCACCATCCACGTGGCCGGCGCGGACCTGGACGGGAAGTACCGGGTACGGGTGACACGGACGCACGCGGCGAACGGCACGACGGCCGCGGCGGGGCCGGTACGGCCAAGTCATCCCTGAACCGGATCCGTTGGCAGGCCACAGCCCCGCTCGCCCACCAGCCCGATCCTGATCCGCTACCCTGTCATGGGCAGCCACCCAGGTGGCCGCCGTACCCCGCCTTCGTAGCTCAGGGGATAGAGCACCGCTCTCCTAAAGCGGGTGTCGCAGGTTCGAATCCTGCCGGGGGCACAGCGCATTACGGCTCTGGCCTGGGGTTTCTCCCCGGGGAGGCGCCCTGTTCGGCCTCGGACTCCGCGTCCGGGGCCGTTTGCGTGAGCGGACGGGGCGCCAGAGCCCGATATCTCTTCCGATGAACACCGGCCGTGAGGGGCAGACGGCAGACGCTTCATCCGGTCTCGGACTCCTCTTCAGGGGCCAGGTTCGTGAGCGGTGTGTGGGCGGACAGATCGCCCGGCCAGGTGCAGCCGTCCGCCACGTAGCGCGACGAGGCACGGGACCGGCCTCGCCGCGTACCCGGTACAGCACGACGAGGTCGCCGCGCGCCTCCTCCTCCAGCGTGGCCCGTCCGGGCGTGACCCCCGCATCCCCGGCGATCAGCAGGTTGCCGGGACGGCTCCGGCGCAGTGAGGTGGACGTCCCCGTACGGTCCCTCGACGAAGGCACGGCTGCCGACCGGGGGGTTCGCTGACCGGCGCTGGTTCCTCACTTGTCGCGGGCTCACTGGTCGGATGCCGGCCGAGAGCGCCGGTCCGGCGGGAGACGTCTCCTCGCTCGTCGAACCGCCTGCCAACCGCGGCCGAAGACTCCGCCATGAGGTTCGGCAACACGAACACTCCAGCGAGGCGGCGCGGGAGCGACCCACCACGTGTATCAGGTGGGTCGCTCCCGGTTCCTCAGGCGGGACCGGGATCGAAGATCTCGTGCCCACCGACCCGGCGCCAGATCACGTGCGGCTCACCTTTGCGGAGTTCATCTCCGTATTGCCAGGTGGCGCGCCCGTCGGGCGCCCAGGTCATTTCCATGACGGGACGCTCGCCGTCGGGGAGCCTGACTCCCTGGACCGGCTTGACCCGGAGGCCGGGCCGAAACTGCCCGGTCGCAACATCCGGTACGAACTTGTTCCGGACGGTGGCTTCGAACCGCTCTCGCTCCTGCGGAAGGAGCTTCCTGAAATCAGCAGGTGGCGGGCGTCGAAGCGCGATGAGCGTGCGATGCTGGAACCCTGGAACCCTGGAGCCCGCCGGATCTGTGGAGCCCGCGTTCTCACCGGCCGGGATGGCATGACAGCCCCAGGACGGCGATGCGCATGACCGACCAGCAGTGCCGGGATCGTGAGATCAGCCGGCACCCCGCACCGAGGAGCGGGCCACCCGCCGGCCGAGGCTGGGCAGGGTGAACGTCTCCGCTCCGGCGCAGCCGCCCGTGCTCGCGGCCGGGGTGGTGTCGGCGGCGGCCGCGTCGGGGGACGAAGTGCTTCGTGCGCTCGGTGTCGTCGCCGGCGAGGGCCTCGGCAGCGAGGAGGCCGCGCGACGGCATGCGCGGTTCGGACCCAATGCGGTCGCCACGCACCGCGCCCGGGTGCTCCCCGTGCTGTGGCATCAGCTCCGCTCGCCGTTGCTCGGGCTGCTTGTGGCGGCCGCTGTGGCGTCCTTCCTGGTGGGCGAGCGAGGCGATGCGGTGATCATCGGGCTGATCGTGAGCGCGTCCGTGGGACTGGGCTTCGTCAACGAGTATCGCGCCGAGAAGGCCGCCGAGGCACTGCACTCCCAGATCCACCATCAGACCGTGGTGCTGCGCGACGGCCGGGCTGCCCTGGTGGATGTCACGGCACTGGTCCCCGGTGACGTGGTGGAACTGCGCCTGGGTGACATCGTCCCGGCCGACCTGCGGCTGCTGGAGGCCGCCGGTCTGGAGTGCGACGAGTCGGTCCTGACCGGCGAGTCACTGCCGGTGGACAAGACCACTGCCGCGGTCCCGGCCGGGACCCCGCTGGCCGAACTGTCCGGGTGCGCCCTCATGGGCACGGTCGTTCGGACAGGCGCTGCCCGCGGCGTGGTGGTGGCCATCGGAGCACACGCCGAGTTCGGCAAGATCGCCGCCGGGCTCGACACCCACCCTCTCGACACGGAGTTCCAGGTCGGCCTGCGGCGCTTCTCCCTGCTGCTGGTCTACGTGGCGGGCGCGTTGACCGGCTCGATCTTCGTGATCAACGTGGTGCTTCACAAGCCGATTATCGACGCCTTGCTGTTCTCGCTGGCCATCGCGGTCGGTATCACCCCGCAACTGCTGCCTGCCGTCGTCTCGACCAGTCTGGCAGCCGGTTCCCGCCGGATGAGCCGGCGCAAGGTACTGGTCAAGCGGCTGGTCTGCATCGAGGACCTGGGCGATGTCGATGTCCTGTTCACCGACAAGACGGGCACGCTCACCCTGGGCCGTATCGAGTACATGCGCGCCGTTCCCGCGAGTGGCCACGGTTCCGAGGCGGTGGTGAAGTGGGGACTGCTCGGTACCGAGAACGCGGCGCGGGATGCGCGGGACGTCGGCGGGAACCCGTTGGACCAGGCCCTGTGGCGCTCTCCGGCCGCCGCGGGCGAGCGGGCCGCGGTGGACGTGTACACACAGGTCGCGGTGCTGCCCTTCGATCACGAACGGCGCATGGTCTCGGTCCTCGTGCGGGACAGGGACGGCCGGTCGGACCTGGTCACCAAAGGCGCTCCGGAAACCGTCCTCGACCGCTGCGTCGACGTCCCGCCCGGAGCCCGCGACGCGCTGGCGGCCGAGTTCGCGGCGGGAAACCGCGTGATCGCCGTCGCCACCCGGCCCGTCGCCCCCGGAACGCGGGCCGTTCGGCCCGGGGACGAGAGGGAGCTGAGCCTCATCGGGCTGCTGGTGTTCCTCGACCCGCCGAAACCGGGCGCCGCCACGGCGCTGCGCAGACTCGCCGACCTGGGCATCGCGGTGAAGGTCGTCACCGGCGACAACGCCGCGGTCGCCGCCAAGGTCTGCCATGACCTCGGCCTCACCGACGCGGGCGCGATGACCGGCAGCGAGGTCGATGCCCTGGACGACGCACATCTGGCCGAAGCGATCACCGGGACCACCGTCTTCGCACGCGTGAGTCCCGAGGCCAAGGCCCGTATCGTGCAAGCGCAGCGGCGCAGCCGCGGCGGCGTGGCGTTCCTGGGCGACGGAGTCAACGACGCACTGGCTCTGCACGCGGCCGACGTGGGCATCTCCGTCGACTCGGCCACCGACGTCGCCAAGGACGCGGCTGACGTCATCCTGCTGGAGAAGGATCTCGACGTCCTCGCGGACGGTGTGGCCGAGGGCCGCCGGATCTTCGCCAACACCATCAAGTACGTGCTGATGGGCACTTCCAGCAACTTCGGCAACATGGCCTCCGCCGCGGGCGCCTCACTGTTCCTGTCCTTCCTGCCGATGCTCCCGTCGCAGATCCTGCTGAACAACCTTCTCTACGACAGCAGTCAGCTGGCCATCCCGACGGACAACGTGGACGAGGACCAGCTTCGCAAGCCCTCCCACTGGGACATCGCCTTCATCCGTCGCTTCATGGTCTCCTTCGGGCCGCTCAGCTCGGTGTTCGACTTCGTCACCTTCGGCGTCATGCTGTGGGTCTTCCACTCCGGGCCGGCCCAGTTCCGTTCCGGCTGGTTCGTCGAGTCGCTGGCCACCCAGACTCTGGTGATCTTCGCCATCCGCACCCGGCGCATCCCGTTCTTCCGCAGCCATCCCAGCCTGCCGCTGACTCTCGCCGCGCTCGGCGTCGTCACGATCGGCACGGTGCTGCCGGCCACCCCGCTCGCCCACGCCCTGGGCTTCCAGCCGCTTCCCGGAGCGTTCTTCGCCACGCTGATCGGCATGGTCCTCGCCTACCTGGCCCTCATCGAAATCGGCAAACGGATCTTCTACGGAGCCGCCGTCGCGGCACCTGCGGCTGCCCGGCGCTACGCCGGCCACCGTCACCTGCGCCGCCGTGCCGGCCGCTTCAGCTCGGCCGCTCCCCGCCCCACGACGGCCGACCGACCGCCGTGATGCGGACCGTGCCGTGTGGCGGGCGGCGCACGGGGACGCCGGATCACCCCGCGGTGGATCTTCACGGCACGCCCGACTGCCGGTCCGTCGCGGGCTCGCCACCCGCGGGAGGGCTCACGTGGTTTCGGTCCCCCTGTTCGGTGCCGGCACGCGAGCAGAACTGGCCAGGTCCAGGGGCGGCACGAGCGCGGAGGGCGGCGGTGCCGTCGCGCCGGCCGCGTTCGCTTCGCGGGCGATGAAGGAGCCGAGTTCGCCGATGGTGCTCATCAGCGGTGCCGGGAAGACGACGGTGGTGTTCTTGTCCACACCGATCTCGACCAGACTCTGCAGGTTGCGCAGTTGCAGGGCGAGAGGATGGGCCATCATCGTGTCGGAGGCGTCGCCCAGGGCGGCTGCGGCCAGGGACTCTCCCTCGGCGTTTATGATCTTGGATCGCTTCTCCCGCTCGGCCTCGGCCTGCCTGGCCATCGCGCGCTTCATGGACTCGGGCAGCTGGATGTCCTTGAGCTCGACCAGAGTGACCTCCACGCCCCATTCCGCGGTGGTGATGTCGAGGATCTGACGGATGTCCAGGTTGATGCGGTCGGTCTCGGACAGGGTCTCGTCCAGAGTGTGCTGACCGACGACCTTGCGCAGGGTGGTCTGGGCGATCTGGTCGATCGCGGAGTTCACGTTCTCGATCGCGATGACCGACTTGACCGCGTCGACCACGCGGAAGTAGGCCACGGCGGAGACGTCGACGCTGACGTTGTCCTTGGTGATGATGCCCTGGGACTGGATCGGCATGGTCACGACCCGCAGCGACACCCGGTGCAGGGTGTCGACGAACGGGATGATGAACCTGAGCCCGGGGGAGCGTGTTCCGACGAGTCGGCCGAAGCGGAACAGCACGCCCTTCTCGTACTGCTTGACGACCCTCACGGCCATGGCGAGCGCCGCGAGGGCCACGAGGCCGACCACGACGATGAGAACGATCAGGAGTTGCATGCTGGGCTCCTCGGGACGAGGGCCAGGGCGTTCGCGCGGGGTCCTGGCAATGGGCCGGCGGAGCACGTGACGCCAGGGGAGGGCGAGCAGCATGCCGTGATGTGCTCGTGGCCCGTCGCGAGGGGTGCGATTCACCGGGACCGGCAGCTGAGGCTCGAGAACCTGGCGAGGACCGGCCGTGTGTCCAGCATCGCTCGCCGGGGACCGCACCGCATGGGCCGAACGGTCCCCCACCGTGCCACCGTGCCAGCCCCCGCACAGGGCGCAGGGGTCGGTCCGGGGGCGTGCGGGCGGCGCCGGCGAACGGAAAGCAGCAGATGCGCGGCCCGTCACGGCCGGGAGTAGCCTGACAGCTACCGGGGACTTCCGGGCGCACGACCATGGCGGCGCCGTTCCCGGCGAACCGGCCGACACGGCGGCCCGGCCGCTGACCGCCGCCTCCCACCCCCGCGAGCCCGCTGTCGGCCCCGCGCCTGCCGGCACTCGCGGAGGACGGCCCCGACGGGCAGGACACATGGGAGTCAGAAGGAGGAGCCCGAGCCCGAACCAGCTGAGCAGCCCGACCCGGCCGGCTCCGCCTGACAGGCGGATCGGTCCCCGACCCCGTGATGGAGCCATGGCCCAGAGATCCTTTGCCATCCCGGCCCGCCCCCCGACGCGAAGCGGACCACGGCGGGTGAGGGGATGACGGCAGGTCGGCGCGCGGACCGGTCCGAGAGCTTCGGGGAAGCCCTCCTCGGAAAGATCCTCGACAGCGCGCACGAACTCCCGCCCCATCTCATCGGGCCCCTGGTCGCCGATGTGGTGGAGCGGCTCGGTGGCCGCCGTCCGCAGGTGCTGCTGCAGGACTACGGCCAGCTGCTGCTCGTTCCTCTGCCGGGTGACGGCCTCACGGGCGGGGAACCGCACGTGATCGACGACTCGGAGGCGGGCCGCTGCTTTCTCGACGCCCAGCCCGTCGAACTGGTCGAGGCCGACGGCGTACGGCTCCATCTGCCGCTGCTGGACGGGGGGGACCAGGTGGGGGTCATGGCGGTGACGCTGGACAGGGTCGACGACCACGACCGCCGCCTGCTGCACAGGGTCTCCGGCCTGGTGGCCGACCTTCTGGTGACCAAGCACGGCTACTCCGACCTGTTCTTCGGTGTCCGACGGGGTGAGGTGATGAGCCTCGCCGCGGAGATCCAGTGGTCCCTGCTGCCACCGCTGGCCATGATCATGCCCCGGGTCGCGGTGGCCGGGATCCTGGAACCCGCCTACGACGTGGCCGGCGACAGCTTCGACTACGCGCTGAACGGCGACGTCCTCCACGTGGCGATGATCGACGCGATGGGGCACGGCCTGGACGCGGCCACGATGGCCACCGTGGCCATCGGCGCCTACCGCCACGCCCGCCGCGCCGGCGTCGGACTGGCGGAGATCTACGAGTTCATGGACCGCGCCGTGGCCGAGCAGTTCGGTCCCGAGCACTTCGTCACCGCGCAGATGATGCAGCTGGACACGACGACGGGACGGGTGCAGTGGGTCAACGCCGGACATCCGCCGCCGGTCCTCGTCCGCGACCACCGCGTGGCACGGCGCCTGGCCGGCCCGACCACGCTTCCCGTCGGCCTGGGTGGTTCGGTGCCCCGGATCAGCGAACTGGAGCTGGTACCGGGGGACCGGGTCCTCTGCTTCACCGACGGAGTGGTCGAGGAGCACAAGAGCGGGGGGGAGGAGTTCGGGGAGGACCAGCTGATCGACTGCGTGAACCAGCTGGAGCGGACCGGCCGCGGCATCCGGGCGGTGACGCGATCCCTGTCCCACACGCTCAAGCGTGCGCGGGGCGGGCGGACCAGCGATGACGCGACCCTGCTCATGGTGGAGTGGCGCGGCTGACCTCTCGCCCCGCCGTCCCACGGTGCGGTCACGGCCTCTGGCCGCCGGGAAGACCCGCCGCCGGGGAAACGCGGAGTAGTGTGGACAGTACCGAGGGCATCTCGCACACCGGCTTCCACGCCGGGTCGTCCCCGGCGAGGAATGAGACCCGGGCCGCCGCAGAGGTCGCCCGGAGACGGGTCCGCATCATGTCGGCGACCTTGTACCCCCCGCTGCCGCGCCCCGAGCCCGTCGCAGCCCCGGCCGCACGTCTGGCGTTGAAACCCGACGGCACTCCCCGTGGACTCCTGGACGGAGCCTGGTGGCCCCGCTCCCGGGATCTGCTGAGCGAACTGCCGGCGCTCACCGATGTGCTGGACCCCCTGTGGGGCCGCATCACCCGCATCGCCGTCAACCCGGAGCACTGGCCGGTCATCCCCCGCAAGGTTCCCGTGGCCGGGCACATCGTCAGGGTCGGCTGGTTCACCCCGGAGATCGACCCGCACAAGCTGCTGCTGCTCTCC
This sequence comes from Streptomyces sp. NPDC001781, assembly GCF_053596035.1. NCBI lineage: Bacteria > Bacillati > Actinomycetota > Actinomycetes > Kitasatosporales > Streptomycetaceae > Streptomyces > Streptomyces sp. NPDC001781. The sequence goes on along the minus strand of NZ_JBSFFI010000001.1, from coordinate 262,780 downwards.
TACGGCACCGGCCGCTGGGATCTGCTGGTCGTCCCGCCCGGGACCGGGGCGGAGGCCGCGGCACGGCTGATGGCTGCCGCGTCCGACCGCGACGGGCCGCCCTTGACCGCGAGCGCGCTGATCGCCGCGGAGGAGGCCCGGCACGGTGCCTCCGCCACCGACCGGCCACCGGGACCGGAAGAGGCGTGGGAGTACGAGGGCGGCGCCTCGGCGGAGTCCGCGGCCGTTCCGGGACAGGCCGGTACGCCGAGGGCGGCCCGTCGGCTGGTCATCGGTAGGTGACGTGGCCGCCATGAGCGCCTTCCTGACGGCCATCGCCTTCCCGGTCCTCGTCGTGGTGGCGGCGTACGTGCTCCACCTGCTCGGGCTCCAGCACGCCGGCAGGATCGGCCCGGCCGCCCGGCCACGCCCCCACCGTCGGCTCGGTCCGGGGCCGGTGGACCGAGGCGTCTGAGGACCTCGAGCATCTGATCACCTGAACCGAGGCGTCATGACTCTTCCGCGACTGAACCTCTACCGGCACGACCGGGGCACGCGGGCCCTGGTCACCCTGACCGGTGTCATCGATTCCGCCACCGCGCCCCACGTGCGTGACGCCCTGGAGCGGTGCCTGCGGGATGGCATGACCCTCATCGACGTCGATCTGACCACCGTCGACCGCTGCGACGACAGCGGCCTGAGCGTCTTCCTCGACGTGTCACGGCACGCCGCAGAGAGTCACGCGTTCCTGCTGCTGCACCACCCCTCCCCGCAGACCGAACGACTGCTCGCGGAGACGGGCTGCGGCCGTCTGCTCCATGCGGCGAGGCCGGGAGGGGCCCGGCGTCAGCGGGAGTGGCGCCCATAGGAGCGTCCCCAGCCAGCGGGTCGCCGGGCAGCACGGGCGGGCATCGGGCCCTCTGGCCGTCGAGTGCCTTCCACCAGTGCGTGTTTCGGTGTCTGCCTCGGTTCCGTCTTCGCGCCCAGCCGCGAGGGCAGGCCCCTCCTGTCAGCCCGACGTTCCGCGCCGGCTCCCGGTGTCGATGAGGATCTGTTCCGCCTGGCTGATGTTGTCCGCCCGGACCGCCTGGGCCATCGCGGCGCGGGCGGCGTCCGGTGCCGCGTCGGGCGGGACCACCAGCAGCGAGAAGATGTCCCGGTCGCCCCGGGTGATCAGCACCGTGTCGTCGCCGACCGGGAAGGAGTCGATGTGCACCACGCGGCCGTCCACGACGATGCGCGTCGGGAGATCTTCCCAGGCTGCGGCGTCCAGCCCCACGCGGGTCACGGGGCCCAGGTGGGCGACGAGAGCACTCAGCAGCGCCGGCAGCTCGGCCCCCATGTCCCGCGAACGCGGCCACCACGCACCGTCGAGGACACCTTCACGTGATGCGATCGTCTCCAGCCGGAGAAGCGCGCAACCCGGCCGCACAGTCCCATGGGCTCCGCTGGGAAGGCGCCGGGGAGCAGGAGATGCATCCGAGCTGGTCATGATGACCACCCGTCTGTAGGGCAGGTGCGACAACGGGACCGCCTCGCAGTGCCACGCTACTCCAGGTGCCGCGCGAGCCGGCGGCTGCGAGATCGCCCTCTGTCCGTTCGAATCCTGCCGGGGGAACCGGTTCAGGGGCCCCGGACCGATCTCGGTCCGGGCCCCTGGCGCCCGGCGATGCGGGACCCGCGAGCCGTGTACGGGGTCAGGTCGCCGGAGCGATCTCGTCGATCAGGCCGCGGACCCGCTTCTCGATCTCGTCGCGGATCGGGCGAACGGCGTCGACGCCCTGACCGGCCGGGTCGGGGAGCTGCCAGTCCAGGTAGCGCTTGCCGGGGAAGACGGGGCAGGTGTCACCGCAGCCCATCGTGATCACGACGTCGGACGCCTGGACCGCCTCCACCGTGAGCACCTTCGGCACTTCGGCGGTGATGTCGATGCCCGTCTCTGCCATGGCCTCGACGACGGCCGGGTTGACGGTGTCGGCGGGAGCGGAGCCGGCGGAGCGGACCTGGACGCGGCCGCCCGCGAGGTGGGTGAGGAAGGCGGCGGCCATCTGCGAGCGTCCGGCGTTGTGAACGCAGACGAACAGGACGGACGGGACGGCGGTGTCAGACATGGGCTGGATCTTCCTGCGGTGCGGGGACAGTGGCCGGTGCGGTGAAGTAGCGGCGCGCGTACAGGGCGACGTACACGAGGCCGATCAGGGCGGGCACCTCGATGAGGGGGCCGACGACGCCGGCGAGGGCCTGGCCGGAGGTGGCGCCGAAGGTGGCGATGGCGACGGCGATGGCCAGCTCGAAGTTGTTGCCCGCGGCGGTGAACGCCAGCGTCGTGGTCCGCGGGTGGTCGAGGCCGACCGCCCGGCCTAGGGCCATGGAACCGGCCCACATGACGACGAAGTAGACCAGCAGCGGCAGGGCGATGCGGGCGACGTCCAGCGGCCGGGAGGTGATCGCGTCGCCTTGCAGGGCGAAGAGGACGACGATCGTGAACAGCAGCCCGTACAGGGCGAAGGGGCCGATGCGCGGGATGAGCCTGGTCTCGTACCAGGCGCGGCCCTTGGCCTTCTCGCCGATGCGGCGGGTGAGGTAGCCGGCCGCGAGAGGGATGCCGAGGAAGATGAGCACGCTGCGGGCGATCTCCCAGACGGACACGTCCAGTGCGGTCTGCTCCAGGCCGAGCCGGCCGGGCAGGACGGAGAGGTAGAACCAGCCCAGCGCCGAGAACGCGATCACCTGGAACACGGAGTTCAGGGCGACCAGGACGGCGGCGGCTTCCCGGTGGCCGCACGCGAGGTCGTTCCAGATGACGACCATGGCGATGCAGCGGGCCAGGCCCACGATGATCAGGCCGGTGCGGTAGGCGGGCAGGTCCGGCAGGAACAGCCAGGCCAGGGCGAACATGAGCGCCGGGCCGACCACCCAGTTCAGCAGCAGGGAGGGCAGCAGCAGGCGGCGGTCGCGGGTGACGGTGTCGAGGCGGTCGTAACGGACCTTGGCCAGCACCGGGTACATCATCACCAGCAGGCCCAGGGCGATCGGCAGGGACACCCCTGTCACGGTCACCTCGGCCAGCGCGTCCCCCAGACCGGGGACCATGCGGCCCAGTCCGAGTCCTGCGGCCATGGCCGCGAGAATCCAGACGGCCAGGTAGCGGTCTACGAAGGACAGGCGTCCGGCCACCTTGCCCTCGGGTACGGCAGTGCTCACGAGGCAGCTCCCGCCGGTGCGGTGCGCCCGGGCAGCGACCCGGCCGCAGGACGGGTGAGGATGCCGGCGAGACGGTCGGTCATCTGAGGTACGAGCCGGTAGTAGACCCAGGTGCCGCGCCGCTCGCAGTCGATCAGCCCCGCCTGCCGCAGCAGCTTCAGGTGGTGCGAGATCGTCGGCTGGGACAGCTCGAAGGCCGGGGTCAGATCGCAGACACACACCTCGCCGCCCGCCCGGGAGGCGATCATCGACAGCAGGCGCAGCCGCACCGGATCGCCCAGCGCCTTGAACACCTTCGCCAGCTCCTCGGCCTGACCCTCGTCCAGGGGAGCGGTCAGCAGCCCGGGGCAGCACGCTTCGGTGTCGCCCGCTTGGCCGAGCACCACCAGCTCTTGATTCGACATGCCTCTATGTTGACAGCCTTCGATCCAGCGCGCAATGTTGCATCGACAGACATCAATGCAACCGGATGGGAGCCCGCCGTGTCCCGCGCTCAGCTCGCCCTGCGTGTCAGTGACCTGGAAGCGTCGATCACCTTCTACTCGAAGCTGTTCGGCACCGAACCGGCCAAGCGGCGCGAGGGCTACGCCAACTTCGCCATCACCGAGCCCCCGCTCAAGCTCGTGCTGATCGAGGGTGGGCCCGGCGGGGAGACCCGCCTGGACCACCTGGGCATCGAGGTCGAGTCCACCGACCAGGTCAAGGCCGCCACCACCCGCCTCAAGGACGCCGGCCTGGCCACCTTCGAGGAGAACGACACCTCCTGCTGCTACGCCCTCCAGGACAAGGTCTGGGTCCACGGCCCCGGCAGGGAGCCCTGGGAGGTCTACGTCGTGAAGTCCGACTCCGGCGCCCTCTGCAGGAGCGCCGACCCCCAAGCCTCCGGGGACGGGTGCTGCACCGGCCGAGCCACCGACGTGACCCCGGCAGCGGCCGGATGCGCCTGCGGCTGAGGGCTGTCCCGCAATCCCCGGTGGATCACCGCGCGAGGCCCCGGCGATCCGAAGGCCGCGCCCGGCCCACGCCCGTCCGTCCCGTTCCGTGTCGTTCAGCGGCGGACAGCGCCGTGGAGGCGGGTGGTGGAAGGGCCCTCGCGCTCGGTCGGGTCACTTCTTCGCGGCGGTCCGCTTCACGGCCTTGGTCCGGGCGGCACCCGTGCCGCCGCGTCCCGGCTTCGCGGGCACGCTCTTGCGTGCGACGGCCTCCTGCGCGGCCGCGGCCGCCGGCGGCGGCGCCGCCCGCTTCCGCGTGGCCGGCCACCTGAGCTCGATCTCCAGCTCGATCTCGCCGTTGCCGATCTCGACCTCCATCTCAGTGTGCAGGTCGTCGGGAATCCGCAGGCTCAGAGTTCCGGAGCCGAAGTGAAGCTCCGCCTCCCCGCCTCCCCGCAGCGCGTCGGCGAGCGCCGTGAGCTGGTCGGCCGCCTGAAGACGTGACAGCGAGCGCTTCTGCTCGAACTTGAGGTCCTTCATGGATGTCTCCCATCCCGGGCGAAGACCGGCCGGCCGCTGCCGATACCGGCCTGACTCGGCCGGTCGGGCTACTTCCAATCTCGTCTCACCGGGTTCACCGCGCACGTCGGGACGCCATGCACGAGGCCCGGATGCGTTCTACGGTTGAGAAGAGGCCCGCGTTTCTGCGCTTTCCGCCTCACCCCCCAGGCACGGAACTCACGAGAAGGACATGCGACATGGCCACCGCATCTCAAACCCCTGTCCTGGACACCCTCGCCGCGATGACCGTCGACTCGGTCGAGCGCTGCGGGCTGCCCTCGAACGCGCTCGTCCTCACGCGGATCGCGGCACTCGCCGCATCCGACGCCCCGCCGATCTCGTACGCGGCCCACATCGACCCCGCCATGGACAGCGGCGTGACCGCCGAACAACTGCAGGACGTCCTGGTCGCCATCGCGCCCATAGTGGGCACGGCCCGCGTCATGACGGCAGCGGCCAACATCGCCAAGGCGCTCGGCATAGCCATCGCCGTCGCCGACGCAGAGATCGCCGCCCGGGGCTGAGATCAGCCCCTTCATCGTCGAACGGACCGGGTTCCGCGTCCCGTCCCGCCAAGCGCGGGCGGCCGGGACCGGTCCGTTCGCTTCGAAAGCCGTGACGCCTGGAACGCTTCCACCGTTCCACACGCCTGCCGGCACCCGGGGCGAGGCCGGACGGCCTCACCCGGTACGCCGGTTCATCCACGCCGCCACCACCGCGCCCGACAGGTTGTGCCAGACCGAGAAGACCGCCGCCGGCAGGGCTGTCAGCGGGCTGAAGTAGGTCGCCGCCAATGAGGCCGCGAGGCCGGAGTTCTGCATACCGACCTCGAAGGCCATGGCCCGGCGGGCGGCGGGGTCGAGACGGGCGAGACGGGCGGCGCCGTAACCGAGGGCGAGGCCGAAGGCGTTGTGGAAGACCACCGCGAGGAGCACGATCGCGGCGGCCGCCTTCAGCGCGGAGGCGCTCGCCGCCACGACGATGAGGACGATCACCGCGACAGTTCCCGCAGACAGCCAGGGCAGCGCGGGCAGGCAGCGGCGGATCACGGGCGCGGCCAGACGGCGGACCAGCAGGCCGGCCACCACCGGCACCAGGACCGTCTTCAGGATGTCGACGACCATCGGGCCCGCCTCGACGTCCAGCATGTGTCCCGCGAGCAGCAGCACCAGGTACGGCGTGACCAGCGGGGCGAGCAGCGTGGAGACCGTCGCCACCGACATCGAGAGGGCCACGTCGCCCCTGGCCAGGAACGTCACCACGTTGGAGGCCGTACCGCTCGGCGTGCAGCCGACCAGGATCACGCCCACGGCCAGCGCCGGGGGCAGGTCCAGCAGCTCGGCGATCGCCCAGCCGAGGCCCGGCATGATCACGTAGTGGGCCACCAGGCCGAGTGCGACCGCCCAGGGGCGCCTGACCACACCCTGGAAGTCCTCCGACGTCATCGTCAGGCCCATGCAGAACATCACGACGCCGAGCAGGTAGGGCACCGCCTCCTTGCTCCCGGCGAACGCCGACGGCATCAGCATGCCGAGGGCGCCCGCGGCCAGCACGAGCAGGGGGAAGACGGTCACGGCCCGTTTCGCCGTACGGTCGGCGTCCGCCGTCGCCGCACTGCCAGTCGTCCTCTCGGCCGCTACGACCTGACCCTCTGAGTTCCGCACCCACCGCTCCCGCGTCCGCCACCCGTTCTCACGGGCGACGACCCGCCCGCCAGGTGATCGTGCCAGACGGCCCCCCTGTTCGTGTAGGGCACACCTATCGCGGTTCCGCCCCCGCACACCCCACGCACCGCGTGTTCGCCGGCCGGCCTCGAACCGGGTCAGGATCGCAGCACGTTCCGCCGCGTGGCACGCCCCGGCGGCGCTGCCCGGCACGTACGTCGTCCATGCCTCGGCGTCCGCCCGGACGGCCGTCTTCCGGGCCGGGGCGCGGCCCGCCAGCGCCAGTCCCGGGGTCACCGCGACCGACGCCCCTGCCATCACCGTCATACCCGTGGCCGGAGACGTGACCTGGGCCAGCGAGCCCGCCACCCCGGCGCTCACCCCCCGCATGGTCAGCATCCCTGCGGAGTGCAGCCCCAGGGCGTGGCCGGAGAGCGCGTCCGGGGTCAGCGACATCAGCCGCTCCTGCTGGACCAGGCCCGCCCCGAATCCCACGGACGCCGGCGTCACGCACACGACGGCCGCGGGCAGCGGAGGACGGGCCGCGAAGACCGTGTACGGCACGGCCGGCTCGGCCGCCATCTGAAGGTGCTGCGCGAGTCCGGCCTGATCATCCGCCGCCGGGCGGGCCGCTCGGTGCTGTACTCGCGCACGGCGGCCGGGGAGGTACTGGTGGAAGCCGGGCGCACCGGCCCTTAGGCTGCCCACCATGACGACCAGTGATCACACCCCTTCCCCCCTCGACGTCGAGATCGGTGCCCTCCAGGGCGGTTCCGCCGGGCTGGACCGGTACGCCGGGCAGACCGTGCTCGTCGTGAACGTGGCCTCCAAGTGCGGGCTGACCCCGCAGTACACCGGCCTGGAGCGGCTCCAGGAGCGGTTCGGCGGGCAGGGCTTCACGGTGCTCGGCGTGCCGTGCAACCAGTTCATGGGACAGGAGCCCGGCTCCGCCGACGAGATCGCGGAGTTCTGTTCGGCGACCTACGGCGTGACCTTCCCCCTCACCGAGAAGGTCGAGGTGAACGGCGAGGGCCGCCACCCCCTCTACGACCGCCTCACCCCCTTCGCCGACGCGGAGGGCCACACCGGCGACATCCGCTGGAACTTCGAGAAGTTCCTGATCGGCCGCGACGGCCGGGTCGTCGCCCGCTTCGCCCCGCAGACCGAGCCGGAGTCGGCGGAGGTCGTCTCCGCGATCGAGGCGCAGCTCGCTTGACCTTGCCCCTGGGGCAGGCCGGAGCGTCCCTGTCACCGGGCGGAGCTGCCGCCCGGTGACGGAGGAAGGCCCTGTGGACCCCCGACCCCTGCTGACCATCGGCGCGTTCGCCGCCCGTTTCCGGCTCTCACCGAAGGCGCTGCGCCTGTACGACCGCCTCGGCCTGCTCACCCCGGCCGAGGTGGACGCGGTCAGCGGCTATCGGTACTACCGGGCCGATCAGGTGGAGCGGGCCCGACTGGTGGCCCTGCTGCGGCAGTTGGACATGCCGCTGGCCCGGATCGCCGAGGTGGTCGGGGCCGGGGGCGCGGCGGGGGCCGGGTTGCTGGACGCCTACTGGGCGGACGTGGAGGCCCGGATCGCCGGGCAGCGCGCTCTCGCCGCCTACCTCCGTGGACGACTGTCGGGAAGGACTTCCGAGATGGACGAGATGTTCGCGGTGGACGTGGTGGAGGTGCCCGCACAGGTGGTGCTCGCCGAGTCCCGGCACACGCTGGCCGACGAGCTGCCCACCTGGATCGGCGCCTCCCTGGGCCGGCTGGAGGAGGCCGCGCGGGAGTGCGGGGGCGTGGCCGGGGCGCCGTACGTCGTCTACCACGCCGAGGTGTCGATGGAGAGCGACGGCCCGGCCGAGTCCTGCGTACCGGTGGCCGACGAGGCGGCGGCGCGGGCATGGGCCGAGCAGCACGGCGGGCCGCGGGCCGTCCGAGTACGGGTGGAGCCGGCGGGACGGCTGGCGCGGACCCGGATCACCAAGGCACAGGTGGCGCATCCGCACATCCTGGCCGCCTTCGAGGCGGTGGAGCGGTGGACGGCCGCCGAGGGGCTGACGGTGGCCGGTCCCTGCCGCGAGGTGTACTTCGCAGACTGGGACGCTGCCGGTCCCGGTGACCCGGTGTGCGATGTGTCGCTGCCCGTGCGCTGACATGGCGAAGCCCCCTCGGCAGGGACGGCGGGCCGGTCGAGGGGGCTTCGGGGTGGTGCGTGTGCTGTGGGTGAAGCATCGGTCAGGTGCTTCTACGCGCTGGGACCGGGAACGGTCCGCTACGCCTTGACCGAGGCGACGAAGGCGTTCCACGCGGAGGCGGGGAAGGCCAGGACGGGGCCCGCGATGTCCTTGGAGTCGCGTACGGCGAGTTCGGCGGCGGTCGGCGACTTGACCTCGACGCAGGCGCCGTTGCCCGCGGAATAGGAGGACTTCATCCACGTCTCCGTCGCGCCCTGAATCAGTGCCATGTCCACTCCTGTTGCGAGTTGCGGTGGTGCGGTTCGGCCAACCCATGCGAGCGATTGGCGTGATCGACGCTACCGGTCAACCCCTGCGCCCGCAGGGACCGTTCACTCAAGCGGGTGGCATATTCCAAGCGACCCGTCATGGGAACGGGGCGACGGTGTAAGATCCCTCGCCCCACCTGCCACAGCCCCGTCATGGCCCTACTGGGCGAACCTCTTGGCCGCGTCCTGGATGAACTGCTGGGACTGCTCCACCGGGAGGGCCTGGGCCCGCAGGTGCTCGTACATCACGGCGTACTTCTGCACGTCCGGCGCCTTCTCCAGGTACAGGTCGCTGGTGACGCCCTCCAGGTAGACCACGCTGGAGTCGGCCGCGTCGGCGAACTCCAGGATGGCGTACTGGCCGTTGAGACCGGGATGCGCGCCGACCTCGAAGGGGAGCACCTGCACGGTGACGTGCGGGAGGCCGGACAGCTCGATCAGGTGCTCCAGCTGCTCGCGCATGATGAGCTTGCTGCCGACCACCCGGTGCAGCGCGGCCTCGTCGAGCACCACCCACAGACGCAGCGGGTTGACGTCGTCGGTGACCCGCTCCTGCCTGCGCATCCGGACCTTGACGCGCTTCTCGATCTCGGCCGCCGAGGTCTCCGGCAGCGCGCCGCGCACCAGCGCCTCGGCGTAGGCGCGGGTCTGCAACAGGCCGGTGACGAGCTGGGGTTCGTACACGCGCAGCGACTGCGCGTCGGTCTCCAGGCCGATGTACACGCTGTACGGGATGTCGCCGAAGGTGTGCCACCAGCCCTGCTGGCGGGAGTCGCGGGCCATCTCCATCAGCGAGTCGACCATCCTCTGATCCTCGACCTCGTAGACCCCGCACAGATCGCGGACGTCGCGCTGGCTGATGCTGCGGCGGCCGTTCTCCAGCCTGCTGATCTTCGACTGCGACACCAGCAGGCGGTCGGCGACCTCTTCGGCCGTCATGCCCTTGAGCTCACGGAGCTTGCGCAGCTCCTGGCCCAGCCGGCGCCGCCTGACGGTGGGATTCACATTGGACGCCACGGGATGCGCACCTCCGGCTGGCTGCCTGTATCTGACACTTTGTGTATCTGCTGTTGAGCAGACTGCCACCAAGGGGGTTTCTACCGCTGGGAAACGTCGGATATGCGGCGCCCGACCGACAGTTCGGGGTACAAGCCGCCCGTCGGTCTGGTATGGGGTGAAGTGGCGGAGCGGGGCGGGGGGACCTCGTCGGTCTCCCCGCCCCGCTCGTCAAGTCGCCTGTGGCCGGGCGGGGTTGCCCCCGGCCGGGCCGTTCAGTGGGCCGCCGCGCGGGCCATCGTGCCGTGGTGCGGCTGCATCGGGACCCCGCGCGCCGGTTCCCCGGTCGCCCTGGCCCCCGGTCCGGCCGGCCGGCCGCCCGGGGCCTGGCCGCGCCTCGGCTGGGCGCCCACGCCGTTCTGCACGTCCATCACGGCGTGCGCGACCAGACCGCCCATCGGGTCGTGCCGGATCAGGTCCCTGAGCCGGGAGCGGGACGAGCGCCCCTCGTTCCCCGGGTACAGGTGCTTGCCCAGGCCGACCGCGTGGGCCAGCGCGGCGAGCGCGGCGGTCCGTGGGTCCGGTGGTACGCCGGTGCGGATCGCGGAGTCGAGCCTCCCGCGGATCTCCCGGCTGATGGTGGTGTCCGTCGCCTGGTACCGCGTGGTCGGCAGCACGCCGCACATCTGGCCCGGTACGGCGGCCACCATGCCGCACCTCTCCAGGTGCGACAGGTAGGTCTGGCGCAGGCCCAGCCGGGGCCCGCCTATCCAATGGACGGCCCGTACCGGAGCGCCGCGCCTTCGCAGCAGCTCCAGCGCGCAGTCCAGAGTCGGATCTCCTGTCGGCCGTGGCACCACCACGGCGATACGATCCCCGTCTGGGGCTATCCGTCCGGCCAGCGCCAGCTCCACTAGCTGCGCACCGGCCAGACCGAGGTCGAGCGACTGAGGCTGTGCAGTGGTACCCGTGGCCGGGTCCAGTGCGAGCATCAGAAGCTCTTCCGGAAGTGTTCTGCGGCTCATGCCCATCCATGCCTCCCCGCGTGGATGAATGACAGGGTGACGCCTCTCACATTCATCTGTCGAGAGCACGTGCCTGGTTCGCGGGGGAACCGGCAGGTATGTCGTTCTCGTCTGCCACTGGGGGCCACCCCCCACGCAGGACACTGGTACATGGTTCGGACAGGGCGCGCGGGAGCGCGTGCGGCGCATCAAGGAGGCATCGGTGGCGGGCGAGTCCCCCGACAGGTCGAAGCAGCACGAAGACTCCGTCGGTTCAGCGAGTTCCGTGGAGGACGAGGAACTCCGCGAGGCGGTCTCGGCGTGGGTACGGCCTCCCTCCGGGGGTTCGGCGAAGGGCAAGTCGGCTGCTTCCGGTGCGGGTTCGACCGGCGACGGGAAGGCCGCCGGCCGGCCGGGGAAGGATGCCGCCGAGGAAGCCTCCGGCACCTCCGGGAGCGCCGGCAGCGTTGCCGCCGCCGTGCCTGACGACACGTTCAAGGACTCCCCCGAGGCCGGCTCCGCCGAGGAGGCGGAGAAGGACGACGTGGAGGAGGGCACCACGTCCCCGGCCGCGAAGGGTGGCGCCGAGGGCTCCGGCGAGGGCACCTCCGTCCCGGCGGCCGCGGACGGCACGGAGGACGCCGGGAAGGCATCCTCAGGCTCGGCCGAGGACGCCTCCTCCGATGATGCCGACGACGCCGAGGAGGCCGAGGAGGCCCAGGAGGCCGCCTCCGGCTCAGCCGGCGACTCCGGTAAGGGCACCGGCACTTCGGCTGCCGTGGGCTCGGGGACGCGTGCCTCCGCACCCGCCGCCGAGGTCGGGTCGGACTCCGCCGCCGAGGGCGCGGACGGGGCCGCCGCCGAGGACGCCTCCGCCCCGGCTTCCGCGGCCGCCGAGGACGACACCGACGACACCGACGACACCGAGGACGCCCCGGCCGCCGGGACCGGCCGCTCCCCCGAGAGCGCCTCCGAGGCCGCCCCCGAGGGCACGGGCAAGGCCGCCGCCGTCCTGGACGCCGAGGACACCGACGGTTCCGCCGAGGACGACGAGAGCGCCTCCGGCTCCGCCGGGACCGGCGGCGCCGCCAAGGACGGCTCCCGCCCCGCCTCGACGGACGCGGGCAAGGCCGCCGCTGCGGGCGCCGTCGCCGCCGCCAGGGGCGACGCCGAGTCGGCCGACGAGGACGACGCCGAGGACACCGGCAAGGCCGCCCCCGGCTCCGCCAAGGACGCCAAGGACACCAAGGGCGAGTCCGAGGCCACCCCCGGCCCGGGCAAGGGTGACGCCACGCCCGGCGCCGAGGCCGAGGGCACCCCCCTCCCCGCCCCCCGGGGCGACACCGAGGGTGCGCCGAAGAAGGCTCCCGGCAAGCCCGTGGACACCCCCACCACCGCGCTCAAGTCCCCCGCCGCCAAGAAGCCGCGGGTGGACCAGCCGACGACGATGCTCAAGGTCGGGGGGAAGGCCGAGCCCGCTCCCGCGGAGCGCGAGACCGAGCGGACCAGCAAGTTCGTGGCGCTGAAGCCCGACCTCAAGGGGCCGTCGGCCAGGGTCGAGGAGACTCGGGCCGTGCCGCAGGTGGGGCCGGAGCGCACGACGCAGCAGCCGTTGCCGCCGAAGCCGCCGCTGGACCTGCTGGCGGAGCTGACGAACACGCCGCCCCCGCCGGAGACCCCGGTGCGCACCCTGGTGCGGCGGGTGAAGATCTGGACGCCGCTGGTGATCCTGCTGGTGGTGATCCTGGGCGTCGTCCAGGCGATGCGCACCCTGCCGCAGCCCACGCTCGCGCTGACCGCGAAGGACAGCTACACCTTCGAGGGCGGCAAGCCGGACATCCCGTGGCCGACGGACGGCCAGGCCGCGCTGGACGTGCAGGGCATCGGCTCCTTCGGTTCGTCCGGCTCGGGCAAGCCCGTGCCGATCGCCAGTGTGGCGAAGGTGATGACCGCGTACCTGATCCTGCGCGACCACCCGCTCAAGAACGGCGCCGCGGGTCCGAAAATCGCGATCGACAAGGCGGCGCAGGACCAGTCGAAGGCGGGCCAGGAGTCCACCGTGGACGTCACGCAGGGTGACAGGATCACCCAGCGGGAGGCTCTGGAGGGCGTGCTGATCGCGTCCGCGAACAACGTGGCGCGCCTTCTCGCACGCTGGGACGCCGGCTCGGAGAAGGCGTTCGTGGCGAAGATGAACGCCGCCGCCAAGGGCCTCGGCATGAGCGGGACGACGTACACCGACCCCTCGGGTCTGACGAACTCCACCGTCAGCACGGCCGCGGACCAGGTGAAGCTGGCCAAGGCCGCGATGCAGCAGCCCGCGTTCCGCGAGGTCGCGGCGATGATGTCGTACACCGACTACAAGGGCACGTACCACTCCAACTGGAACCAGCTCGTCGGGCACAACAACGTCGTCGGCATCAAGACCGGCACCACGACCTCCGCCCTCGGCAACCTGGTCTTCGCCGCGAAGCAGGACGTCGGCGGCGAGACCCGGATGGTCATCGGCGCGGTGCTGCGGCAGCCGCCGGGCGGCCGGGAGAACACCATCCTCAGCGCCGCGCTGGACCACAGCGACGCGCTGATCCGGGCCGCCCAGGGGGCGCTGAGGTCGGAGACGGTGCTGAAGAAGGGCACGGTCGTCGGCTACGTGGACGACGGTCTCGGCGGCCGGACCCCGGTCGAGGTCACCGAGGACGTGAAGGCGGCCGGCTGGGCGGGCCTGAAGGTGCGGCTGTCCTTCACCTCCGGCACGATCGCGCACACCGCGAAGGCCGGTACCGAGGTCGGCTCGCTGACCGTGGGCGACGGCTCCTCGGCCGGTGCCGTGAAGGTGCCGGTGGCACTCCGCGCCGACCTGGCCGAACCGGGCCTGGGAGCCAAGCTGACCCGCGTCGGCTGACCCCCGGGCCGGCCTTCGCGGCACCCGCCGTATCCGCACCCCGCCGTCCGCGCTCCCGCCTCGGGAGCCGGGCGGCGGGGTGCGTGCTAGCGTCACGAAACGGGGCAGGTCACCGAGGACCGCGCCGGGCCGCGCAGAGGGCCGAGAACGGAAAAGACGGGACACGGGGAGTGCCTGACGTGGCGACAACCGAGCCGAAGCGCGCCGAGAACGCCGAGCCGGGCCCGGCGTCCGGCCCCCGGATACCCGGCTCGCCCGCGAAGAGCGTGCGGAGCGCGCGGAGCACGGCAGGCGCCCTGAACGCTCTGCGCGCAACGGCGCGCCGGCACCCCGTGCTGTCGGTGACCCTGCTCGCGGGCGTCCTGCACATCATCTGGTTCTTCACGTTCGCCAACAGCGGCGGAGACCTCGCGGCGCAGGACGCGTGGGCGGAGTTCGTCGGCAGGCACCCGGACTCGGCGTACAACCTCGCCTGGTACGGCGGCATGCATCCGGTGTCGTACAGCGTGGTCTCGCCGTATCTGATGTCCGTGCTCGGGGTGCGGACCACGATGATGATCGCCGGCACCGGCTCGGCGGCCCTGCTGACCATGATCCTGGTGCGCAGCCGGGCGGTGCGCAATCCGCTGTCGGCCGCGCTGGCCGGGGTGTTCGCGCTGCTCGGAAACGCCGTCTCGGGCCGGGTGACGTTCGGACTCGGCACGCTGTTCGCGCTGGGCGCGGTGGCGGCGGTGTTCTGCTGGCCCTACGACGGCCGGTACGAGCGCTGGGCCAAGCCGATGGCCGCGGCACCACTGGCGGCCCTGGCGGGCATCCTGGCGCTGCTCGGCGGGGCGGTGTCCGGCTGGGTGCTGTACGCGCTCGCCGGGCTGTTCGCGGCGGGCGCGGTGGCGGTGGTGTGCTGCTGGCCGTACCGGGGGCGGTACAAGCGCTGGGCGAAGGCGCTGGCGGCGGCGCCGCTGGCCGCGCTGGCCACCATGGCGTCGCCGGTGGCGGGGCTGTTCGTGGGGCTGGTGGCGGTCGCGCTGTTCCTGCAGAAGCGGCGGCCGGGCGCGTTCGCGCTGGGGCTGGCGCCGGCGGTGGTGGTGGCCGCGTCGGCGTGGCTGTTCCCGTTCTCCGGGACGCAGCCGATGACGTTCGGCTCGGTGGTCATGCCGCTGCTCTACGGCCTGCTCTGCCTCTTCCTGGTGCCCAGGGAGTGGGTCACCGTCAGGCTGACGGCGGGGGTGTACAGCCTGAGCGTGGTCCTGGTGTGGCTGATCAGTTCACAGATCGGCTCGAACATCTCGCGGCTGCCGATGCTGTTCGCCGGGGTGGCCCTGGTGGCCGCGCTGCCTTTCACGGCACCGCGTTCGCGCCGCTGGTACGTGACGGTGCTGGCGTTCGCCGGGTTCGTCGGCTGGATCGGCTTCAAGTCGGTGGACGACGTGATCCACACGACCCCGGCCGCGTCCTGGGCGCGTGAGCTGGCGCCGCTGGTGCACCAGCTGCAGCGGGTGGACGCGGAGAAGGGCCGGGTGGAGGTGATCCCGGCGCGCTCGCACCGGGAGGCGTCCGCGCTGGCTCCGTACGTGAACCTGGCACGCGGCTGGAACCGCCAGGCCGACATGGAGCGCAACCCGCTCTTCTACGACGACACGCTCAACTCGGCCAACTACCACGAGTGGCTCCAGCGGTGGGCCGTGCGGTACGTGGTGCTGCCGAGGGTGGACGACCCGGACGGGGACGGCGGGCTGCGCGAGCGGGAGCTGGTGCTGCGCGGGATGCCGTACCTGGACCGGATCTGGAGCGACTCCAACTGGCAGCTCTACCGGGTGACGGACCCGGCGCCGATGGCCGGGCCGAACGCCGTGGTGCGGCGGGCGGAGCAGGGCGAGATGACGCTGGACGTGCGGGAGCCTGGGCGGATCCTGGTCCGGGTGCCGTACTCGCCCTGGCTGAGCGTGGTGGACGAGCGCGGCAGGAGTCTGGCGCCTCCGCGGGAGACCGAGGAGTCGAAGCGGCGGCCGGAGGGGTCCGCGAAGTCGTTCGTCAACGTCAACGGGTGTCTTCGGGAGACCCCGGTGGACGCGTCCGGCGACAGCTGGACGGTGCTGCTGGCGCCGCGGGCCGGAACGTATCACCTGGCGGCGCCTTACCAGCTTCCGCGCGGGACGCCCTGCCCGGACGAGCTGGGCTAGCCCCGGGGCGGACGGGAGCGAGCCGTCTCAGGCTCGCGGGTAGCGGGCCAGCCAGCCGGGGGCCGAGCCGGCCGGGGTGTGGAGGGCTGGGCCCTGGGTCATTTCGAGGGCGAAGTCGTCGGCCAGTTCCAGGATGGTGGGGCGGCCTTCCAGCTCGGGCAGCCAGGCCGGGGGGAGGGCTGTCTCGCCGTGCAGGGCGCCCAGCAGGCCGCCGGTCAGGGTGCCCGCGGCGGCCGAGGGACCCGGCTGGTTGACCGCCAGGCAGAGACCGTGGCGGACGTCCTCGCCCACCAGGGCGCAGTAGACGGCGGCGGAGAGGAGGCCGTCTGCCGTGCCCTCGCCCGCCAGTTCCGTCACGCGCGCCGGGCTGGGGAGGCCCTGGCGCACCGCGCCGAGGGACCGTTGGAGGGCGGTCGTGACCGGTTCGTGGCCGGGGCGGGCGGCCAGCAGGGCGAGAGTGGTCTGGACGGCACCGTCCAGGCTCTCGCCGCGCGCCAGGGCGTGCACGATGACCGCGTACGCGCCCGCCGAGAGGACCGCCACCGGGTGGCCGTGGGTCTGGGCCGCGCATTCCAGCGCGAGCTGGACGACGAGCTGGGGCTCCCAGCCGACCAGCAGGCCGAAGGGCGCCGAGCGGGCCACGGCCTCCGGGCCCGCCTCGCCGGGGTTCTTGGGGCGTTCCAGCGTGCCCATCACGTCGTTGCCGAGCCCCAGCATCAGGGCGCGGGTGGGGTTGCGGCGGGCGTACAGCCACTCCTCGCGGGCCAGCCAGCCGTCCTCGGCGCGGCGCTCGTCCGGGCCCCAGTCCCGCTGGGTGGCCGCCCAGCGCAGGTACGCCCGGTGCAGGTCGGTCGGCGGGTGCCAGGCGCCGGTGTCGCGGCGGACCTGGGCGCGGATCAGGCCGTCCACGGTGAACAGGGTGAGCTGGGTGTGGTGGGAGACGGTGCCGCGTCTGCCCTGGCCGGGCGCGAGATCGGTCAGCCCCTCGGGGCCGTGCGCGGTACGGATCGCGTCCAGGTCCAGCGAGTCGACCGGTGCGCCGAGGGCGTCGCCGATCGCGGCGCCCAGCAGCGTGCCCCGTACCCGGCCCCGGAAGTCCTGCTGTTCCGCACGGCCCCAGACGGCGCCGCTCGTCGCACCCACCCAGACCTCCTCGCGCCACCGTCCGCCCGCACGCCGGTCAGCACTGTAATGGACCCGGAACGGTCCGATCAGTGAGCCGATCGGTCTCCGCCGAACCCATACTGCCCAGGAACGGACGCCTCAGCTCCGCCCAAACGGTCTTCGCTCCGGCGGGCGCCGCAACCACCCCCCACTCGTGCGCGTACGCGGCCACGATGCGCAGTCCCCGGCCCCCTTCGGTCGGTTCGGCCGGCTCCTCCGGCAGCAGGGGGCTCCGCTCACCCCGCGCGTCGGTCACCTCGACCCGGAGTGTGCCGTCGTCCCTGCGCAGCAGCTCCAGCCGGAAGTCCCGCCCGGCGACGCGGCCGTGCAGCACCGCGTTGGCCGCCAGCTCGGCGACGACCTGCGCGGCGTCCTCGAACGGCATGCCCCACTCGTCCAGCTGCCGCTCGGTGAGCAGCCGGGCGAGCCGTGCGCCTCTGCGCGTCGCGGACAACTGGATGCGCAGCCGTGATTTCTCGTTCATGTCACCCACAGTGGCCGCCTGTCCCTACGCTGAACAGTAACGACCACGGTACGCAGGGTGACTGTACGGGTGGGCGACGGAGCGGTACGGCTGGTACGAGCGAGAGGGGCGCCGGTGGAGGACGAGGAGGCCGAGGCCGTACTCCGGGCGGTGGGCCGGCAGATCAAGGCGTGGCGGGAGGCGGCGGGTCTGACCCAGGTGGAGCTGGGCTCCGCCATCGGATACGGCGAGGAGATGGTGTCCTCCGTGGAGAGGGGCCGCCGCGTCCCCAAGCCGGACTTCCTGGACCGCACCGACGAGGTCGTGGGCGCGGGCGGCAAGGTGTCCGCGATGCAGGCGGACGTGGAGCGGGCCCGGTACCCGAAGAAGGTCCGGGACCTACAGAAGCTGGAGGAAGAGTCCGTGGAGTTGGGTGCCTACACCGCCCTGCACATCCACGGGCTTCTGCAGACGCCCGAGTACGCCCACGCGCTGTACGCGATGCGGCGTCCCACGTACACGGAGGAGGAGATCGAACGGCTGGTCGCGGCCCGCATGGCGAGGAAATCGGTGTTCGAGCGGGTGCCCCGTCCAGAGATCACGTTCGTGCAGGAGCAAGCAGCGCTGGAACGGCCGATCGGCGGAAGGGCGGTGCTTCGACGGCAGTTGGAACACCTCCTGGAAATCAGCGAGATGCGGCATGTAACCATCCAGATGATGCCGACCGACAGGCAGGAACACGCGGGCATGGCTGGGCACTTCCGCCTTTTGAAGCTCCGGGACGGCAAGACGCTCGGCCACCTTGAGGTCCAGTTCCACAGCCGCCTGATCACCGACCCGAGAGAAGTCCAGATCCTGGAGATGCGCTATGGCATGATCCGGGCGCAGGCCCTCCCGCCCATGGAATCGCGAGCCCGCATCGAAAAACTACTGGGAGACCAAACATGACCCCCGCGCTGACGTGGTTCAAGAGCAGCTACAGCAGCAACGACGGACCCGACTGCGTCGAAGTCGCCCTCACCCCCGGCCACATCCACATCCGGGACTCCAAGACCACCGACGGCGACCGACTGACCGTCTCCGCCGACACCTGGACCTCCTTCCTCGGGCACGCGGTGCAGCTCGTCTGAAAGGCGTCCCCCCTCGGCCGGGGGTCGGGAAGAATTCCGATCATGACCATGACCGACTCTGCGGCCCCCGCCGACTCCGCCCGTGCCGCCCGCTCGGGGCTGGGCCTGGCCGCCACCGTGCTCACCGGCGTGCTCGCGCTGTACATCGCCCTCGTCGCCGTAGGCAACATCACCGACTTCGGGACGAACCAGCAGTACGTCCGGCACGTACTGGCGATGGACACCACGTTCAAGGACGACCACCTGATGTGGCGGGCGATCACCAGTACCGCCCTCCAGGACACCGCCTACGTGGCGATCATCGCCTGGGAGACGGTGGCGGCGGCCGTGCTCGTGTGGGGCACCTGGCTGTGGGCACGGCGCGACAACGCCCGCGCGCGGCGCTTCTCCACCTACGGCCTGCTGATGCTGATCCTGCTGTTCGGGGCCGGCTTCATCGCCGTCGGCGGCGAGTGGTTCGCCATGTGGCAGTCGAAGAACTGGAACGGCGTGGACGCGGCGACCCGCGTCTTCCTGCTCAGCGGAGTCGCCCTGATCGTCAACCACCTGCCCGCCCGCGACGAGCGGTAGCGGCGGGGCTATTCGACGACCGACACCCTCGTCCCCAGGTCACCGAAGGACCACAGTGCGGCTCCGTCCTCCTTGTGGAGGCGGATGCCGCCGGTCTGGGCGCCGTTGGCGGGAGGTGGCGAGGAGCCGTCGAGTGCGTTGGAGAAGCCTATGTTCACGCCGGAGACGGCCGTGAAGTACATGATGTGCTCCACCTTCACCCCGTCCGAACCGGTCGTGGCCTCGGTCCGCTTGATGATCGAGTAGCGGCCAGGCTGAGGGTCCACCGTCCCCGCCCACACCGTGAACGTCCGCGCCGCCTGCCCTGTGGCGTCGACCAGCCACACCCGGTGCGCCTGGACCGAGTAGACGATCCTGCGCCCGGTCCCCGACGCCTCCGGCAGCGCCGGCGGGCCGGAGGGGGTCGCGGCGGCGGACGGGGCCGGGGATGCCGAGGCCGTGGGGCGGGCGTGGGCCGCCGGGGCCGCGGGGCGCGGGCCGTGGTCGGCCTGGACGGCGAGGGCGACGACGGCGGCGGTCGCCGCGACCGTCAGTCCGGAGACCCAGGCCCACGAGGGCAGTCGGGCAGCCACGGGTACGCATCTCCTCCGCTGTGGGACCCCCTTCTCAGATCCGGGGTCGGATCATCGTACTCAGTCCACGAGGGGCAGCAGATCCGGCAGGTGCCCGTCCGAGGCGCGGGCCGCGGCCTGCCGCTCCTCCGGCACCTCGCCGTACAGCGTGGTGCGCGGCTTCGCCGGCCGCCCGGCCGCCTCCGCGACCGCCTCCAGGTCCCGCACGGACTTGTACGAGCCGTACGACGACCCCGCCATCCGGGAGATCGTCTCCTCCATCAGCGTGCCGCCCAGGTCGTTCGCCCCGGAGCGCAGCATCTCGGCCGCGCCCTCCGTGCCGAGCTTGACCCAGCTGGTCTGGATGTTGGGGATCAGGCCGTGCAGGAGGAGCCTCGCCATCGCCGTGACCGCGCGGTTGTCCCGCATGGTCGGGCCGGGGCGCGCGATGCCCGCGAGGTAGACCGGCGCGTTGGTGTGGATGAACGGCAGCGTCACGAACTCCGTGAAGCCGCCCGTCCGCCGCTGGATTCCGGCCAGCGTGCGCAGGTGGCCCAGCCAGTGCCGGGGCTGGTCGACGTGGCCGTACATCATCGTGGACGAGGAGCGGATGCCCAGTTCGTGGGCGGTGGTGATGACCTCGGTCCAGGTGGCCGTGGGCAGCTTGCCCTTGGTCAGCACCCAGCGCACCTCGTCGTCCAGGATCTCCGCCGCCGTACCGGGGACGGAGTCGAGCCCGGCCTCCTTGGCCGCCGTCAGCCACTCCCGTACGGACATCCCCGTACGGGTGGCCCCGTTGACGACCTCCATCGGTGAGAAGGCGTGCACATGCATACCGGGGACGCGTTCCTTGACCGCCTTCGCGATGTCGAAGTACGCCGTGCCGGGCAGGTCCGGGTGGATGCCGCCCTGCATGCAGACCTCCACCGCGCCCACGTCCCACGCCTGCTGGGCCCGGTCGGCGACCTGGTCGAGCGAGAGGGTGTAGGCGTCGGCGTCGGTGCGCCGCTGGGCGAAGGCGCAGAAGCGGCAGCCGGTGTAGCAGACGTTCGTGAAGTTGATGTTCCTGGTGACGATGTACGTCACGTCGTCCCCGACCACCGACCTGCGCACGTCGTCCGCGATCCGGCACACCGCGTCCAGCGCCGGGCCGTCCGCGTGCAGCAGCGCCAGTGCCTCGGCGTCGGTCAGCCCCGCCGGGTCGTCGGCGGCCGTGCGCAGGGCAGCGCGGACGTCGGTGTCGATGCGCTCGGGCACCATGCCGGGGGCGGCGGCCTCGCGCAGCTCGGCCCAGTCGCCGTACACCTCGTCGAAGTCGTCGCGCCGGTCGGAGGTACGGCCCTCGGTGTCGATGGAGGCATGCAGGTCGGTGCGGCCGGTGGCGGTGAACACCTCCTCCGGCTCCTGCCAGGGCAGCCCCTCGGGGAGCACACCGGGCCGGGCGAGACCGGTCTCCGGGTCGGCCAGGGCGGCGACGTGCGGGCGGAGCCGGGGGTCCAGCCAGGGTTCGCCCCTGCGGACGAACTCCGGATACACGCACAGCCGTTCCCGCAGCTCGAAGCCGGCCGCGCGAGACCGTTCGGCCAGCTCCTCGATCTGCGGCCAGGGGCGCTCGGGGTTGACGTGGTCGATGGTGAGCGGCGAGACCCCGCCCCAGTCGTCGATCCCGGCGCCGATCAGCCGCTCGTACTCGCTGTCCACGAGGTTCGGCGGGGCCTGGAGGCAGGCGGCGGGGCCCATGATGTGCCGTGCGACGGCGACGGTGGCGATCAGCTCGTCCAGCTCGGCGTCCGGCATGCCGCGCATCGCGGTGTCCGGCTTGGCGCGGAAGTTCTGGATGATCAGCTCCTGGACGCCGTGGTAGGCGCGGGAGACCTTGCGCAGCGCGAACAGCGACTCCGCGCGCTCCTGGTACGTCTCCCCGATGCCGATGAGCAGCCCGGAGGTGAAGGGCACGGAGGAGCGGCCGGCGTCCTCCAGCACCCGCAGCCGCACGGCGGGTTCCTTGTCCGGGGAGCCGTGGTGCGGGCCGCCGGGCTCCGACCACAGGCGCTCGGCGGTGGTCTCCAGCATCATGCCCATGCTCGGCGCGACCGGCTTGAGCCGCTGGAAGTCGGTCCAGCTCATGACGCCGGGGTTGAGGTGGGGCAGCAGGCCGGTCTCCTCCAGGATGCGGATGGAGATGGCGCGCACGTACGCGATCGTGTCGTCGTAGCCGTGCGCGTCGAGCCACTCGCGCGCCTCGGGCCAGCGGTCCTCGGGCTTGTCGCCGAGGGTGATGAGGGCTTCCTTGCAGCCGAGCGCGGCCCCCTTGCGGGCGATGTCCAGCACCTCGTCCGGTGACATGAACATCCCGTGGCCGTCGCGGCGCAGCTTGCCGGGGACGGTGACGAAGGTGCAGTAGTGGCACTTGTCGCGGCACAGCCGGGTCAGCGGGACGAAGACGCTTTTCGAGTACGTGATGACTCCGGTCCGCCCCGCCGCGTCGAGTCCCGCGTCCCGTACCCGCGCTGCGGAGGCGGTGAGGTCCGTGAGGGCCTCGCCGCGGGCCTGGAGCAGTACCGCCGCCTCGGAGACGTCGAGGGCGACACCGTCACGGGCACGTTTGAGGGCGCGACGCATGGAGTTCTCGGTGGGGCCGGTTCCCGGGGTCGCGGAAGTCGTCATTCCCTGAGCATACGTTCGGTGTGATCCACAGCTTCGGGCGCTTTTCGGGCAGGCACGGGGCACCGGTGCGGTGCCTGACCTTCCTGGGCTCCGCGATCGTGCCGCCCGGCCGATGTCGCCGGGTCCGCGCTGGTTCGGCGATCGGGAACGACGGCTGGACCTCACCGGCCCGGTGTGCGGCGATCGCCCTGGTCGGCTTCCTCCGGTCCCGCGCGCTGCCGGCAGCACCGCCGAGCGCTGGGCCCGCAGGGGTGAGAACTCTGTGAAGTCCCCCGTGCCGCCTTGTGATCGGCGTCTCCCGCGGCTGACGCAAGTGGCGTGAAGAAGGCAAACTGGCCTAGTCGTTGGGACTGCCTAGGGGGCGAACGCATGGACGGTGGGGCTCGGATGCCGGAGCAGCGGGTCTCCGGTTCCGCCGTGCTGCGGTTCGGGGTACTCGGGCCGGTGCGGGCCTGGCGCGGGGAAGCACCGGTCCCCACCGGCTCTCCGCAGCAACGCGCCCTGCTCGCGGCCCTGTTGCTGCGGGAGGGCCGTACCGCCACGGCGGCCGAACTGATCGACGCGCTCTGGGGCACCGAACCACCTCCCAGGGCGCTCGCCGCTGTCCGGACCTACGCGTCCCGGCTGCGCAAGGTGCTCGAACCCGGCGTCCTGGTCAGCGAGTCCAGCGGGTACGCCATCCGGACGCTCGCGCCGCTGGACCTCGCCGTCGCCCAGGAGCTCGCCGCGCAGGCCGAGAAGGCGCGCGGTGCGGGGGAACTGGGCGAGGCACGCCGGACGCTCGACCGGGCGCTGGCCCTGTGGGACGGCGAGGCCCTGGCGGGCGTGCCCGGCCCGTACGCGGAGGCGCAGCGGGTCCGGCTGGAGGAGTGGCGCCTGCAACTGCTCGAATCCCGCCTGGACATGGACCTGGAGCAGGGCAGTCACGCCGAGGCCGTCTCGGAGCTGACCGCGCTGACCGCCGAGCACCCGCTGCGCGAACGCTTCCGCGAGCTGCTGATGCTGGCGCTGTACCGCAGCGGCCGGCAGGCGGAGGCGCTGGCGGTGTACGCGGACACCCGGCGGCTGCTCGCCGAGGAGCTGGGCGTGGACCCGCGCCCGGAGCTCAGCGACCTGCAGCAGCGCATCCTGCGGGCGGACCCGGCGCTCGCCGAGCCCCCCTCCGCCGCCGGGCAACCTCCCGCGGTCCTCGTACGCCCCGCCCAGCTTCCCGCCTCGGTGCCGGACTTCACCGGCCGTTCCGCGTTCGTGACGGAGCTGAGCGACGTGCTGGCGTCGGCGCGGGAAGGGGAGGGCCGGGTGATGGCGGTCTCCGCGCTGGCCGGGATCGGCGGTGTCGGCAAGACCACCCTCGCGGTGCACGTGGCCCATCGGGCGAGGGCGGCCTTCCCCGACGGCCAGCTCTACGTCGACCTCCAGGGGGCGGGCCCGCGACCGGCGGAACCCCAGACGGTGCTCGGCTCGTTCCTGCGGGCGCTCGGCACGGCGGACTCCGCGGTACCGGAGTCGCTGGAGGAGCGGGCCGCGCTGTACCGGTCGGTGCTGGACGGGCGCCGGGTGCTGGTGCTGCTGGACAACGCCAAGGACGCGGCGCAGGTCAGACCGCTGCTGCCCGGCACCGAAGGGTGCGCGGCGCTGGTGACCTCACGGGTGCGGCTGGTCGGGCTGGCCGGGGCGCATCTGGTGGACCTGGACGTGATGTCGCCCGAGGAGGCGCTGTCGCTGTTCACGAAGATCGTGGGCGAGGAGCGGGTCGCGGCCGAGCGGAAGGCCGCGCTGGACGTGGTGGCCGCGTGCGGCTTCCTGCCGCTGGCCATCAGGATCGCCGCCTCACGGCTCGCCTCCCGCCGCACCTGGACCACCTCGGTACTCGCGGCCAAGCTGGCGGACGAACGGCGCCGGCTGGACGAGCTGCAGGCCGGCGACCTCGCGGTGAAGGCCACCTTCGAGCTGGGTTACGGCCAGCTCGAACCCGCCCAGGCGCGGGCGTTCCGGCTGCTGGGCCTCGCCTACGGCCCCGACCTGTCGCTGGCGGCCGCCGCCGCGCTGCTGGACCTCGGCCCGGAGGACACCGAGGACCTGCTGGAGTCGCTGGTCGACACCTCTTTGCTGGAGTCGGCCGCACCCGGCCGCTACCGCTTCCACGACCTCGTACGGCTCTACGCGCGCGCATGCGCCGAACGCGACGAGCGCGAGCCCGGCGAGCGGGCCGCCGCGCTCTCCCGGCTGCTGGACTTCTACCTGGCCACCGCGGCGCGCGTGTACGCCATCGAGCGCCCCGGCGACCGGACCGTGGAGCACCTCCACCCCTACGACCACGAGGGACTGACCTTCGCCGGTCACCGGGACGCGCTGGACTGGCTGTACGCGGAGGCCGACTGCCTGCTGGCCTGCGTACGGCAGTCGGTGGCGCAGGGCAGCCTGCGGCGGGCGGTGGACCTGCTGCTCGTGGCCAAGGACCTGGCCGAGTCCGGCGCGAACGCCCACCAGTTCGGGGCGGCGGCCACCGTCGTCCGGGACGCGGCGGCCCAGGCGGGGGACGCGCTGGTGGAGGGCCGGGCGCGCACCACGCTGGCCCAGGTGCACATCAACGCGGGCCGGTTCGACGAGGCGGAGGCGGAGGCCGAGCGCGCGGTGGAACTGGCCGGTGCGGCGGCGGACCCGTGGATCGACTGCAACGCGCCCAGCGAACGCGGGATCGTGGCCGCGTACCGCAGCCGGCACGCCGAGGCCGAGGCCTACCTCCAGCGCACCCTCACCGCCTACCGCGCCGACGGCAACCTGCCGGGCGAGGCGAGCGCGCTGTGCAACCTGTCGCGGGTGCACCTGTCGATGGGGCAGGTGGCCAGCGCGGTGGAGCTGGCCGGGTCCGGCGTCGCCGTCTACCGGCACCTGGGTCTCACCGTGCGTCTGGCGAACGGGAGTTACGCACTCGGGCTGGCGCTGGCCGAGTCGGGGCGCGCGGAGGAGGCGGAGGCGCGTCTCACGGAGGCGCTGACCATCTTCCGGGACAGCAGGCAGCGGCTGTGGGAGGGCATGACCCTGTTCCGGCTCGCCGGACTGCGGCTCGGCGAACGGCCCGCGGTGGCCGCGGCGCTGGCCGAGCAGTCGCTGTCGGTCCTGCTGCACGTGGGCGGCGACTGGCGCCGGGCGGGCGTCCTCACCGTGCTCGGCAAGGCACTGGCCGCGCTGGGCGAGACGGACCGTGCCCGGGCCTGCTGGACGGACGCGCTGAGCGTCTACGACCGGCTGGGCTCGGCGGAGGCGGCCTCCCTGCGCGAGCTGCTGTCTCCCGCGACGGCCGGGTGAGGCGGCCCCGCCGAAATACGCGGGACCCGGCGTTCATCGTTCGTTTATCGTGCCCGTGCAGTCTTCTCGCAGCCGATTCGTCGTCACGGGGGCGGGCGAACCGGTGGTGCCGTCGGCCGCCCACGCTGGCGCCGGCCGTGGCCGGGTCCGTCCGGAAGCCCTCGGGGGAGCAGCCGGGCGGCCCCGGCCACAACAGCACACCTCAGAGCAACGGAGTACGTCGATGAGCGACGCCAGGAAGTCCGACGAAGTCACCACGCAGGAGAGCCACATCACGGGTGAGGGCGCCAAGGCGGCGGCCGCCCCGCAGGTGGCTCCGCAGGAGAGCCACATCACCGGCGAGAAGCAGGCCAAGGGCGACCTGGGCGACGTCACCACGCTGGAGAGCCACATCACCGTGGGCGACCCGCGCTAGTGC
Source organism: Streptomyces sp. NPDC001781 (assembly GCF_053596035.1). Classification (NCBI taxonomy): domain Bacteria; kingdom Bacillati; phylum Actinomycetota; class Actinomycetes; order Kitasatosporales; family Streptomycetaceae; genus Streptomyces; species Streptomyces sp. NPDC001781. Next base: position 236,595 of record NZ_JBSFFI010000001.1, on the reverse strand, counting down.
TGTGACCGGGAAGGGCGAGCCGGTGAACCCTTCCGGTCAGCACTGGGTGGAACCACACCCACGGGGGGCGTGAGCCGCGGCGGACGGAGGGGAGCCGCCGCGGCTCACGCGGAACAAGGAGACGGCCGGGTCGGGGGACCCGGCCGTCTTCCGTGTCCGCGGGCGCCCCTCAGGTCGTGCGGGCCGTTCCCGTGCCCTTCTCCGCGTCCAGCGCGTACACGCACCGGTCCTTGCTGCACGCGTACACCACGCCGTCCTTGACGACCGGTGAGCCGGTGATCTCGCCGCCGGTGGCGAGCTTCCAGCGCAGCCGTCCGTCGTCGGCCTTCAGCGTGTACAGCAGGTGGTCGGTGGACCCGAAGTGGATGCGGCCCTCGGCGACCGAGGGGGCGCCCACCACGTCGCCGCCCGCCTGGAAGCGCCACTTGGGCGTGCCGGTGACCGCGTCCAGCGTGTACAGGCCCTTGCCGCTGCCGACGTGCACGTGCCCCGCCGCGACCAGCACCGGTTCCACCGAGGAGCGGGCCTCGGTGGCGATCCGCCAGCGGTCGCGGCCGTCGGTGGCGTCCAGCGCGTAGACGGTGCCGAGGTAGTCGGCGAGGTAGACCCCGCCGCCGGTGACGGCAGGGCCCGGCACGAAGGCGGGCGGGGACAGGAACACCGCCGGGGCCTCGAAGTGCCAGCGCACCCGGCCGGTCGCCACCTCGACGGCGAGGACCCGGCTGCCCGCGCTGACGTACACGTGGCCGTCCGGTGCCGGGGTCAACCGCACGGGCACCCCGCCGCAGGAGGCCGCGTCGCCGATCGGGTAGGACCAGCGCTCGTCGCCCGTGCGGGCGTCCAGGGCGCGCAGCCGGGCGTCCTGCCAGACGTACACCGTGCCGTCGTGCACGGCGGGGCCGGCCTCGGGCGACTCGAAGTCGGTCTGGCAGCCGGAGATCTCCCAGAGCTTGCGCCCGGCCGCCGCCTCCCACGCCTGCACCCCGCCGCCGCGCGTGCCGGTGACGACCGTGCCGCGGTCGGCGTGCAGCGAGTACACCCAGGCGTCCGTGGACACCCGCCACAGGTCGCTGCCCTCGCGGGCGTCCAGGGCGAACAGGGTGGGGCCGTCGGAGGCGTGGATACGGCCGTCCGCGACCGCCATGGACCAGGCCACGTCCCGCGTCTTGAAACGGCGCCGCCCGGTGGCCACGTCCAGGGCGTGCACCTCGAAGGAGGTGACGTAGACGAGGTCGCCGTCGACCAAGGGGGTGCCCCACACGTCGTTGGACATCCGGAACCGCCAGGGCCGCCACCCCGCCGAGGTCTCCGGCAGCTGGGGCGGCACCGGGGGTACGGCGGGGTCGGCGCCGTTGACGCCGGGGCGCGGCCGGGACCAGCTCGCCACCAGGCCCGCCTCCGGCGGCGGCGCCTTCACGGCCGCCGCGCGGGCGTCGGCGACGCGCGGGCCGGGGCCGATGGGCACCTCGAGGCCGGCCAGCCGCACCGGGCCGGTGCCGGGGCCGCCGGACGGCAGGGGGGCCGGGGAGGGCGTCGGGACCACCGGGTCGTAGGACGGCGGCGGGGGCACGGCCGGACGGCCGGGGCCGCGCGGGCCGGGCGGCAGCGGGGCGGGCTTGGCGGGCGGACGGCCGCCCCGGCGGGACTCGATGAGGGCGACGGCCTTCTCCGGCAGCCAGGCGGAGGCGGTGCCGGAGTCGTCCGAGCCGGAGCCGAACAGATGCGGGGCGAGCTGGGCCTGGAGGTCGGCCGGGGAGGGCCTGCCGGGCGCCTCCATCTGCATGCACGCCTCGATCAGCGGGCGCAGCTCCTCCGGCAGTCCGGTGGTGTCCGGGCCCTCCCGGAGCAGCATGAACACCGTCTCGACCGGGTTGGCGCCGTGGAAGGGCGGGTGTCCGGTGGCGGCGAAGACCAGGGTGGAGCCGAGCGAGAACACGTCGCTGGCGCCGGTGACGCTGCGGGAGTCCTTGGCCTGCTCGGGCGACATGTAGGCGGGGGTGCCGACCGCGACGTTCGTCATCGTCAGCCGGGTGTTGGACACCCCGGAGGCGATGCCGAAGTCGATGACCCGGGGGCCGTCCTCGACGACCAGCACGTTGGACGGCTTCAGGTCCCGGTGGACCAGGCCCGCGCCGTGGATGGACTGGAGCGCCTCGGCCACGCCCGCCGCGAGCCAGCGCACCGCCTGGGCCGGGAGCGGCCCGCACTCGTTCACTATCTCCTCGAGCGAGGGCGCGGGAACGTACGCGGTGGCCAGCCAGGGCACCGCCGCGCGCGGGTCGGCGTCGACGACGGCGGCCGTGTAGAAGCCGGAGACCGCGCGGGCCGCCTCCACCTCGCGGGTGAAGCGGACCCGGAAGAGCTGGTCCTCGGCCAGCTCCGTGCGGACCGTCTTGATGGCCACCCGCCGCCCCGACGCCGAGCGCGCCAGATAGACCAGCCCCATGCCGCCGGCGCCCAGCCGGCCCAGCACCTCGAACGGCCCGATCCGCCGCGGATCGTGCTGCGTAAGCTGATCCACCACTTGCCTGCCACCTCCCCGTACGAGCCGCGTCTTCCGCCTTTGGACGCGACCGAAGTGCAGCGTCTCACCACCGCACCGCCCTGGCGGCACGCACCCCGATTCTTCCTGGCCGGGCGGCCGGTTGCGAACCCGGTGGCGAATCGGGGTGTCTCGTGCCCAATCCCGTCATTTCACCGCCCCCGCGGCGCCCCGTCACCGGGTCAGCAGCGCGAAGGACGCCCCTTGATTGTCCGTGACGACCGCCACTCGTCCGTACGACGCGTCGAAGGGCGGCACCTGGATCCGGCCGCCGAGCCGCCGCACGGCGGCGAGGGCGTCGTCGAGGCCGCCGACGCGGAAGTGGACGAGGAAGTGCGCGGGCATCTCGGCCGGGAACACGTCGGTGATCAGGGCGCGGCCGAAGTCGGGGTCCGCGCCCGCGCCGAAGAGGGCCTCGTGGAAGAGGTCGCCGTAGAAGGCGTTCGCGGCGGCCGGGTCGGGGGTGTACAGCTCGGTCCACACGAAGGTGCCCGGCTCGCGGCGCCGCCCGAATCCGCGGTGGCCGTCGGACTGCCACAGCCCGAAGACCGCGCCCTCGGGGTCGGTGACCAGGGCGGCGGCGCCCAGGTGGGCCACCGCGGTGGGGCCGTGGATCAGGCGGCCCCCGGCGTCGGTGATCCTGGCGGTCAGGGCGCGGGCGTCCGGGGTGGCGAAGTACACCGTCCAGACGGTGGGCATCCGGCCGTCGGTCTTGGGCGCGAGCGAGGCGACCGGTTCACCGTCCAGCCGGGCCCGGACGGAGGCGCCGGGGGCGTCCTCGCCGTCGAAGGTCCACCCGAACAGCTCGCCGTAGAACCGCTTGCCCGCCTCGACGTCGGGGAGCTGGGCGTCCGCCCAGCAGGGGGTGCCCTCTCCGTACATCGATGCGCTGTTTTCGGCCATGTCGTCAAAGTAACCGGGACCCGCGCACCCCGCAGGACCAGGGAAAGCTTGTCTCCGCCGAGGTCGCACCCCATTTGCAGTCGGCCGAATCGCGCTCCTGCCCCCCGTCGGTAAGCTGACGGCATGACAGGACAAGTGCGTACCGTCGACGGCCGGGTGGCCGGCCGGCGTGGGCAGGCGACCCGGCAGAAGCTGCTCGACTGCCTCAGCGAGATGCTCAGCTCCTCCCCGTACCGAGATGTCAAGGTCATCGATGTCGCGCGGAAGGCGGGCACCTCGCCCGCGACCTTCTACCAGTACTTCCCGGACGTCGAGGGCGCCGTCCTGGAGATCGCCGACTCGATGGCCGCCGAGAGCGCCGGGCTGACCGAACTGCTCGCGGGCCGGACCTGGACCGGCAAGGCGGGGTGGCAGACCGCGCAGGACCTGGTGGACGGCTTCATGGACTTCTACCGGCGCCACGACGCGATCCTGCGCGTGGTCGACCTGGCGTCGGCCGAGGGCGACAAGCGGTTCAACAAGCTGCGGATGAGGATCCTGAACGCGGTGAACGGTTCCCTGACCGAGGCGGTCACCGAGCTGAAGTCCAAGGGCCGGGTGGACAAGGACGTGAACCCGGCGGCGATCGCCGGTTCCCTCGTCACCATGCTGGCCTCGGTCGCCGCCCACCAGAAGGGCTTCACCGCCTGGGGCGTGAAGCAGGCCGAGATCAGGCCGAACCTGGCGCTGCTGATCCACCTGGGAGTGACCGGCAAGAAGCCCACGAAGTAGCGACCGGCACCCGCACCGGCCCCACGTCCTGTCTGGCAGGCGGTGGTCCACCTCGGCGTGGACCACCGCCTGCCGCCGTGTCCGGGGACGGGCGCGGCGGCGGATACTCGGCCCATGGCACACGAGGCACACGACGAACTCGACGGACTGCTGCGCTCCCTGAAGGTCTGGTCCCCCGGCACCACCGAGCTGCGGCCCTTCGACCCGGACACCGCTCCCCCGACCCCGCTGCCCCTGTTCACCGCCTGGCTGGCCGACGCGTCGCGGGCGGGCCAGCCGGAGCCGCACGCCATGTCCCTGGCGACGGTGGACGAGGAGGGCCGCCCCGACGTGCGCGTCCTGCTGCTGCACGGCGCCGACGCCGACGGCTGGACCTTCGGCAGCCACTCCACCAGCCGCAAGGGCCGCGACCTGATCGCCCACCCGTACGCCGCCCTCGCCTTCTACTGGCCGGCGCTGGGCCGCCAGGTCCGCGTCCGCGGCCCGGTCACGGCCGCCCCCGCCGAGGCCGCCCGGGCCGACCTCCAGGCCCGCTCCACCGGCGCCCTCGCCGCCGCCCTCACCGGCCACCAGAGCGAGGAGCTGGACTCCCTGGACGTCCTGCGCCGAGCCTCCGAGGCCGCCTGGTCCCATGCCCGCGAGCACCCGGCCACCCCGGTCGCCACCTGGACCCTGTACCGCCTGCACGCCCGCTCGGTCGAGTTCTTCCAGGGCGACCCCGACCGGCGCCACGTCCGCCTGGAGTACCGGCGCACGGAGTTCGGCTGGGAGCGGCGGCTGCTGTGGCCGTGAGAGCCGTCAGCCGGTCGGCTCCGTGAACGTCCAGGTGGCGAAGTCCGCGACGGGACGGTAGCCGAGCCGCTGGTAGAGCCGGTTGGAGACCGGGTTGGCCAGGTCGGTGAAGAGCAGCACCTCGGCCCCGGTGGCCGCGGCCCGCCTGCTCACCTCCGCGGTGACCGCGCCCGCGTATCCGTGTCCGCGCAGGGCGGCCGGGGTGTAGACGGGGGCCACCCGGATCTGCCCCGCGCTCTCCGGCAGGTTCCCGGCCAGGGAGACGGGGGTGCCCTCCGGGGTCTCCCAGAGGGTGGCACCGCCGTGCGCGAGACGGGAGTCGGCCCACTGGGCGGGGTCCTGGCGGACCCGGCCGCCGGTGTCCGCCGCGAACTCCACGTACCACCGCGCCAGCAGTTCCCGGTCCCCCGCGTCCGCCACCCTGGCGCGGCCCGGCGGGACGCGGCCGGGCGGGGTCCACTCGGCCAGCCGGTAGAGCCGCTGCCGCTCGGACGGCTCGGCGGCCGTCCCGGTCCGACGCCGCCAGGCGGCGGCGAAGGCGGCGGCGGTCTCCCGTTCCGCCCAGACGCCCGGAACCCGGTGGCCCGCCTCGGCGAGCCGGCCGGCCAGCGCCGCCGCGTCCATCGCGCCGAGCGGGGTGAGCTGGACCGGGTACGGCGGGGTGTGCAGCAGGGTCGCCCGTACCGTGCCGCCCGCCTCGCGCAGTACACCGAAGCGGGGCGGCTCGGCGCCGTGGGCGTACGGACCGCGCGTGCGCAGCGCCTCGGAGACGGTGAGCGTCACGGTGTGCAGAGCCGGTCTGGAGCGAAGGAAGTCACCTGCGGTGCGCAGGAATTCGGCGAGGTCGTCGGACAACTGCCATTCACGGGGCTCCATGCGCTCATCCTGATGCTCCGACTCCCCCCCACGCATGCTGATTTCGTGTGCGACGTGGGTGTTCCGGCACGGTCTGTCCCCATGCCGTGCACAGCCGTGATCAATCCGCAACCGATTCCGGTCTTGACCGAGACCCATCAATCGGGTGGGTGAATACGCTCGCGCCATGGCCGACTCGCGTCCTTCGTTCACGGACCTCTCCGCGACCCCCGCCGACCGACCCGTCTACGTCGTCGGGGCGGGGCCGGGCGGACTGGCGGTCGCCTGCGCGCTGCGGGCGCGCGGGGTCCGGGCGGTGGTGCTGGAGAAGAGCGACCGGGTGGGGGCGTCCTGGCGGCGGCACTACGACCGGCTGCGGCTGCACACCACCCGGCGGCTCTCCGCACTGCCGGGCCTCGCGATGCCGCGCCGGTTCGGGCGGTGGGTGGCGCGGGACGACGTGGTCCGTTACCTGGAGAAGTACGCGGAGCACCACGAGCTGGAGATCGTCACCGGTGTCGAGGTGTTCCGGGTGGAGAAGGCCGCGGACGGCGCGGGCTGGCTGCTGCACGCCTCCGGCGGGCGCGAGCTGACCGGCGCCGCGGTGGTGGTGGCCACCGGCCACAACCACACCCCGCGCCTGCCGGAGTGGTCCGGCGCGGACGGCTACGAGGGCGAGCTGCTGCACGCCTCGTCGTACCGGAACCCCGAGCCGTACGCCGACCGGGACGTGCTGGTGGTCGGGATCGGCAACACCGGGGCGGAGATCGCCGTGGACCTGGTGGCGGGCGGTGCCTCGCGGGTGCGGCTGGCGGTGCGGACGGCGCCGCACATCGTGCGCCGCTCCACGGCCGGCTGGGCGGCCCAGTACACCGGGATCGCCGTGCGGCGGCTGCCGGTGCGGCTGGTGGACCGGCTCGCCCGCCCGCTGGCCCGCCTCAGCACGCCGGACCTCTCCGGGCACGGTCTGCCCCGTCCGGAGGCCGGGCTGTACAGCAGGGTCCGGCAGGGTGCGATCCCCGTGCAGGACGTCGGCCTGATCGACGCCGTGCGCACCGGCAAGGTGGAGATCGTGGCCGCCGTCGAGGGGTTCGAGGACGGCCAGGTGGTCCTCGCCGACGGCAGCCGGATCGCGCCGGACGCGGTGATCGCGGCCACCGGGTACAGCCGGGGCCTGGATTCCCTGGTCGGCCACCTGGGCGTGCTGGACGAGCGCGGGCGGCCCACGGTCCACGGCGCCCGCACTCCCAAGGACGCCCCCGGCCTGTACTTCACCGGGTTCACCAACCCCATCAGCGGCATGTTCCGCGAGCTGGCGATCGACGCGGAGAAGATCGCCAAGGCGGTGGCCCGGCGCCTGCGTTAGGCGACGGCCACCGCCGTGGGGCGGCGCCGGATCACCAGGGACATCAGCGCCGCCGCCGCGCACAGCGACCCGGACGCGTACCAGACCATGTCGTAGCTGCCGAAGACGTCGCGGGCGAAGCCGCCGAGCCAGGCGATGACCGCCGCGCCGATCTGGTGCGAGGCCAGCACCCAGCCGAACACGATCGGGCTGTCCTCGCCGAACCGCTCCCGGCACAGCGCCAGGGTGGGCGGCACGGTGGCGACCCAGTCCAGACCGTAGAAGACGATGAAGAACACCATCGGCACCCGCACGGACGGTCCCAGCAGCATCGGCAGGAAGAGCAGTGAGATCCCGCGCAGCGCGTAGTAGACGGCCAGCAGCCGCCGGGAGTCGAAGCGGTCGGTGAACCAGCCGGAGGCCACGGTGCCGAGCACGTCGAACACCCCGATCACCGCGAGCAGCGAGGCCGCCGCCGGCACCGGCATGCCGTGGTCGTGGGCGGCGGGCACGAAGTGCGTCTGGATCAGCCCGTTGGTGGACGCCCCGCAGATGGCGAAGCTGCCCGCGAGCAGCCAGAACTGCCCCGTACGCACGGCGGAGGCCAGCACGGTGAGCGCCCGCCGCGCGGCCCCGGTCACCGGCGGCGGCTTGGGCACGAACTCCGTGCCGCCGTACGGCATCAGGCCCACGTCGGCCGGGTGGTCGCGCAGCAGCAGCCAGACGAACGGGACGACGGCGAGCGCGGACAGCGCGACCGTCACGGCGGCCGGGCGCCAGTGGTGGTGCTCCACGATCCAGGACAGCAGCGGCAGGAAGATGAGCTGCCCGGAGGCGGACGCGGCGGTCAGGATGCCGCTGACCAGCCCGCGCCGCGAGGTGAACCAGCGCCCGGTGACGGTCGCGGCGAACGCCAGGGCCATCGAGCCCGAGCCGAGCCCGACCAACAGGCCCCAGCAGAGCATGAGTTGCCAGGGCGTCGTCATCCACACGGTCAGCCCGGCGCCGAGCGAGATCACGGTCAGCGCGACGACGACGACCCGGCGGATGCCGAAGCGGTCCATCAGCGCGGCGGCGAACGGCGCGGTGAGCCCGTAGAGCGCGAGGTTGACGGAGACGGCCGCGCCGATGGTGCCGCGCGACCAGCCGAACTCCGCGTGCAGCGGGTCGATCAGCAGGCCGGGCAGCGACCGGAAGGCGGCCGCGCCGATGATCGTGACGAAGGCGACGGCGGCGACGAACCAGGCGCGGTGCACACGCCGGCGGTGCGGTGCGTCCTGGACGGGGACGGGAGCGGGACGGGTCTGGGTCACGTGCACCAGGGTCCCGGCATCGCCCGGGCGCATCGAGTGGCCCGAAGGACAGTGTTCGCTAGGATCAGGCCGTGACCGCTGTGACCCCGGCCTTGGACGGCGAGTTCCGCCCGCACCGCGTCGCCGTCCTCGCCCTGGACGGGCTGATCCCCTTCGAGCTCGGCATCCCCCACCGCGTCTTCGGCCGCCCGGCGGACGCCCGGGGCAGGCCGCTGTACGAGGTGGTGACCTGCTCGGTCCGGCCACCCGGCCCGGTCGCGACCGCCGCCGACTTCGCGGTGGACGTACCGCACGGCCCGGAGGCGCTGGCGGCGGCGGACACGGTCGTCGTCCCGGCGTCCTACGAACTCGGCCCCGTCTTCGAGGAGGGACGGCTCACCCCCGAACTCGCCGCCGCCCTGGCCCGCGTCCGCCCCGGCACCCGCCTCGCCTCGATCTGCGTCGGCGGGTACGTCCTCGCCGCCGCCGGTCTGCTCGACGGCCGCCCGGCAACCACCCACTGGGCCGACGCCGACCGCTTCCAGAAGCTGTTCCCCGAGGTCAGAGTGGACGCCGACGTGCTGTTCATCGACGACGGCGACGTGCTCACCTCGGCAGGGGTCGCCGCCGGGATCGACCTGTGCCTGCACATGGTGCGCCGCGACCACGGCACGGCGGTCGCCAACGACGTGGCCCGCCGCATGGTCGTACCCCCGCACCGCGACGGCGGCCAGGCGCAGTACATCCACCGCCCGCTGCCCGAACCGCAGGTGGCCACCACCGCGGCCGCCCGCACCTGGGCGCTCGGCCGGCTGCACGAACCGCTCCAGCTGCGCGACCTGGCCGAGCGGGAGGCGATGTCGGTACGCACCTTCACCCGGCGCTTCCGCGAGGAGGTCGGAGTGAGTCCGGGCCAGTGGCTCACCGCGCAACGGATCGAGCTGGCAAGGCAGTTGCTGGAGTCGACGGACCTCTCGGTCGACCAGGTCGCGCGGGACGCGGGGTTCGGCACGGCGCAGTCGATGCGCCAGCATCTCCAGCAGGCACTGGGCGTGACGCCGACCGCCTACCGGCGGACCTTCCGGGCGGGCGCCGCGACCGGGGGATGAGCGCGGGCGGGACCGGCCGGCGGCGGGTTCCCCCTTGCCCCCGTCACCACCGGCCGGTGCGACCCACACTCGGCGAGGACTCACCCCCGCGTGCCCTCGCCGTCCCCTCGCGGCGAATCGCCGTCCCCAAGCCTCCGCAACGCGCGCACCACCCGTCAACACCGGTACGGCGATTCATGCCCGGTACCCGCTTCACGCCGGGCGCGCACGGAAGCACACCCGGCGCACGCCCCCCGCTTGAAACGGGCGAAACCGGCTAGAAGGCTTCGAAGAGCAGATCCTCGCAGGCGGCCGGCTGGACGCCGTACGCCGCGGCCGCTTCCTCACGGGGCTTGGAGCACCGGTCCAGTTCGCACCAGATGTTCTTGCCGGCACCCTCGGGGCTCCAGCCCCAGCGGTCGGCGAGGCAGTCGACGAGGGCGAGACCCCGTCCGCCGGTGGCCTCGCGCCCGGCGCAGCGCGGCACGGGCGCGCGCGAGCTGGCGTCGGCCACCTCCAGCCGCACCGTCACCGACGCCTCGGGCTCCGCCTCGGCGGGCGTTCCGGGCAGCGGGCCGCCGGGCAGCGACAGCCGCAGCAGGGCCGGACGGCCGGTGTGCACCACCGCGTTGGTCACCAGCTCCGAGACGAGCAGGATCAGCGTCTCGGCCAGTGGCTCGTCGGCCGCTATGCCCAGCCCGGCGAGCCGCGACCGGACCCATTTCCTCGCCCGCCCCACCTCTTCGGGGTCGGGCCGGATCTCCAGCGTCAGTTGAAGCACCTGCACCGCTCACACCATCCGAACCGGCGGACACATGACCGCACGACGACCCGCCGCCGCGGCGCGAACCGCGGCGAAACGCACGACGAGGGCCACGATCGTAGCCATTTTCTGCATGGCCAGAACAACGGCCAGAGCAAGCGTTACGGAACGTGATTCCCTTACGAGACAGCATGGTTGACGTACAGTCACGCCAACAAGCGCTTCGGGCATATTCCCGCGCGAAGGAGTACTCGTGCGGCATACTGTGCGACGCACGCGCCAGGGAGTCGAACAGGCGGCGCGCGGGGCCTCGCCGGTGGCACTCGCGGTCGCGGTCACTCGCATTCGACCCAAGGTACCCGAGCGGTCGTCCGACTCCGGGCCGTGACGAGTCACAGTCGGAGCACGGGAATCATCTCCACGCTGCGTGATCTGTTTTCGCCACGATCCGCGACATCGGTGGCCATGAATCGTGGCAGCGAGGGCGCTCACCTCGGCAGTGACGGCGCTCAGGCCGACAGTGGTCCCGCCTCGTCGGCGGTGGCGGACTCGACGTCCGGGCGCACGTCGAAGAGGCGGCGCACCCCGAGCGCGCCCAGGACCCGGTTCACGTGCGAGCCGTCCTCCGCGCCGCGGTCGGGGAGGATCAGGCGCAGCCGGCCCTGACAGGAGCGGATCAGCCGGCGAACCGCGATGAGCACGCCGACACCGCTGGAGTCGCAGAAGAAGACCTCGGAGAGATCGAGGACCAGGCTGTGGTTCCCCTCGGCGACCACGTCGTGCACCCGCTGCCGCAGCACGGGCGAGGTCACCAGGTCCAGTTCGCCGGCCACCTGGAGCACGGCCCACTCGCCCCGTTCGGTGCCGGTCACTTCGAAAGCCACGGCCACACCTCTCCGCTCGGCGGATCTTGTGGAACCACCCGGAAATGGAAGCAGTTCCTTCGGTTCTTTCCGCGCGGCTGCCCAGCGGCCGTTTCCCTGAAACACGTAACCGCAAACCGCGGAGGGATCGACATAGGGCTTGTTTCGGTCACTGCCGATCAGGTTCGATCGTACTTCGACCACGGATGGGTTCGAGATAAGTGAAGACGGTGTGAAGAGACCCGTATCACCTGCGGCGCCGCCGGGCGGCCGCATCGACACAAAGGAGCGTGCGCCGTCGGACCGGCCGACTACATTCGAGGGGGACGCCGGGCACACCCTGGACACGGCGAGGGGAGGAACCGCATGCCGGCCAAGGACGTACCGCCCCGCTGGGACCGCACGATGCAGCAGCGGCTCGCGCGCGGTGAGGCTGCCGCCCTGGGCGAACTGTACGACCGCTTCGCCTCCCTGGTGCAGGGTCTCGCGCACCGGGTGCTGAGCGACGACACGGCCGCCGCGGCCGTCACCCGTGACGTCTTCGCGCATGTCTGGGAGCACCCCGACACCTACGACCCCCGGCAGGGCCCGCTGCGCACCTGGATCGCCGCGACGACCCAGCGGCTGGCCGTGCAGCGGCTGCGCGAGACCGAGACGGCCGCGCTCGGCGGCGACTCCCCCGAGGAACTGGCCGCCCTGGAGAGCCGGGTGCGGCACGCCTCGGTCGCCGCCCGCGCCGACTACATCGTCCACTCGATGCCGCAGCCGCTGCGGGCCGCGCTGGAGCTGGCCTACTTCCAGCGGCGCGACTACCGCCAGGCCGCCGCCGACCTGGGCGTCACCGAGGACGAGGCCCGCCGACGCCTCCGCCTCGGCCTGCAACTGCTCGCCACCGCCCACGACACCGGCGCGCCGCCAGGACCCGGGGGTGCCCGATGACCGACCCGCACCACTACGGGGCTCTGGACGGACTCCCGGACGGCGCGGCCGAGCGCCTGCCCGCGCTCCGCTCCCCCGCCGGGCCCGAGCGGCCCGGCCTCCCCCACGAGGTGCTGCGCTCCCTGCTCGGCGCCTGGGCTCTGGCCGCCTGCTCGGCGGCGGAGACGGACGCGGTGGAGGAACACCTGGGCGCGTGCGGGGCCTGCGCCGACGAGGGACGGCGGCTGCGCGAGGCGGTCGGCCTGCTGCACCGCCCGGAGAGCCTGGAGGTCGACCCCGCCCTGCGGGGCCGGGTGCTGGAGAACTGCCTGCGCCGCCGCCCGCCACGCATCCCGGTCCCCGAGTGGGCGGCCCCGTACGACGCGGAGAGCGCCCGGCTGGACGCGCTGCTGCGGGACTTCGGCGACGCCGAGTGGCACACGCCGGTCCGGCTGCGCTGGTTCGAGTCCGGCGTGCCCGCGACCCGCCGCACGACGGTCGCCGGAGTGATCGCGCACCTGCTGTCGGTCGACGGCATGGTGGCGACCGCGGTCGGTCTGGAGGACCCGCTCACCGAAGCCGTCGCCAAGGCCGGACCGGACGTGCGGGGCGCGGCCGGGCCCGCCGGGCGGACCGAGGCGTTCTGGCGCGCCTCGCACTTCCCGCAGACCCGCTCGGTGCGCGCCCGCTGGCGGGACCTGAGCCACCAACTGCTGCGCACGGTGTCCTTCACCGGCGGCGCGGGCGGATTCCCGGTGGGGTACGGCGACTTCGCCCTGCCGCTGCGGGACGCGATGGTGGACCGCGCCTTCGAGTGCTGGGTGCACGCGGAGGACATCGCCAGGGCGGTGGACTACCCCTACGAGCCGCCCGCCCCGCGGCACTTGAGCCGCATGATCGAACTGGCGGCCCGCATGCTCCCGTCGGCGGTGGCCGCCCGCCGCGGCAGCGCTGAGCCGGCCGGCCCCGGCCGCAGCCTCCGCCTGGAGATCGAGGGCGCGGCCGGCGGCCAGTGGCTGATCCCCCTGGACTCCCCCTCCGACCCCACCTCCGAACACGAGGTGGCCCATGTGGCCCTGGACGGCGTCGAGTTCTGCCGCCTGGCCGCAGGCCACCTGACTCCGGAGGAGACGACGGCGGGCCAGCGGGGCGACAGGGAAGCGATCAGGGACGTCCTGACGGCAACGGCGTCACTGAGCCGGATGTAGGGCACGCGAGGGCGCGGGGATCGCGCGAAGGGCCACGACGACTCCGCGCCCGCCGAGCCGCTGGGGTCTTTCGTCCCGGACGAAAGACCCAAGTGCTGTGACCGGAGAGGGACGCCGCGAGCCGGTGAACCTTCCCGGTCACAGCACTAGGCGAACACGACAGTCCGGCGTCCGTTGAGCAGGATCCTCCGCTCCGCATGCCACTTCACGGCCCGGGCCAGCGCCTGGCACTCCACGTCACGCCCGATGGCCACGAGCTGGTCGGGCCGCAGCTCGTGCCCCACCCGCTCGACCTCCTGCTCGATGATCGGCCCCTCGTCGAGATCGGCGGTGACGTAGTGCGCGGTGGCCCCGATCAGCTTGACACCCCGCTCGTGGGCCTGGTGATACGGCTTGGCGCCCTTGAAGCTCGGCAGGAAGGAGTGGTGGATGTTGATGATCCGCCCGCTGAGCGCCTTGCAGAGATCGTCCGACAGCACCTGCATGTACCGCGCGAGCACCACCAGCTCGACCCCCTCCGCCCGCACCAGCTCCAGCAGCCGCGCCTCGGCCTGCGCCTTGGTGTCCCGCGTCACCGGGATGTGGTGGAAGGGGATGTCGTAGGTTCCCACCAACTCTTCGAAGTCCGTGTGGTTGGACACCACGGCCGCGATCTCCACGGGCAGCGCCCCGGTGCCGGCCCGGAACAGCAGGTCGTTCAGGCAGTGCCCGAACTTGCTGACCATCAGCACGATCCGCATCTTCTGGTCGCCCCGGCCGATCTGCCAGTCCATGTGGAAGGAGTCACCGATCGCCGCGAAGCTCGCCCGCAGCTTCTCCAGCGTGACGTGGGCGTCCGCCGAGAAGTGGACGCGCATGAAGAACAGGCCCGTGTCGTGGTCGCCGAACTGCTGGCTGTCCTCGATGTTGCAGCCGGTCATGAAGAGGTAGCTCGACACGGCGTGCACGATGCCCTTCTTGTCCGGGCAGGAGAGGGTGAGGACGTACTGGTCCGCCGGGGTGTCGGCCGGGGCGGCGGCTCGGCTGGGCTGCTCGTTCATGCACTCCACGATCTCACGCCGGGCAGCCCGGCCGGGGTCCGTGTCCGTCAGCCGGACGCCCGGAGGGCCCTCAGACGGCCGTCGTCAGGATGCGCAGCACCTCCAGGCTGCGCGGGGCCGCCGCCGGATCGTCGCCGTCGCTCGCGGCGAGACGCAGATGGGCGTCCTGGGCCGCCCGTACCGCCTCCGGCCACCCGGGGTGCTCCAGGTAGGCGGCGACCGGGGCGTCCGGGCCGACCTGGTGCATGATCCGCAGCACCCGCAGTACGGCGGTGTCCACCAGCGCCGCCTCCTGGGAGTCCCTAAAGATCGTGCCGACGTATTTCTCCGCCGACCAGTTGTCCAGCCAGGTGTCCTCCACCAGCCGGTAGACCGCGTCGGTGACGTCCCCGTACCCCTCCACTCCCGCGAGCCAGACGTCGCGCTGGAAGGCCGGGTCGGAGAGCATGTGCAGCGCGGAGCGCACGTTGCTGCGCCAGCGCCACCACGGCATGTCGTTGAGCGGCATACCGCCCATGGTGGAGGAGCGACGGCCGCGACGGGAAGAGTTCTCCGAACCTTGCACGGTCATCGATCGTACGTTCCGCACCGGACGAGCCACATCCGCCCCCGGTGTTCACCCCCGTGTCACCCGTGGTCGACCGGGTGTCACTCCCCGGTTGGCGATGTGCGGGAATCGTGGCGGTCCATGACCGGCAGGCGACACACCCCCGACAGCTCCCCCTCCTCCCCCCGGCCTCGGAGGGGTGTCCGGTACGCGGGCGCGCTGGCCGCCTGTGCCGTGCTGACCGCCGGCTGCGGGACCTTGCCCGGTACGGGCGCCGGGGACGGCACGGTCAGGGTGATGACCTGGGCGCCGCAGGACACCGGCGCCACCAACAAGCCCGGCATGCCCGCGATGGCCCGCGCCTACGCGAAGTGGCTCAACGGGCACGGCGGTGTCGGCGGCCGTACGCTCACCGTGCTGACCTGCAACGAGCACAACGACAGCGTGGGCGCCGCCAAGTGCGCCCGGCGCGCGGTGGCGGAGAACGTGGTCGCCGTCGTCGGCTCCTACAGCCAGTTCGGGGACTCCTTCCTCGCCCCGCTGGAGAGCGCGGGCATCCCCTACATCGGCGGCTACGGCGTCACCAGCGACGAGTTCACCGGCCCGTACTCCTACCCGGTCAACGGCGGCCAGCCCGCGCTGCTGGCGGGGCTCGGGCGGGCGCTCGCGGCCGGGTGCGGCCCGGTGGCGCTGGTGCGGCCGGACAGCATCGCCGGGGACGAGCTGCCCGCGCTGCTCGACTCGGGCCTGAGGGCGGGCGGCCACCGCCCGGCCACCGACCAGCTCGCCGCCGAGGACGCCACCGAGTACGGCGACCAGGCCGAGCGCGCGCTGCGCGGTGCCACCGCCGACCCGGCGCGCAAGGGGTGCGTGGTGCCCGCGCTCGGGGACCGCACCGACACGTTCATGGACTCCTTCCGCCGGGCCCGTGCCGGCCACGCGCCGGTGCGCACGGCGACCGTGCTGGGCAGCGTCGACCAGACGGAGATCAACGCCACCGGCGGCGCCTCGGGCCCGTACGAGGGGGCGTACATCACGGGCTGGTACCCGGTGGCGTCCGATCCGCGCTGGAACCGGATGAAGCGGGTGATCAGCGAGGAGGCGTTCGGCGACAACAGCGTCGACCCGGCCGACGCCGGGGTGCAGACCACCTGGATCGCCTACACCGTGCTGCGGGCCGTGCTGGAGCGGATCGGCGACGGCGAGGTGACCCCGGACGCGGTCCGCCACACCCTGGACGGCGGGCTGAGGGTCTCCACCGGCGGACTGACCCCGACCCTGCGCTGGCCGGACGAGACCCGGCTCTCGGCGGTCGGCTTCCCGCGCCTGGTCAACGCCGACGTGACCCTGCAGGTGGTCCGGGAGGGCCGGCTGACCGCCGTCCGGCGGGGCGGCTCGGGAGCCGCCGCGGGCGGCGACATGACACGGACCCTGGAGAGCGCGGACGTGGACTGACCCCCCGGCCCGCGCCCGGACCTCAGAGCTGGGTCGGCTGGCGGGTGGTGAGCCCGTACTTGGTGGCGATGGCGTTCCAGAGCTGGGCCGCCTTCGCCTTCTGGGCGCTGGCGGTGCCGCTCTGGACATTGCCGGCCTGGGTGTGGTTGGTCGAGCGGGCGTGGTGGCCCTTGCCGCAGACCTTCTTGCTCCTGGCCTGCCGCGCCCAGGCCGCGTAGTGGTTGTCGGCCGCGGCCGACGCGTGCCAGGCGGCGGTCAGCGCCGCGTTCAGCTCGGCGTTGTTCGGCAGCTTGTCCACGGACAGCTTGCCGAGCCGGGTGACCAGGTCGGCGCGCTGCTTGGCGGCGCCGCGCAGGTCGGAGTCGGCCTGGTCGAGGTTCTGGCACTGCCTGATGCGCTCGACCGACTGGATCACGGTGGAGCGGCTGCTGCCGCTGTCGGCGAGCAGCTTGTCCAGCTCGGCCGCCTGCGGCTGGGCCGGGTCGGCGGCCGACGCGGACGGCGAGGGCTGCTCGCCGGCCGGGGTGGAGGAGGAGGCGATCGGACGGTCGTCGCCGCCGTCGTCACCGCCACCGCTGAGCAGGGCCCCCGCGCCGATGCCGAGGACGACGATGCCGACGCCGACGGCCGCGATCAGCGGGACACGCGAACCGCTGCGTCCGCCGCGCCGTCCGCCGTCGCCGTCGTGGTCCGTCGGCGGCCGGTAGGCGGGCTGGGCCGAGACCATGGGCGCCGCGGCACGCGGGTCCGGGGCCGGAACGCGCGGCATCTGCTGGGTCGAGCCCTGGGCGCCGTCGGCGCCGTACTGGCTGCTCCGGAAGAGGTTGTCGAACTCGGCGGGCGGCTGCCGGTCGTCCGTACCGGCCTGGTAGGGCGGGATGTACTGGGTGGCCGCCTCGTCCGCCGGCGGCCGCGGGTAGCCCTGGCGGCCATCGTCGCCGGTGGCCTCGGGCGGCAGCGCGCCCGACGCCACCGGGGGTATGTACTGGGTCGCTGCCTGGTCGGCGCCGCCGGACGGGACCGGCGGGAGGTACTGGGTCGCACCCTCGTGACCCTGGCCGGCCCCGGGACCCACGGGCGGCATGAACTGGGTCGCCGCCTCGTCCATCGGCGGCAGCGGCGCGGCGTGCTGCGGATAGCCGTCGTCGCCGTACCCCTGGTGCTGCTGGTGGTAGGGCTGCGCCCCGCCGTAGCCCTGCGCGTCGTAGGTGGGGCCCTCGGGCGGCATCGGGCCGGGGCCGGACGGCTGCTGCGGGGTCTGCCACTCCTGCGCGGCGGCCGGGGGCCAGCCCTGGTGGTGCTGTTCCTGCTGTTGGTGGGGCTGCCGCTGGTCCTGGCCGGGGCCCCAGGAGCCGCCCCAGGGCTGGCCGCCGGGGGGCACCGCGGGTGTCCCCGTCATGCCCGGCAGCAGGGGCTCCCCTCCGTCGGAGGGCAGCACGATGCCTTCGTGCGCGGGTCGCGCCGAGGGCTCATCGCCCTGTCCACTCTGCGTCACCGGGACTCCTACGATTGAAGGACGTTCGGAATCGTCGGCTCACGCTACCGGGTCCGCGGAGCCCGGTGCCACGCAGCTCAGCGCCCGAGTGCCCTTTCCCACAAGGGCAGTCGGGCGCACCGACTGCTCAGGCCGCCTGCCGGACGTCGAGCCTCGCCCCGAACTCCCGCACCACCGCCTCGTCCCGGAAGGGCTGCAACCGCTGCTGGAGGTCCTCCAGATACTCGGTGCCGCGCTCGGAGCGGAGCGTCTCCAGCAGCTCCACCGCCTTCATACCGGTGCCGCACGCCTGCTCGATCTCGCGCTGCTGCGCCTGGGCCGTGGCGAGGAGCACATAGCCGATGGCCCGGCGCCGGGCCCGCGAGACGGGGTGCCGCTCCAGCGCCTGCCGGGCGTATCTCGCGGCGGCCTCGGCCTGCCCGAGGTCACGGTGGCAGTGCGCCAGCTCGTCGGCGAGATACGCCTCGTCGAAGTGGGCGATCCACACCGGGTCGTCCCCGTCGGAGGCGTCCGCCCGCTCGAGCGCCGAGATGGCCCGCCCGGCGGACGCCTGCGCGGCGCGCACATCGCCCAGCACCGCGTGCCCGCGCGCCTCGGCCGCGTGGAACATCGACTCCGCGCGCGGGGTGACCCGGCCGCGGGCGCCCTCCTGCGCGGCGCGTGCCAGTTGGGCGATCTCCCGCGGGTTCCCGAGTTCGGCGGCGAGGTGGCTCATGGAGGCGGCCAGCACATAGCCGCCGTAGGCCCGGTCACCGGCCGCCTGCGCCAGGCGCAGCGACTGGATGTAGTACCGCTGGGCGAGGCCCGGCTGGCCGGTGTCGACCGCCATGTACCCCGCCAGCTCGGTCAACCGGGCGACAGCGGCAAAGAGTTCGCGGCCGACCGCCTCCCGGTAGGAGCCCGCGAGCAGGCCGGAGACCACGCTGTTGAGGTAGTGCACGACGACCGGGCGCACATGCCCGCTGCCGTACTGGTGGTCGAGGTCGACCAGCGCCTGGGTCATCGACCGCACCGCCGCCACGTCGGCCTGGCCCACCCGCGGGCCCGCCTGCCGGGCGACCTGGGCGTCCGGCGCCGAGATCAGCCAGTCCCGGCTGGGCTCGACCAGCGCGGAGGCGGCGACCGAGGAGCCGGACAGGAAGTCCCGCCGTCCCACGTCGCTGCGCCACAGCTCGCAGACCTGCTCGATGGCCCCGAGCACCGTCGGGGAGAACTGCAGGCCCACGCCCGAGGCGAGGTTCTTGCCGTTGGCCATGCCGATCTCGTCGATCGTGACCGTACGGCCGAGCTTGCGGCCGAGCGCCTCGGCGATGATCGCCGGGGCGCGGCCGCGCGGCTGCTGGCCGCGCAGCCAGCGGGCCACGGACGTCTTGTCGTAGCGCAGGTCGAGTCCGTGCTCTGCGCCGCACATGTTGACGCGCCGGGCCAGCCCCGCGTTCGAGCACCCCGCTTCCTGGATGAGTGCCTGCAGCCGTTCGTTCGGCTGCCTCGCCACTAGCGGCCTCGCGGCCATGCGCTACCCCCTGCGAACCCCTGGAGCGTGAAGATCACTTGTCGTTCCGGTCTGCACATCACTTCCCAGTCGACATGGCGTCAATGCACGACATGTGCGG
This sequence comes from Streptomyces sp. NPDC001781, assembly GCF_053596035.1. NCBI lineage: Bacteria > Bacillati > Actinomycetota > Actinomycetes > Kitasatosporales > Streptomycetaceae > Streptomyces > Streptomyces sp. NPDC001781. The sequence goes on along the minus strand of NZ_JBSFFI010000001.1, from coordinate 217,105 downwards.
TTTGCCGGGGTAAAGCCGTCTCCCCGCGCGCCCCGCGCCCTTCCTGGCTACCCGCGCCGCCGGTTCGCCTCTCCCACGCGCCCCCGGCCGTGCTCCCGTGCGCCCCGGCCGCCGGGCCGGTGTGCCGCCCCGGCGCACGGCCCGGCCGTAACCACGCGTGGACGGGGCAGTTGAGTGGGACGTGGACGAGACGACCGCGGGCCCCGAGGCGGCCCGGATTCCGCGCCCGCGCGGGGGATCGCTGCTGGAGACCGCAGTTGCGTACGCCGAGGAGCGGCACTGGGAGGTGCTGGCGGGCAGTTGGCTGGTGGACGCGGGCGGCGTGCGGTACTGCTCCTGCGGGGACACCGTCTGCCCCGCGCCCGGCGCGCACCCCACGCGCCCCGACTGGGCGACGCGCGCGACCGGCAGCCGGACGGTCATCCGGCGGATGTGGCAGGAGCAGCCCACGGCGTCGATCCTGCTGCCGACCGGCCGCACCTTCGACGCGCTGTCCGTGCCGGAGAGCGCGGGGTTCCTGGCGCTGGCCCGGATGCGCCGCATGGACCTGAACCTCGGCCCGGTGACCCTCACCCCGGACCGGCGCATGCAGTTCCTCGTGCTGCCGGGCGGGGCGGCGAAGGCGCCACAGCTGGTGCGGCAGGTCGGCTGGGCGGCGGCGACGCGCGACCTGATCGCCCTGGGCGACGGGCGGTACCTGGCGGCGCCGCCGACCCGGATCGGTTCACGGGGCGCCGTGCAGTGGGCGTGCCGCCCGACGCCGGCCAACCGGTGGCTGCCGGACGCGGAGGAGCTGGTCCCGCCACTGGCGTACGCCTGCAACCAGGACTGCTGATCGTCCTGAGGCCGCGGTTGCACCGCACGGGTGCCCCGGGGAGGCCCGTCACCGTAGGGTTTCCGTCATGACGGAGGCAGCGGTACGGGTACGGGGACTCTGGAAGCAGTTCGGTCAGCACGTGGCGGTGGGTGGCATCGATCTCGATCTGCCGGCCGGGAAGTTCATCGGGCTGGTCGGCCCGAACGGGGCGGGCAAGACGACCACCCTGTCGATGGTCACGGGTCTGCTCCGGCCCGATCAGGGGTCCGTCGAGATCGCCGGGCACGACGTGTGGCAGGACCCGGTGGCGGTGAAATCCCGGATCGGGGTGCTGCCGGAGGGGCTGCGGCTGTTCGAGCGGCTTTCGGGGCGTGAACTCCTGTCCTACAGCGGGCGGTTGCGGGGGCTGCCGGGCGCCGAGGTGGACAAGCGGGCCGGCCAGTTGCTGGACGTGCTGGACCTGGCGGGGTCTCAGCACAAGCTCGTCGTCGACTACTCGACCGGCATGCGCAAGAAGATCGGGCTCGCCGCGGCCCTGCTGCACAACCCCGAAGTGCTGTTCCTGGACGAGCCGTTCGAGGGGGTCGACCCGGTCTCCGCGCAGACCATCCGGGGCGTACTGGAGCGGTACACCGCGTCCGGGGCGACCGTGGTGTTCTCCTCGCACGTGATGGAGCTGGTGGAGTCGCTGTGCGACTGGGTCGCGGTGCTGGCCGCCGGGCGCATCCGGGCGACCGGGACGCTGGCCGAGGTGCGCGGGGAGCACCCGGCCCTGCAGGCCGCGTTCCTGGAGCTGGTCGGCGCGAGCGGGCGGGACGCCGGGTCCGATCTGGACTGGCTCGGCGGCGGGGCGGTGCGATGACCACCGCGACGTCCGCCTCCGCGACCTCGGTACTGGTCCGGCTGAAACTGTCCCTGCTGCGCAACGGGCTGCGCCAGTCCACGGGCCGGCGCGCCGCGTTCGTCGCCTCGGCCGTGCTCACCCTGGTCTTCGCGCTGCTGCAACTGCTGGGCTTCGTCGCCCTGCGCTTCCAGTCCCACCCGGAGTCCGTCGCCGTGCCCGGTGTCGCGGTGCTGGCGCTGGGCTGGGCGGTGATGCCGCTGTTCTTCCCCGGCGGCGACGAGACCCTCGACCCGACCCGCCTGGTGATGCTCCCCCTGCGTCCCCGGACGCTGGTGCGGGGGCTGCTCGCGGCCTCGCTGGTCGGCATCGGCCCCGTGTTCACCCTGCTGGTACTGGCGGGCTGCGCCCTGGCGCTGGCGCACGGCGCGGGCTGGGCCTTCGCGGTCGTGGGGGTGGTCCTGGCCCTGCTGACCTGCGTGGCGCTGGCGCGGGCGGTCGCCGCGGCCAACGTCCGCCTGCTGACCAGCCGCAAGGGCCGCGACCTTGCCGTACTGAGCGGGCTGGTCATCGCCATCGGCGCCCAGCTCGTCAACTTCGGTGCGCAGCGGCTCGGTTCCGGCGGCCTCGGCCAACTCCAGCCGGTCGCCGACGTGCTGGCCTGGGTACCGCCCGCCTCGGCACTGGGCGCGGTCCACTCGGCGGGCGAGGGCGCGTACGGGGTCGCGCTCGGCCAACTGGCGCTGTGCGCCTTGCTGCTGGTGCTGCTGATCGGGGCCTGGGCGCGGAGCCTGACCAGGCTGATGACCTCGCCGGACGGTTCCACGCTCCAGGTCGCGGACGACGCGGGCCGGGACCGCGCCTCGGCGGGGCTCGCCCGGCTGCTGCCGGCCGGGCGCACGGGGGCGGTGATGGAGCGGACCCTGCGCTACATCTGGCGCGACCCGAAGACCAAGGCGGCGTGGGTGACCTCACTGGCGATCGGGCTGATCGTGCCGGTCTTCAACGCCGTCCAGGGCACCGGGTCGCTGTACTTCGCGTGCTTCGCCTCCGGGATGCTCGGCATCCAGATGTACAACCAGTTCGGGCAGGACACCTCCGCGTTCTGGATGGTGGCGATGACCGTGTCCTCCGCGCGCGACGCCTACGCCGAGCTGCGCGGGCGGGCGCTGGCCCTGCTCCTGATCACGCTGCCGTACGCCGCCCTCGTCACCGGGGTCACCACCGCGCTGCTGGGCGACTGGTCGCGCCTGCCCGAGGTACTGGGCCTCTCCCTTGCCCTCCTGGGCGCCATGCTCGCCACCGGCGCCTGGACCTCGGCCCGCTTCCCCTACTCGATACCGCAGGAGGGCCACAAGAACGTCGCCCCCGGCCAGGCGGGCCTCGCCTGGATCTCCATCTTCGGCGGCATGGTCGCGGCGGCCCTGCTCTGCTCCCCGGTCATCGCGGCGACCATCTGGCTGAACATCACCGGCGCCGGCGCCGCCTGGTCCTGGCTGCTCCTGCCGGCGGGCGCCGCGTACGGCGCGGCCCTGGCCCTGACGGGCCTCCGCCTGGCAGCACCCCGCACCGCGGCCCGCCTGCCGGAGATCCTGGTGGCGGTGAGCAAGGGCTGAGGGCAGGCGGATGCCCGTTCCTCAGGGTGTCCCCAGCTGTTGCAGGAACTGGTCCAGGACTCCCTGCCAAGCCGCCGGCTGGTCGTAGTGGGGGACGTGGCCCGCGTCGGGGATCTCGGCGTAGTGGCCGTCGGGGAGGACGCGGACCATTTCCTGGGCCTCGGCCCGGCCGAGTTCGCCGTCGAGGCCGCGGACGACGAGGGTGGGGCAGCGGACCTGGGTGAGTTCGTCCCAGTGGGCGTCGTGGACCCAGGACTCGCGGGTGCGGAGCATGCGGTCGGAGTCGAACAGGGGGCGCCAGCCGTCGGCGGACTCGTGCATGACCTCGGCGTAGAAGGCACCGCGCGCGGGGTCGGGTCGCTCCAGGCGGGGATCGTCCTCGGCGAACCAGCGCCGGACGTCGGCGAGCGTGGCGAACGGCAGCGGCCAGGAGCGGAACCAGTCGGCCCACTCGGCCTGCGAGACGGCGCCCAGCGCGGAGGCGCGCATGTCGCAGATGACGAGGCCCCGCACCAGGTCCGGACGGCGGGCGGCCAGCTGCCAGGCGGTGAGCGCCCCCATCGCGTGGCCGACGAGAACGGCGGGGGCGAGGGCGAGCTGTTCCAGCGCGGCCTCGGCGTCCTCGACGTACGCCTCGCGGGTGCAGGCCGCCAGCGGAGGCTGGTCGCTCTGCCCGTGCCCGCGCTGGTCGAGCGCGACCGCGCGGTACCGGCCGGCGAGGCCCCGCGCGGTGGACGCCCAGTGCGCGGCGCGCCCCATCAGGCCGTGGAGGAGCAGGACGCTTCGCGCGCCGGGCCCGGCCCCCTCCTTGGGCGGCTCCGCGAACTCCCACGCGGCCAGCCGCACCCCGCCCGCCCCTGTGATCTCGATACGCCGTGCCATAGACCTGGCACCCCCCAGCTCCGCCTGCCTCGTACCGTTGTACCGCCGCTGTCGCTGTCGTGCTGTCGCCCTGTGCTGCCGTCGCAGATTATCGAAAGCTCATTCGACACGGGCGTTCGCTCCACCAACACCCCTCGTTCGAGTGACACCGGAAGAGGAATGATCGCCACCGCCGCGGGGATCTTCTCTGGCGTGGGGGGACGGACCGCTCGGGGAAAAACGGTCCGGAGGGACTGACCCTGGGAGCTCGGGGCTCCGGGTCGGTACCGGGGAGGTGAGGCCCCGGCGCCGCGGCGGCGCCGGGGCCTCCTCGCGTCAGCGCTTGGCGACGAAGACGTGGGAGGCGACGTCGGAGGCCAGTTCGGCCGCCTCACCGCCACTGCCCACCAGCACACCGCCCGGCGACTCGGTCACGCTCACCACCGAGCCGGGCTGCACACCCGCCCGCCGCAGCGTGTACATCAGCTGGGCGTCGGTCTGGATCGGCTCCCCGATCCGGCGCACCACCACCGTCTTGCCGTCCGAGCCCGGGTCCAGGTCGGCGAGCGACACCATGCCCGCGTCCAGGAACGGATCGGCGCCGTCCTTGTCGCCCAGCTCCTCCAGACCCGGGATCGGGTTGCCGTAGGGCGACTCGGTGGGGTGGCGCAGCAGCTCCAGCACGCGGCGCTCGACCGCCTCGCTCATCACGTGCTCCCAGCGGCACGCCTCCGCGTGCACCTGCTCCCACTCCAGCCCGATCACGTCCACGAGCAGGCACTCGGCGAGCCGGTGCTTGCGCATCACGCGGGTGGCCAGCCTGCGGCCCTCGTCGGTCAGCTCCAGGTGCCGGTCGCTGGCCACGGACACCAGTCCGTCCCGCTCCATGCGCGCCACCGTCTGGCTGACGGTCGGCCCGCTCTGGTCGAGCCGTTCCGCGATGCGGGCGCGCATGGGGACCACACCTTCCTCTTCCAGTTCGAGGATGGTGCGGAGATACATCTCCGTGGTGTCGATCAGTCCGGACATACGTGCCCCTCGATTACTTTGCCGAGAAGCTCACCGCTCCCGGCGCGTGCGCTGGCCCAGAATCAATTCTGCCGGATACCACCGACAATCGTGCCGTGCCCGGGAAACAGCAAGATCCGGCCGCTCCAGGCCGGGAGGCGCGGCCGTATTGACACCGCGCCGGTCCGGACCGCACCGTGATCCGCGACATCGACGCGTGAAGGGGCACCGCATGAGCGACGGTACGCCGGCCGACCGGTTCCTGGACGCGGCGATCGGCCTGCTGCGGCGGGTGCGCGAGGAGGAGGGCGGGGCCGTCGCCGCCGCCGGGACCCTTCTGGCGGACACGGTCGAGTCGGGCGGGCGGCTCTTCGCCTTCGGTGCCGGACACTCCTCGCTGGCCGCGCAGGACGTCGTCTACCGCGCGGGCGGCCTCGCCCTGATGAACCTGCTGGCCGTCCCCGGCGTGGTCGGCGTCGACGTGATTCCCGCCGTCCTCGGCTCCGCCCTCGAGCGGGTCGACGGCCTCGCCTCCGCCGTACTGGACAGCTCACCGCTGCGCGAGGGCGACGCCCTGGTGATCATCTCCCTGTCGGGCCGCAACGCCCTGCCGGTGGAGATGGCCCGGCACGCGCGCGCCCTGGGCATCAAGGTCATCGGTGTCACCTCGGTCGCCTACGCCACCGGGACCGCCTCCCGGCACTCCTCGGGCACCTTCCTCAAGGACCACTGCGACATCGTCCTCGACTCCAAGATCGCGGTCGGGGACGCCGAACTGGCTCTCGACACCGTCCCGGCGCCCTTCGCACCCGCCTCCACGGTGGTCACGTCGGCCCTGATGCAGTCCGTGGTCGCCACGGCGGCGGCCACCCTGGCCGACCGGGGCGTGGAGCCCCCGCTGCTGCGCTCGGGGAACGTGGACGGCGGGCACGACTGGAACGCCCGGATCATGGAGAAGTACGGCGACCGGATCTACTACCACCACTGAGGACTCCGGCCGCGAGCGCCGTCGCGCTTCTGCCGTCGCCGGTTCAGACCCGCCCGGGACCCCGCACCGCGTCCGCCAGGTCCAGCGCCGCCGCGATGCGCGCGGCCACCTCTTCCGCGTACGTCGTGGCGGTGCGGTCGAAGCCGTCGCGGGACGCGCCGCGCAGGAAGGTCAGCACGCCGAGGGTCCGCCCCCGGCTGCGCAGCGGGGTGCACAGTGCGTGGGCGGTGTCGGCGGGCCAGTGCCGGGTGCGGGCCCACTCCCGCGACCGCTCGGCCGGCACCCCGTTCACATCGGCGCGCACGGTGCCGCCCCGCTCGGTGCACCGGGGTGCCGGGTGGTCCGGGGCGTAGCGCACGGGCAGCCCGGTGTGCACGTCGGCGCCCGGTGTGCCGGCGGGCGTGGCGGCGAGCCGCTCCAGCCGTACCGTCTCCCCGCGCGTGTCGGTCAGCCGGTCCAGCAGGGCGTGGTCGGCGAAGCCGGCGAGGGCGAACTCGAGGTGGACGAGCGCAGCCTCGGCGGGGTCCTCGCACTCGGCGGCGGCCCGGGCCGCGCGGTGCAGCTGGTTGGCGCGGAAGCGCAGCAGGGACGAATCGCGCTCGCCCAGCCGGGCCTCGGTGACGTCGTGGAAGAGCCAGCCGACCCCGAGCGGCACCGGTTCCTGCCCGAGCGGCGAGGCCAGCCGGACGAACCCGCTGCGCCAGCAGCGCCGCCGCTCCCCCTCGGCCGTGCGCACGGTGACCCACAAATCGATCGGGCCGGGCGGCGCGCCCTCGGCCAGCACGTGCGTGAGCGCGTTCTCCAGCTCCTCCACCCCCTGGGCGAGGAGTTCGCCGAGCGGGCGCCCGAGGGCGGCGGAGCGGCCGACGCCCAGGGCGCGGGCCGCGTGCGCGTTGACGAGGGCCGGGCGCAGGTCGGCGTCGATGAGGACGACGCCCCAGGAGGCGTCCTCGAACAGGGCCTCGCTCAGCGCGATGGACCGCTCCAGGTCGATCTGGGTGTGCACCTCGCTGAACGCGCAGTACAGGCCCGCCGGACGGCCGTCCGCGCCGCGTACGGCGGCCGACTGGGTGCGTACCAGGACCCGGCGGCCGTCCTTGGTGACGAGGGCGAACTCGTGGACCTGGCGGCCGGGGGCGCGCATCGCGGACCGCAGCCGCTCGCGCACCTCCGCGTCGTCGGCGCTGCGCACCGCCCAGCCGGCGAATCCGGGACGGCCGACGGCCTCGGCGGCGCTCCAGCCCAGGATGCGGGTCGCCTCGCGGTTCCAGTGGGTGACGGTGCCGTCCGCGTCGAAGGCGCACAGGGCGGCGTCCATGCCGTCCAGCAGGGCGTTGAGCAGGTCGGCGCCGGCCGGTTCCTCCGGTCCCAGCTCGTCGGTGGTCCCACTGCGCCGGGAAGCACTCACCCTGGTCCCCCTTGCACGATCCGTCCGGCTGACGGCGTCGGTGGTCATTCAACTCGACCGTGACCCGGCCCACACGCCGTTCCGCCAGATTACGGCGGTGAAAATCACTTGAACCCCTGGTGCCCCGTTTCCTAGGCTGGCGGCACACGGAAGGGAGGTGGTTCGGCAGATGTACGGAAACCGGACGCGTGAGGTGGCTGCGGGCTAGCGGCCCGTCACCACATCGAGTGCGGTGCCGGGCCAGTACGTGATCGAGCGTGCGGCCGGCCCAATCCCAGGCAGTCACCCGACCCGCGAGTTCGCCGGCACGTCCGGCCGGCTCCCCCGCCGCACGGCGGAGGAACCAGAACTCGCGGGTCGTTCCGTGTTCACGCGCCCCGCGCTCTCAGGGGCTCAGCCGTTCGGTCGTCCAGGAGCCGTCCGGCGCGGCGGTGTACCGGAGCCGGTCGTGCAGCCGGTTCTCCCGGCCCTGCCAGAACTCCACGGTCTCCGGCGTGACCCGGAACCCGCCCCAGTGCTCCGGCACCGGCACCTCCTCGCCCTCCGGGTACCGGGCGGCCAGCTCGGCATAGGCGTCGTCCAGCACGTCGCGGGAGCCGATCACCGTGGACTGGGCGCTGGCCCAGGCGCCGAGCCGGGAGCCGTGCGGGCGGCTGCGGAAGTAGGCGGCGGTCTCCTCGCGGCCGGTGCGCCGGGCCACCCCGCAGACGATCACCTGGCGGGCGATGGGGTGCCAGGGGAAGAGCAGCGAGACGTACGGGTCTCCGGCGAGGTCGCGGGCCTTGCGGGAGCCGTAGTTGGTGTAGAAGACGAAGCCGTCGCCGCCGTAGCCCTTCATCAGCACCGTGCGGGAGCTGGGGCGGCCGGTGGGGTCGACGGTGGAGACGACCATCGCGTTGGGCTCGTAGAGCGTGCCCAGGACGGCGGCGCGCGCGGCGTCCTTGAACCAGTGGGCGAACTGGTCCATCGGGTGCGCGGCGAGTTCCGCCATGTCGAGACCGTGCTCCCGGTACTGCTCGCGCATGAAGGCGGGGTCCACGGCCGGGTCGGGCTTCGGGGTGAGATCGCGGTCGGTCACGCGGTCATCCTGCCGCATCGCACGAATGTGGCACTGAGTGCCGCAAGGGCTCCCCAAGAGTGGCACTCAGGGCTATCGTGCTGTTCCCGCCCCCGTTCCGGGTGACCCCCGTGCGTATGGGGCAGTACCGGTGATGACCGCCACCGACCCACACCGAGGAGCCGCCTTATGTCCGCGTTCGTACCCGGGCTAGAGGGAGTCGTCGCTTTCGAGACCGAGATCGCCGAGCCGGACAAGGAGGGCGGGTCGCTCCGCTACCGGGGCGTCGACATCGAGGACCTCGTCGGACACGTCTCCTTCGGGAACGTGTGGGGGCTGCTGGTGGACGGTGCCTTCGCACCGGGCCTGCCGGCGGCCGAGCCGTTCCCGATCCCCGTCCACTCCGGCGACATCCGGGTGGACGTGCAGTCCGCGCTCGCCATGCTGGCCCCGGTGTGGGGCCTCAGGCCGCTGCTGGACATCGACGCCGAGCAGGCACGCGACGACCTCGCCCGCGCCGCCGTCATGGCGCTGTCCTACGTCGCCCAGTCCGCGCGCGGCCAGGGTCTGCCGATGGTGCCGCAGCGGGAGATCGACAAGGCCCGCACGGTCGTCGAGCGGTTCATGATCCGCTGGCGCGGGGAGCCCGACCCCAAGCACGTCGCGGCGGTCGACGCGTACTGGACCTCCGCCGCCGAGCACGGCATGAACGCGTCCACCTTCACGGCCCGGGTGATCGCCTCCACCGGGGCGGATGTCGCCGCCGCGCTGTCCGGAGCGGTCGGGGCGATGTCGGGGCCGCTGCACGGCGGCGCCCCTTCGCGCGTGCTGGGGATGATCGAGGAGATCGAGCGGACCGGTGACGCGGTCGGGTACGTGAAGAAGGCGCTGGACCGGGGCGAGCGGCTCATGGGCTTCGGCCACCGGGTCTACCGGGCCGAGGACCCCCGGGCGCGGGTGCTGCGGCGGACGGCACGTGAGCTGGGGGCTCCGCGGTTCGAGATCGCCGAGGCGCTGGAGAAGGCGGCGCTGGAGGAACTGCACAATCGGCGGCCGGATCGCGTGCTGGCCACCAACGTGGAGTTCTGGGCGGCCATCATGCTCGACTTCGCCGAGGTGCCGTCGCACATGTTCACCTCCATGTTCACGTGTGCGCGTACGGCCGGGTGGTCGGCGCACATTCTCGAGCAGAAGCGGACCGGGCGGCTGGTACGGCCTTCCGCGGAGTACGTGGGGCCCGGGACCCGGAAGCCCTCCGACATCTCCGGGTTCGAGAACATCGCCCACTGAGCGGGGGGGGGGCGGGGCGCGGGGACGGCCGACTCGACGTCGGGTCCGGTCGCGCGATTCCCCGCGCCCCTTTGAAAGAAGACCCCTTTACGCGGGCGTCAGTAGATCCGCGTGGTGCCTTTCCGCCACCAGGGGGTGGGCGCGGAGCTTTCCCTTCAGCTCGTTGTAGCCGTATTCCGCGAAAAGCGGATTCGACGGGTCCATCGACACGCCTCGGGCCTTTTCCGCGTGCGGGAAGGGCACCGGGGCTATTTCCGCGTCCAGGGCCGGGTTGTAGAAGAAGGGGACCGAGAAGCGCTCGGTGGCCGCGGGCGGGCTCACCACGCGGTGGTTCGTGGCCACCAGGTAGCCGTTGGTGGCGACCTCCAGGAGTTCGCCGAGGTTGACGACGAAGGCGCCGTCCAGGGGCGGGACCTCGTGGAAACGGCCGTCGGCGCGCTGGACCTGGAGGCCGCCGACCGTGTCCTGCAGGAGCAGGGTGAGGAAGCCGTAGTCCTTGTGGGCGCCGACGCCCTGGTCGGTGCCGTCGCCCGCGCTTCCGGGGTAGCGGACCAGCTTGAGGTGCGGGTGGGCGTGGGCGCCGAACACCGGGTCGTAGAAGCCGGCCGGGGCGCCGATGGCGGTGAGGAGCTCGCGCAGCAGACGCTGGGCGACCGCGCCGAGCTTCTCGATCCAGGCGAGCGCGGCGGTGCGCAGCCCGGGCAGGGCCGCGGGCCACTGGTTCGGGCCCTGCAACCACCAGTACGGCGGCTCGCCGGGGCCGGGTACGCGGGCCGGGCGCTCGGCGCCGATGTCGAGCTGGTCGCGCCAGTCGCGGGCGCCGCCGGTGCGCTCGTCACCGGTACGGGTGTAGCCCCTGAAGTGCGGGGAGTTGACGTTGTCCAGGGCCAGCCGGTCGGCCTCGGGCAGTGCGAAGAAGGCCCGCATGGCCGAGGTCAGGGCGTCGGTCTCGGCCCGCGTCACGCCGTGCCCGGTGAGCTGGAAGAAGCCCACGTCATGGGCGGCGCTGTGCAGTCGGGCGTGGAAGAGAGCCCGCTCCTTCGGGCCGCGGTCGGCGGCCGAGAGGTCGATGATCGGAAGCTGGGCGTACGACGGGTCCGTCGCATGAGTCGTCATAGTGCGTCCGCGGGGTGTACGGGGCACGGGCAGCCGCGAGGGGTGTGGCGGCCCCCTGGTGCCGGACGGAAGAAAGAAGACGAGAAGAGGGGGCTGGGTCAGGCGGAGCGCCGACAGCCCATGCTCGTGACGCGCACGAAGTCCACGTGGCGGCGTCGAACGAGCATCGGAAGCATGGACCCAGAGTACTGCGGGCCTTCGATTTCGAGTGTGAAGCAGATCACTGACCCTGGCCGAGGGCGTCGTCCAGCAGCGCCGCCCACTGGGCCACGACGCGCTCACGGCGGGCGGTGTCGTCGGTGAGCAGGGTGGCGAGGCCCAGGCCGCGCGCCATGTCGAGCAGGCCCTGCACGCTCTCGCGCACACCGGGCCGGGACTCGTCGGCGCCGAGGAGCTCCACGGCTATCCGGTGGCTCTCCCGGCCTACGCGGGCCTCCAGCTCGGTCACCGGGCCGCGCAACTGCTCCTCGTTCGCGGCGGCCACCCAGAGCTGGAGCGCGGCCCGGAAGAGCGGCCCGGTGTACAGGCCGACCAGGGCGGACACCACGGCCCCGCGGTCGCCCGGGCCGTCCGGGAACAGGTCGCGCAAGGCGGTGGAGCGCCGTTCCGCGACGTACTCGACGGCGGCCGTGAAGAGGTCCTCCCGGGTGGGGAAGTGGTGCTGGGCCGCGCCCCGCGAGACACCCGCGCGCTCGGCGACGACCGCGACCGTGGAGCCCGCCCAGCCGCGCTCGGCGAGGCAGGCCACGGCGGCCTCCAGCAGCCGCAGCCGGGTGGCCCGGCTGCGGTCCTGCTTGGGTACGCGGTCGCGTTCCGCCGTACTCACACCACCCATGCCGCATCCCGTCTTTCCAGGAAGGCCGTCATCCCCTCCCGCGCCTCGGGGGCGGAGAACAGCCGGGCCGAGAGCGCGGTGAACCGGTCCGCGTCCCGGTCGAACGTCTCCAGCACCCTAGCCGTGAGCAGCTCCTTCGTCGCGGCCAGGGCCTCGGGCGAGGAACGGCGCAGGCCGTCCAGAACGGGGGCGAGGGCCTCGTCCACGTCCTCGCCGCTGAGCGTGAGCAGCCCGAGCCGCACCGCCTCGGCGGGACCGAAGCGCTCGCCGGTGAGGTAGTGGCGGGCCAGCGCGCGCGGGTCGGCGCGCGGCAGCAGCGGCAGGGAGATCACGGCCGGGGCCACCCCGATGCGGACCTCGGTGAAGGCGAACGTGGCCCCTGCCGAGGCGGCCGCGATGTCGCAGGCGCCGGCCAGCCCGAGCCCGCCCGCGCGGACGTGCCCGGTGATCCGGGCGACCACCGGCTTGGGCAGTTCCACGAGCCGGCGCAGCAGGCCCACCAGGGCGTCCGGGCGGGGCGGGTCGCGCAGGTCGGCACCGGCGCAGAAGGTGTTGCCGGTGTGGGTGAGCACGACCGCCCGCACACCGGGGTCCCTCCCGCACTCGGCCAGGGCGTCGGCCAGTTCCGCGACGAGCGGTGCGGAGAGGGCGTTGCGGGTGTCCGGGGAGTCCAGGCTGAGCGTCTCCACGGCACGGTCGCGGGTGCGTCCGACGCGGCTCACGGGCGCAGCTCCCGGCGCAGGATCTTGCCGGAGGCGGCACGGGGGATCCGGTCGGTGAAGGTGACGCCGCGCACCCGCTTGTACGGCGCGACGCGCTCTCCCGCGTACCGCATCACGTCCTCGGCGGTCAGCTCAGGCGCGGCGGGCCGGGGGACGACGAAGGCGTGCGGGGTCTCGTTGCCGTCCTCGTCGACGACGCCGATCACGGCGGCGTCCGCGATGCCGGGGTGGGTGAGCAGGAGGGCCTCCAGTTCGGCGGGGGCCACCTGGAACCCCTTGTACTTGATGAGTTCCTTCACCCGGTCCACCACGAACAGCCAGCCCTCGTCGTCCACCTGGCCGACGTCCCCGGTGTGCAGCCAGCCGTCGGCGTCGATCGTCGCGCTGGTGGCGTCGGGCCGCCCGAGGTAGCCCTTCATGATCTGCGGGCCCCGGATCAGGATCTCGCCGCGCTCGCCGGGGCCGAGGTCCCTGCCGGGGTCGTCCAGGGAGACGATCCGCATCGCGGTGCCGGCGACGAGCCGGCCGACCGTGCCGGGCGGCGCGTCGCGCAGGTGGGCGAGCGGGACGACATGGGTGCCGGGCGACAGCTCCGTCATGCCGTACGCCTGGCCCAGCGGCGGCAGCCCGAGCCGTTCGGCGCAGGCCGCGGCGAGTGCCCCGTCCAGCGGGGCGGCGGCGCTGATCACATACCGCAGCGAGGAGAGGTCGTACCGGGTCACCGAGGGGTGTTTGGCGAGGGCGAGCACGATCGGCGGGGCGACGTAGAGGCCGGTGATGCGGTGGGTCTCGATCGCCGCGAGGAAGGTGTCCAGCTCGAAGCGGGGCAGCACGACCACGGTGGCGCCGTTGCGCAGGGGCGCGTTCATCAGGGCGGTCAGGCCGTAGATGTGGAAGAACGGCAGCACCGCGAGGATGCGTTCACCGGGCTCCACCGTGACGGCGGGCTCCAGTTGGGCCAGGTTGGTGGCGATCTGCCGGTGGGTCAGCATCACGCCCTTGGGCATGCCGGTGGTGCCCGAGGAGTACGGCAGTACCGCGACGTCCTCGGCGGGGTCCACCGCCACGTCCGGCTCGGGGGCGCCGGTGGCGAGCAGCTCGGTCAGGCAGCGGTGTCCGGGTGCCTGGTCGCAGACGAATATCTCCCTTATGCCTCCGGCGAGTTCTGCGGCCCTGCGGGCGGCCGGCAGCAGCGGGGAGACGGTGATCAGCCAGCGGGCCGAGCTGTCCGCGAGCTGCTTGGCCAGCTCCTCGGGGGTGTGCAGCGGATGCGCGGTGGTGACGGTGGCACCCGCGCGGGTGGCCGCGTAGAAGGCGAGCGGGTAGGCGACGGTGTTGGGGCTGTGCAGGGCGAGTACGTCACCCTTGCGCACCCCGGCCTCCGCGAGTGCCGCGGCCAGTCTCCGGTGCAGTTGGTCGAGTTGGGCGTAGGTGAGGGTGGTGCCGTCCACACCGTCGATCAGCGCGGGCCGGTCGCCGTGGGCGGCGGCCCGGCCCAGGACGGCGTCGTGGATGGGCTCTTCGACCGGCGGTACCTCGGCGTACGGGCTGTGGAACACGGTTCCTCCGAACGTCGTGCGCTAGTGCTGTGACCGGAAGGGTTCGCCGGACGCCGCGAGCCCGGCGTGATCGACAAGACACCCCCTAGTACGACTTGGGCAGGCCGAGGCTCTGGTGGGAGACGTAGTTGAGGATCATCTCCCGGCTCACCGGGGCGATCCGCGCCACCCGTGCGGCGACGATCAGCGAGGCGAGCCCGAACTCGCGGGTCAGGCCGTTGCCGCCGAGGGTGTGCACGGCCTGGTCGACGGCCCGTACGCACGCCTCCCCCGCCGCGTACTTCGCCATGTTGGCCGCCTCGCCCGCGCCGATGTCGTCCCCGGCGTCGTACAGGAGCGCGGCCTTCTGCATCATCAGCCTGGCCAGCTCCAGGTCGATGTGGGCCTGCGCGAGGGGGTGCGCGATGGCCTGGTGGGCGCCGATCGGGGTCTTCCAGACGGTGCGCTCACGGGCGTACTCCAGCGCCCTGCCGACGGCGTACCGGCCCATCCCGATGGCGAACGCGGCCGTCATGACCCGCTCCGGGTTCAGCCCGGCGAAGAGCTGGAGCAGCCCGGCGTCCTCTCCCCCACTGCCGAAAGCGTGGGAGGCGCCCCCACCGACCAGCGCGTCGGCGGGCAGCCGTACGTCGTCCAGGACCAGTTCCCACTGCTTCTCGGCGGCGCTCAGCTCCATGTCGATCGGGCTGCGGGTGAAGCCCTCGGCGTCACGCGGAACGATGAACAGGCAGGGCTTGAGCCTGCCGGTGCGGGCGTCCTCGGTGCGGCCGACGACGAGGACGGCGTCGGCGTGGTCCACCCCGGAGATGAAGACCTTCCGGCCGGTGAGCAGCCAGTCGTCGCCGTCCCTGCGGGCGGTGGTGGTGATGCGGTGCGAGTTGGAGCCGGCGTCGGGCTCGGTGATGCCGAAGGCCATCAGCCTGGTGCCGTCGGCGAGGCCGGGGAGCCAGGTGCGCTTCTGGTCCTCGGTGCCGAAGCGGGAGATCACCGTGCCGCAGATGGCCGGGGAGACGACGAGCATGAGGAGGGGGGCTCCCGAGGCGCCCAGCTCCTCCAGGACGATGGAGAGTTCGGCTATGCCGCCGCCTCCGCCGCCGTACTCCTCCGGGAGGTTGACGCCGAGGTAGCCCAGCTTGGCGGCGTCCTGCCAGAGTTCGGTGGGATAGCGGCCCTCCGCTATGACTCGGGTGAGGTAGTCGCGGCCGTAGCGCCTGCCGAGGGCGGAGACCGCTTCGCGGAGGGCCTGGTGTTCTTCACTTTCGATGAGATTGGTCACTTCTGTCCCCTTCTGGTGCGAGTGCTCGGTGGTGGCTCGCGCGGTTCCCCGCGCCTGAGGGTTGCGCCGGCTCGACGACGGCCAGGAGGGCGCCCATCTCCACCTGGCGGCCCACCGCCGCCGGGAGCGCCGTCAACGTGCCGTCCGTGGGGGCGGTGATCCGGTGTTCCATCTTCATCGCCTCCAGCCAGATCAGGGGCTGGCCCGTCCTCACCTCGGCGCCCTCGCCGAGTCCCTCCGCCAGGCGGACGACCGTGCCGGGCATGGGGGCCAGGAGGGAGCCGGGGGCGTGTTCGGTGACGGGGTCGGGGAAACGGGGCAGGGCGGTGAGCGCGGTGGCGTTCACATGCACCTGGTCGCCGTAGCGGGCGATCTCGAACTTCCGCTGCACGCCGTCGACTTCGAGGACGACCAGGTGCGGTGCCGTGTGCACCACGCGGACGCCGTCCGCCAGCGGGCCGGTGCGGGTGTGGCGGTAGGCGGCCTCGTGCTCCTGTCCCGCCATCGCGTACCGCTTCACCTGCGGGCCCGAGGGGACGTTGCGCCAGCCGCCGAAGCGGGACCGGCCGTGGGCGTCCGCCAGGGCCGCCGCGAGGGGGGCGTACGGGTCGGGGGCGGACTCGGTGAGGGCGGCGAGGTGCCGGTCGTAGAAGCCGGTGTCCATACGGGCTTCGGTGAACTCGGGGTGCCTCAGCGAGCGGACCAGCAGGTCGCGGTTGGTGACCGGGCCGTGCAGCGCGGTCCGCTCCAGGGCGCCGGCCAGTCCGCGGACCGCCTCGGTGCGGGTGGGGGCGTGCGCGATGACCTTGGCGAGCATCGGGTCGTAGTGCACGCCGATGGTGTCGCCGTCCGCGCAGCCGGTGTCCAGCCGTACCCCGTCCGGCACGGTGAAGCGGTGCAGGGTGCCCGTCTGCGGGGCCCAGCCGCGCGCCGGGTCCTCGGCGTAGAGGCGGACCTCGACGGCGTGGCCGCGCGGGGCCGGCGGCCCGGCGGGGAGGACGTGGCCTTCCGCTACGCGGATCTGCTCGGCGACCAGGTCGAGGCCGAACACCGCCTCGGTGACGGGGTGCTCCACCTGGAGGCGGGTGTTCATCTCCAGGAAGTGGGCGCGGCCGTCGGCCACCAGGAACTCCACGGTGCCCGCGCCCTCGTAGGACACGGCACGCGTCGCCCGCTCGGCGAGCGCGTACAACTGCTCGGTGAGCACGGGCGGCAGGCCGGGCGCGGGGGCTTCCTCCACGACCTTCTGGTGCCGGCGCTGGAGCGAGCAGTCGCGGGTGCCGAGGGTCCACACGGTGCCGTGGGTGTCGGCGAGGACCTGCACCTCGACGTGGCGGCCGTTCTCCAGGTACGGCTCCACGAACACCTCGCCGTCCCCGAACGCGCTCGCCGCCTCCGCGCGGGCGTCCTGCAGCGCACCGGGCAGTGCGGCGAGATCGCGGACGACGCGCATGCCGCGACCGCCGCCGCCCGCCGCCGCCTTCACCAGTACGGGCAGGTCGGCTGCGGTGACGTCCTCCGCGTCCAGCGGTGCGAGACCCATCAGTTGCTTGGCGCGCGTCTTGGACGCCATCGCCTCGATCGCCTCGGGCGGGGGCCCGATCCAGCAGAGCCCGGCGTCCCGCACCGCGCGGGCGAAGTCGGCGTTCTCGGAGAGGAAGCCGTAACCGGGGTGCACGGCGTCCGCGCCGGCCGCGAGGGCGGCCTTCACGACGAGGTCGCCGCGCAGATACGTCTCGGCGGGCGCCGCGCCCGGCAGCCGTACTGCTGTGTCGGCCACACGCGTGTGCAGCGCACCCTCATCCGCGTCGGAATGTATGGCGACCGTGCGTATGCCCAGTTCGGCGCAGGTGCGGAAGATACGGCAGGCGATCTCGCCGCGGTTGGCGACGAGCAGGGTGGAAATCATGGGCCTCACATCCGGAAGACGCCGAAGCCGCCACGGGCGCCCTCGTAGGGAGCGGTGTGTATGGCGGACAGGCACAGGCCGAGGACGGTTCGGGTGTCGCGGGGGTCGATGACGCCGTCGTCGTAGAGCCGCCCGGACAGGAACATGGGGAGCGACTCCGACTCGATCTGCCCCTCGACCATCGCCCGCAGGGCGGCGTCCCCCTCCTCGTCGTACGGCTGTCCCTTGGCCAGGGCCGACTGGCGGGCCACGATCGACAGCACGCCGGCGAGCTGCTGCGGGCCCATGACGGCCGACTTGGCGCTGGGCCAGGCGAAGAGGAAGCGGGGGTCGTAGGCACGGCCGCACATGCCGTAGTGGCCGGCGCCGTAGGACGCGCCCATGAGGACGGACAGGTGGGGCACCCTCGAGTTGCTGACCGCGTTGATCATCATCGAGCCGTGCTTGACGATGCCGCCCTGCTCGTACTCCTTGCCGACCATGTAGCCGGTGGTGTTGTGCAGGAACAGCAGCGGGACGTCGCGCCGGTTGGCGAGCTGGATGAACTGCGCCGCCTTCTGCGACTCCTCGCTGAACAGCACCCCGCGCGCGTTGGCGAGGACGCCGACGGGGTAGCCGTGCAGCTCGGCCCAGCCGGTGACCAGGCTCGTGCCGTACAGCGGCTTGAACTCGTCGAAGTCGGAGGCGTCGACCAGGCGGGCGATCACCTCACGCGGGTCGAAGGGGGTGCGCAGGTCGCCGGGGACGATGCCGAGCAGTTCCTCGGGGTCGTACTCGGGCGGCTCGGCGAAGCCCGGATCGGCGTACGCCTTGCGGTGGTTGAGCCGTGCGACCACCCTGCGCGCCTGCCGGACCGCGTCGCGCTCGTCCACCGCGAAGTAGTCGGCCAGGCCGGAGGTGCGGGCGTGCATCTCGGCTCCCCCCAGCGACTCGTCGTCGCTCTCCTCGCCGGTCGCCATCCTCACCAGTGGCGGGCCGCCGAGGAACACCTTCGCGCGCTCCTTGACCATGATCACGTGGTCGGACATGCCGGGGACGTAGGCCCCGCCCGCCGTGGAGTTGCCGAACACCACCGCCACGGTCGGGATGCCCTCGGCCGACAGCCGGGTCAGGTCCCGGAAGATCGCCCCGCCGGGGATGAAGATCTCCTTCTGCGAGGGAAGGTCGGCTCCGCCGGACTCGACCAGACTGATGACCGGGAGCCGGTTGGCCCGCGCGATCTCGTTGGCCCGCAGGGCCTTCTTCAGGCTCCACGGGTTGCTCGCGCCGCCGCGCACGGTCGCGTCGTTGGCGGTGATCAGGCACTCGGTTCCCTCGACCACGCCGATGCCGGTGACCAGGGAGGCGCCGACGGTGTAGTCGCTGCCCCAGGCGGCCAGCGGGGACAGTTCCAGGAACGGCGTGTCGGGGTCGAGCAGCAGCTCGACGCGCTCGCGGGCGAGCAGCTTGCCCCGCTTGCGGTGCCGGGCCACATATTTGTCGCCGCCGCCCGCGAGCGCCTTGGCGTGCTCCGACTCCAGCTCGGCGAGCTTGGCGAGCATGGTGTCGCGGTTGGCCCGGTACTCCGGGGCGGCCGGATCGAGGGTGCTGGGAAGGAGGGTCACGGCGTGCCTCCGGGACGGGGGGTCGGGGTGCCGGAGGGTCGCGCAGTCCGGGGCGTCACAGCAGTTCCTCCGGGATGTCGAGGTGCCGGGAGCGGAGCCACTCGCCGAGGGCCTTGGCCTGGGGGTCGAAGCGGTGCTGGGCGGCCACGCCGGCGCCGAGGACGCCGGTGACGACGAAGTTCAGGGCGCGGAGTCCGGGCAGGACGTGCCGGGTGACCGGGAGGTCGCGGGCCTCGGGGATCAGGTCCCGGAAGCGCTCGACGGTCAGCTCGTGGGCGAGCCAGCGCCAGGCGTCGGCGGAGCGGGCCCAGACGCCGACGTTGGCGTCCCCTCCCTTGTCCCCGCTACGGGCCCCGGCCACATGCCCGAGGGGAGCGCGGCGGGTGCCGCCCACACGCAGGGGCTGGGGCAGTCCGGGTTCTGGCACTTCGTCGAGCGGGAGCGTCTCACTCGGACCGCCCACCTCGATACGGCGCCCGTCGTGGAGGACGGCCACATGGTCGACGGCACCATGGGGTACAGCCACGTGGTCGAACACCCCATAGGGCGATCCTTTCCCCGGGGGCGCCAGCACATGGAAGCCGGGGTAACTGGCGAGCGCCAGCTCGATCGCGGCCCCGCTCAGGCGCCGCCCGACCACCTCGGGATCGGGGTCCCGTACGACCAGCCGGAGCAGCGCGCTGGCCGTCTCCTCCGTGCCTGCGTCGGCCCGGTCGGTGCGGGCCAGCTCCCAGCGCACCTCTTGCGGTTCCGCCTTGGCCAGCGTGGCGTCCATCTGGTCCCGGACCAGCTCCGCCTTGGCCTCGATGTCGAGACCGGTGAGGACGAAGGCGACCTCGTTGCGGAAGCCGCCGAGCCGGTTGAGGCCGACCTTGAGCGTGGGCGGGGGCGCCTCACCGCGCACCGGCTCGATCCGCACCCGGTCCGGCCCGTCCGGGCGGAGCCGTACCGTGTCCAGCCGGGCGGTGACATCGGGCCCGGCGTACCGGGCGCCCCCCGTCTCGTACAGCAGCTGGGCCGTGACCGTACCGGTGTCGACGAAGCCACCGGTGCCGGGATGCTTGGTCACGACACTGCTGCCGTCGGCGTGGATCTCGGCCAGCGGAAAGCCGGGACGGCGTACGTCGCCGTCCTGGAAGAAGGCGTAGTTGCCGCCCGTGACCTGGGTCCCGCACTCCAGCAGATGCCCGGCGACGACGGCACCGGCGAGCTGGTCGTGGTCCCCGGGGCCCCATCCGAAGTGCGCGGCGGCGGGCCCGGTGACGAGCGCGGCGTCGGTCACCCGCCCGGTGATCACCACGTCGGCCCCCGCCCGCAGGCACTCCGCGATCCCGAAGCCGCCGAGGTAGGCGTGGGCGGCGAGGGTGCCGGGGTACGCGGCGGTGAGGTCGTCCCCCTCGACGTGCGCGACCCGTAAGGGTATCCCGAGCCTTTCCGCCAACTCCCTTACCCTGTCGGCCAGTCCGGCCGGGTTGAGCCCGCCCGCGTTGGTGACGATCCGCACCCCGCGCTCCTGGGCGAGGCCAAGGCAGTCCTCGACCTGGCGCGCGAAGGTACGGGCGTACCCGGCGCCGGGGTCCTTCAGCCGGTCGCGGCCGAGGATGAGCATGGTCAGCTCGGCGAGGTAGTCCCCGGTGAGGACGTCGACCTCGCCGCCGGTGAGCATCTCGCGCAGGGCGCTGGACCGGTCGCCGTAGAAGCCGGAGAAGTTGCCGATGCGCAGGGGGGTCGCCGTCACCGGGCGGGCTCCTCGGGCGCGGCCGCCTCGGGCGCGGTCGCCTCGGGCGCGGCTTCCCTGGGGTCGCGTCCGGTGCCGGGCGGGCCCGCGAAGGCCTGGGCGATGTCCAGCCAGCGGTCGGCGTCCGGGCCGACGGCGGTCAGGGCGAGGTCGGCGCGGTGGGCGCGCTGGGTCACGAGCAGGCAGAGATCGACCGCGGGACCGGTGACCCGTTGCGCGGCGCCTTCGGGGCCGTAGGTCCACAGTTCGCCCGAGGGGGCGTGGACCTCGACGCGGAACTCGTCCTCCGGCGCGGGCAGTCCCCGAACCGCGAAGGCGAAGTTCCGGGCCCGCACACCGATGCGGACCACATGCCGGAGCCGGTCGGTGGGTGCGCGCACCACACCCAGGGCGTCGGCCACGTCCTGGCCGTGGGCCCAGGTCTCCATGAGCCGGCCGGTTGCCATGGAGGCGGCCGACATGGGCGGCCCGAACCAGGGGAACCGGGTGTGCCGTGCGGCCGCCTCCCGCAGGGCGCGGTCCAGCTCCTGCCGGCCGTTGCGCCAGCGGGCGAGCAGTTCGACCCGGCCGAGGCGGACGCCTTCCTCCGCACCCTCGTCCACGAAGGAGTCGGGTGTGGTGAGCGCCTGTTCGGCGAACGTCCGGAAGGCCGCCGCATCGCTCATGGCGAGCAGGGCGGCGCGGTCGGTCCAGTGCAGATGGGCGATCTGGTGGGCGATGCTCCAGCGGGGAGCGGGCGTCGCGCATACCCACTCGCTCTCGGTCAACTCGGCCACGAGCAGGTCGAGTTCCCGGCTTTCCTCACGCAGGTCGTCGAAGACGGGCGTCGGATCGGACATGCGCAGGAGCATGGCAGCGGGGGCAGAAACAATCAAGCGTGCTTGCATTAATTTGGCAGAGCGAGGTGCCGGAAAACAGGTGCGCCCGTGGCGGCTCTTCCGGCTAGGTTCGCCGGATGCGCACACTCACGGATCCCTCGGAGCTGCGACGACTGGTGGGAAAGGGGCTGGGTCCGGGCTGCCGGGTCACCGGTGTGGAACGGCTGCGCGGTGGCTCGAAGAAGGGCGTGTACCGGTTGGCCCTGGCCGGGGCCTGCGCCCCGCCGACCGTGATCGCCTACAGCTGGGCCCCCCAGGAGAACTACTGGCCGAGTGTGCTGACACCCCACCCCTCGGGCCTGGCTCCGTTCCTGTCCGCACACCACACTCTCCAGGCGACCGGTGTGCGTACCCCACACGTCCTGTACGCGTCCGAGCCCGACGATCTGGCCCTGGTGGAGGACATCCCGGGCGACTCCCTGGAGACGGCCTTCACGACCGACCCGCCCCGAGCGGCGAAGGCCCTGGCGAGGCTGGCCGTGGCTCTGGACCACATGGCCGCGCACACCTCACCGGCGGACCACGTCGGCGAGGACGTGACCCTGACCCGCGCCCTCGAGGATCTCACCGAGGCGGCAGCCCGCGAGCCCCGTATCGAGGCGGCGGCCACCGCCCTGGCCGACCGCCTACACGAACTGCACGCAGCGCTGACCCCCCGAGCCACCCACTCCCTGGTCCACGGCGAACTGGGCCCCGACCACATCCTCCTCACCCCCGACGCCCACCCCGTCCTGATCGACATCGAGTCCCTCACCCATGCCGACCCGGAACAGGAACACGCCTACCTGCGCCTCCGCTTCGGCCCCCGCTACGCCCCACTCGCCCGGCCCACCCTGGATCCCACCCGCCTCGCCCTCCACACCGTCGCCCTCCACCTCTCCCTGGTGGCAGGCCCCCTCCGGCTCCTGGCCGGCGACTTCCCCCACCGGGACGCCATGCGGGGCATCGCGGAACACAACACCCGGGAGGCGCTACGGCTGGTCGGGGCGGCGAGCTGAGCCGGCGATCAGCCGTCCGGTGAACCCGCCTCCGACAAGGCCCGCCGCGCGTACGCGAGTCTCTGCCCGGTGCCGACCGCCCTCGGCTTCATCGGGCTCGCGGAGGCAGGCACACCGGGCGGCAGAGGCGCGCTCCAGGCCGGCTTCCGGTGTCCGCCGGACCCGGCTCGGGCCCGCGACACCGGCGGCGGGGGCGGTACTCGGAGCACCCGCGCGACGGCGCCGAGCACGACCTTGGGGGGAGGCACGAGTGACCGGCGCCCCCGCTCACCGGGCAGCACCCGGAACCCCCGCCGACCGAACGGCGTGCCTACGCCTCCGGCGCCGGCGGCGCCACCAGTCGCGTCTGCGTGCGGACCGCGCCGATGCTCGCCGCGATGACCAGCGCGATAGCGGCGGCCTGGGTCAGGGAGAGGGTCTGGTGCAGGACGAGGAATCCGGCCGTGGCCGCCACGGCCGGCTCGAGGCTCATCAGGATGGCGAAGGTGGGAGCGGGGAGGCGGCGCAGCGCGAGGAGTTCGAGGGTGTACGGGAGGACCGAGGAGAGCAGGGCGACCGCCGAACCAAGGGCGATGGTGGTGGGGTTCAGCAGACGGGTGCCCGCGTCGACGACACCCAGCGGGAGGAACACCAGCGCGGCCACGCCCATCGCAAGAGCCAGCCCGTCGGCCTGGGGGAAACGGCGGCCCGTACGGGCGCTGAAGACGATGTACGCCGCCCACATCACGCCCGCCGACAGGGCGAAGCCGACGCCCAGCGGGTCGAGTCCGCTGAATCCGCCGCCGCCCAGCAGGAAGACGCCCGCCAGGGCGAGGGCCGCCCATACGGCGTTGATCGCACGGCGGGAGGCGAGGACGGACAGGGCGAGCGGCCCGAGGACCTCCAGAGTGACCGCGACGCCGAGCGGGACACGGGCGACCGCCTGGTAGAAGAGGCCGTTCATCCCGGCCATGGTGAGACCGAAGACGATCACCGTCCCCCAGTCGGTGCGGGAGTGCCCCCGCAGCCCGGGACGGCACACCACCAGCAGCACG
The DNA here is from genome assembly GCF_053596035.1 of Streptomyces sp. NPDC001781. NCBI lineage: Bacteria > Bacillati > Actinomycetota > Actinomycetes > Kitasatosporales > Streptomycetaceae > Streptomyces > Streptomyces sp. NPDC001781. The sequence goes on along the minus strand of NZ_JBSFFI010000001.1, from coordinate 193,550 downwards.
ACGGCCGCCGCGACCAGCCGCAGCGTGACCACGCCGAGCGCGCCGGCGCGGGGCATCAGCGTCACCGCGAGCGCCCCGCCGAACTGGACCGATATGCCGCCCGCCAGCACCAGCCCGACCGGCCCCAGCGAGCCGAACCGGCCGGGGGAGCCCGGGGTGGTGGGGGTCTTGGCCGGGGTGGAGGTACGGACGGAGGTCACGGGCTGTCCTGGGGAGCGGCGGGAGCGGGCGTCATGCGTACACCTCGATGCACTTCCCGGTCCACGGTAGTGGACCTCCGTCAGGTGTGTGAACCCTCATGCCACTGTACGCAGCCGGTGTCCTGGACGCTGAGGCCGAGCCCCGGCGGACCGGCCCCTCAGCGGCGCGCCATGTACAGGTCGAACGCCTTGTGCAGCACCCTGTTCAGCGGGAAGTCCCACTCCCCCACGTACTCCACCGCCTCGCCGCCCGCGCCGACCTTGAAGCGGAGCAGGCCGAGCAGGTGGTTGGACTCCTCCAGGGTGTCGGTGATGCCCCGGAAGTCGTAGACGTGCGCGCCCAGCGCGTGGGCGTCGGTCATCATCCGCCACTGCATGGCGTTGTTGGGCTGGACCTCCCGCCTGCGGGCGGTGGAGGCGCCGTACGAGTACCAGATGTGGCTGCCCACGATCAGCATCGTCGCCGCCGCCAGCACCTCCCCGTCGTGGTGGGCGAGGTACAGCCGCATGCGGTCGGGGTCCTCGTCGGCGAGCGCGGTCCACATCCGCTGGAAGTACGCGAGGGGGCGCGGGATGAAACGGTCGCGCTCGGCCGTCTCGCGGTACAGCTCGTAGAACACCGGCAGGTCGTCCACGCCGCCGCGCACCACCTTCACGCCCGCCTTCTCGGCCTTCTTGATGTTGCGCCGCCACTGCTGGTTGAGCCCGCCGTGGATCTCCTCCAGCGACCGCCCGGCGAACGGCACCTGGCACACGTACCGGGGCTGCCCCGCCGCGAAGCCCTCCTCCGCGTCCGGTTCGCTCTGCCGCCAGCCCATGGCGCGCAACCGCTCGGCGAGGGCCTGGGCGCGGGGGTCCTGCCAGGTCGGCACGGCGTCCCGGAGCCGGTGCGCGGCGGGGTCGGCGATGGCGGCCTTGACCGCCTCCGGGCTCCAGCGCCTGGCCACCACCGGCGGGCCGATCTTCACCGAGAACGCCCCGCGTGACTTGAGGTACGCCAGCATCGGTTCGAGCCGGCGCTCCAGGCCGTCCGCGTGCCAGTCGATCACCGGCCCCTCCGGCAGATACGCCAGATACCGCCTCACCTTGGGCAACGGCCGCAGCAGCACCAGCCCGGCGCCCACGAGCCGCCCGTCCCCGTCGAACCACCCCAGGCTCTCCGCCCGCCAGTTAGGCTTCACCTCCCCCCAGGACGGCACCTGCATATGGCTGACCGAGGGCCGCGATCCCACGAAGGCCAGGTGCTCGGCCCGGCTGACAGGGCGCAGGGTGAGGGTCATACGGAGGACTCCTTCGCGCAGGCGGATCCGGTCACCCTATGGTTCTGGCCTCCCGTCCCCGGCCCCGAATCACCGCCGACGTCCCGCATCCGCCACACCTGTCCGCAGGGCGGCACCGCGCCCGGCGCCCGCCCTCCCCGCTCAGTCCCGCTCCTCCCTCTCCAGCCCCGCCGCCAGCACCTCCGCCAGATGCCGGGCCCGTATCCCGGTCAGTTGCTCCACCTGCGTCCGGCAGGAGTAGCCGTCCGCCAGGATCTCCGTGTCCTCGGACGCGGAGCGCAGGGCGGGCAGGAGTTGGTCCTCCGCGCAGGTCCGGGAGATCTCGAAATGGCCGCGCTCGAAGCCGAAGTTGCCGGCCAGTCCGCAGCAGCCGCCGCTCAGGGGGCCGGTGAGGGCGGCGGCGGCGCGGAGGTCGCGGTCGGCGGTGTCGCCGAGTACGGCGTGCTGATGGCAGTGGGTCTGGCCGGCGACCGGGCGGCCCAGCGCGGGCGGGGTCCAGTGGGGGGCGTACCGGCCCAGGGTTTCCGCGAAGGTGTGGACGGCGGCGGCAAGGCGGGGGGCGCGCGGATCGTCGGGCAGGAGTTCGGGGAGGTCCGCACGCAGGGCCGCCGCGCAGCTCGGTTCCAGGACGACGACCGGGACTCCGGCATCCAGTACCGGTTCCATGAGGTCCAGCGTTCGGCGCAGTACCGCGCGGGCCCGGTCCAGGCGGCCGGTGGAGAGGTAGGTGAGCCCGCAGCAGACCTGGGCGCGGCGGGCCCGGAGCAGCGCGGTCGGCGCGCGTGAGGTGCCGTCCCCCACCGGGCGCCTGCCCGGCAGCAGGGTAGGCGGCAGCGCCACCCGCAGCCCGGCCGCCTCCAGCACCCGAACCGCCGCCTGCCCCACGGACGGCGACAGGTGCTCGGTGAAGGTGTCCGGCCACAGCACGACCAGTCGTCCCGGGCCGCCGTTCTCCGGCGCCGGCGGCCGCGCCCGCCACCACCGGCTGAACGTCCCCGGCGCCAGCGGGGGAACCTCCCGCTCCCGGGCGATCCCGCCCACCCGTTTCCCCAGCCGGGCCAGCGGCCCCACCGCGGCGAGCCGGTTGACCAGCGGCGCCGCCCGCGCACGCGCCACCCACCGCAGCCACACCGGCAGCGAGCCCAGGCTGTAGTGGGCGGCGGGGCGCAGCCGGCCCGCGTAGTGGTGGTGCAGGAACTCCGCCTTGTAGGTGGCCATGTCGACGCCGACCGGGCAGTCCGAGCGGCAGCCCTTGCAGGACAGACAGAGGTCGAGGGCGTCCCGGACCTCGGTCGAGCGCCAGCCGCCGGTGATCACCTCGCCCGCGAGCATCTCGTGCAGCAGCCGCGCCCGGCCCCGCGTGGAGTGCTCCTCCTCGCCGGTCGCCCGGAACGAAGGACACATCACCGCGGACCCGCCCGCCGATTCCGTACGGCACTTCGCGACGCCGACGCACCGGCGGACGGCCGCGCGGAAGTCTCCGTCGTCGTGCGGGTAACCGAAGACGACGTCCACCGGGCGGCGGGGCAGTACCGCGAAGCGGAGGTTGTCGTCCAGGCGGGCCGGGCGGACCAGCATGCCCGGGTTCAGCAGGTCGTCGGGGTCCCACACCGCCTTGGCCCGCTCGAACAGCGCCACCGTCCCGCCGCCGTACATCCGCGGCAGCAGTTCCGCGCGGGCCTGCCCGTCGCCGTGCTCCCCGGACAGGGAACCGCCGTGGGAGACCACCAGGTCGGCCTGTTCCTCGGAGAAGCGGCGGAACCGGCTCACACCCTCCCCGGTGAGCAGGTCGAAGTCGATGCGGACGTGGACGCAGCCCTCGCCGAAGTGGCCGTAGGGAGCGCCGCGCAGGCCGTGGGCGGTGAGGAGGGCGCGGAAGTCGCGCAGGTAGGCGCCGAGCCTGGCCGGCGGTACCGCGCAGTCCTCCCAGCCGGGCCACGCCTCCGTGCCGTCCGGCATCCGGGTCGCCGTGCCGCTCGCGTCCTCCCTCAGCCGCCACAGGACACGCTGGGCGGCGGGGTCGGTCACCACGAGCGCGTCCACCACGTCGGCCGCGCGCACGACCGCCTCCGCGCGGGCCCTCGCCTCCCCCTCCGAGGCGCCGCCCGTCTCCACGAACAGCCACGCACCGCCCCGAGGGAGGCCGGCCGGCGCCCGGATCAGGTCGGCCGCCATGCCCTCCACGGTCAGCGGGCCGTGCGGCAGCAGGCCGGCGGCCGCGTCGGCGGCGTCGCTCTCGCCGCCGTACCCCAGCACGGCCAGCGCCTGGACGGCCGGTCTCTCCACCAGGTCCACCACGGCCTCCGTGAGCACGCCCAGCGTGCCTTCGGAACCGCAGAAGGAGCGGGCCACGTCGGCGCCGCGCTCGGGGAGCAGGGCGTCCAGGGCGTACCCGGAGATACGGCGGGGCAGTTCGGGGAAGCCGGTGCGCAGCCGGGCCAGCTCCCCCTCCACCAGCGTCCGCAGTCCGTGCGGCGCGCCCGACCAGTTCCGGCCGAGGCGCAGGCTCTCACCGCGCGCGGTGAGAACGGACAGCGCGCGCACGCTGTCGGCGGTCGTGCCCCAGGCCACCGAGTGGGCGCCGCAGGAGTTGTTGCCGATCATCCCGCCGAGCGTGCAGCGCCCATGGGTGGAGGGGTCGGGGCCGAAGCGGAGCCCGTGCGGGGCGGCCGCAGACTGGAGCCGGTCGAGCACCAGCCCCGGCTGGACCCTCGCGGTACGCCCGGCCGGGTCCAGCTCCAGCAGGCCGTTCATGTGCCGGGTGAAGTCCAGCACCACCCCCGTGCCCGTCGCCTGCCCGGCGATGGAGGTGCCCCCGCCGCGCGCGACCACCGGTGTTCCGCGCGCCCGGCACACCTCCAGCACGGCCGCCACGTCCTCGGCGTCCCGAGGAGCCACCACACCCAGCGGGACCCGCCGGTAGTTGGACGCGTCCATCGTCGTCAGCGCCCGCGCGGTCGCGTCGAAGCGGACCTCGCCCCGCACGGCCCGGCGCAGCTCGGCGGCCAGCCCGCCGACGTCCTCGATCCCCATGCCCGTTCCCCCGTCCGTCCGACCCCGTCCATCGGTCATGACTCCAGCATGCATCCGATCACGCAACGTCATCGAAAGTTGTCCACAGGCGCCCCTCATTCCTCGGATCGTCGTACGACCACACAAGTCCATGAGCCGGCGGTGTCGTCTCATCCGACGGACACGACTTCGTCCGGTTTCGCGCACCCGATACGCTCCGACTCGTGGCCGACATCGAGATCCCCGCTGACATCAAGCCCGCCGACGGACGCTTCGGCGCGGGCCCCTCCAAGGTGCGGACGGAGGCGCTCGCCGCGCTCGCGGCGACCGGCAGTTCCCTGCTGGGCACCTCCCACCGGCAGGCGCCGGTCAAGAACCTGGTGGGCCAGGTCCGCGAAGGCATCAGCTCCCTGTTCTCCCTCCCGGACGGCTACGAGGTCGTCCTCGGCAACGGCGGCTCCACCGCCTTCTGGGACATCGCCACCCACGGGCTGATCGAGAACAAGTCCCAGCACCTCAACTTCGGCGAGTTCTCCTCCAAGTTCGCCAAGGCGGCGAGGCTCGCGCCCTGGCTGGCGGACCCGACCGTCATCGCCTCCGATCCGGGCACCCACCCCGCGCCGAGCGCCGAGGCGGGCGTGGACGTGTACGCGTTCACGCACAACGAGACCTCCACCGGTGTCGCCATGCCGATCAAGCGCGTGGCCGGTGCCGACGAGGGCGCGCTCGTCCTGGTGGACGCCACCTCCGGCGCGGGCGGCCTCCCGGTCGACGTCTCCGAGACGGACGTCTACTACTTCGCGCCGCAGAAGTCCTTCGCCTCCGACGGCGGCCTGTGGATCGGCGTGTTCTCCCCGGCCGCCATCGAGCGCGCCGAGCGGGTCCACGCCTCGGGCCGGCACGTCCCGGAGTTCTTCAGCCTGCCCACGGCGATCGACAACTCCCGCAAGAACCAGACGTACAACACCCCCGCGCTCGCCACGCTCTTCCTGCTCAACGAGCAGCTCGAATGGCTGAACGGCCAGGGCGGGCTGGACTTCGCCACCGGCCGGACCAAGGACTCCTCGACCCGGCTGTACACCTGGGCGGAGGAGTCGAAGCACGCCACGCCGTTCGTCACCGACCCGGCCCAGCGTTCGCAGGTCATCGGAACGATCGACTTCGCCGACGAGATCGACGCGGCCGCGGTCGCCAAGGCGCTGCGCGCCAACGGCATCGTGGACACCGAGCCGTACCGCAAGCTCGGCCGCAACCAGCTCCGCGTCGCCATGTTCCCGGCGATCGACCCGGCCGACGTCGAGGCGCTCACCAAGTGCGTCGACTACGTGATCGAGCGGATCTGAAACCTGTCGGCGCACGTGGGAAGGGGCGCCCGGCCGACCGGGCGCCCCTTCCTCGCCTTCAGCTCCTGCGCCGCATCATCCGCATGCCGAGGACGGCGGCGGCGCCGAGGGCCAGGAGCACGCCGCCGGTCTTGAGGCCGACCCCGCCGGCCTTCTCCCCCGAGGCCGAACTCCCGCCTTCGGTAGGCGTCTTGGAGGCCACAGCATCGCCCTCGGGTGCGTCCAGCGCCGTCACCTGGCTCCGCGCGCCCTCGCTGCCGTACATCAGCTTGGTGCCGTCGGCGGAGTAGCTGACGGACTCGCCCTGCCCCTGGAGGGGTACGTTCAGCCGGTCCAGCTTCTTGATCCGGCCGCCGTTCCAGTCGTAGGAGATACCGCCGAAGTAACCGCGCACGGCGAGCTGTTCGCCGTTCGGCGAGAAGGCCGCGTCGGTGGCCCACAGGTCGAGGGGGGCGACCGGGCGGAAGATGTTCGTGCCGGAGGACGACAGCCGGGCGGGGCCCTCGTACAGGTGCCCGCCGTCCTCGTTCTTGTCGATGATGTAGACGCGGCCGGTCCTGGGATGGACGGCCAGCGACTCGGCGTCCCGGGGGCCGTCGGAGTACTTCACGACGTACTGCGTGGCCGTGACCGTCTGGTCCTTCAGGGTCTTCGGCTCGGGCAGGCGGTAGATCCAGACGTAGGGCCAGCGGCCGTGGAAGTTGTCCCCGATGTCGCCGACGTAGATCTGGCCGTCCGGCCCGACGGAGATCGCCTCCACGTCGCGCGGGGAGCCGATGCCGCGCAGGGTGAGCGTGGCGACGGTCCTGCCGGTGCGGCTGTCGACGGCGTAGAGGTACGGGCCGTCGTCGCTGTCGTTGTGCGTCCAGTAGACGCCCGGATGCAGGTGGGAGGCGGCCAGGCCGCTGGACTCGGTGATCCTGGGGTCCTCGATGGTGAACCCCCGGTCCCCGTCCGCGGCGTGGGCGGGCAGGGCGCAGGCACCCGTGAGCAGGGCCCCGGCAAGCAGGGCGAACGGTCGGCGCATGGTCCAAGACTGCCACCCGGCGCGGGCGTTCAGCGCGGGTGCTGGGCCTCACACGGGCCCCGGATGCGGGCCCGTACGGCGATCCGCCATCATGAGCGGATGCTCAGGTTCATGCCCGTAGGTGACTCCATGACGATCGGGAGCGCGGGCGAACACACGTGGCGCTACCGGCTGTGGCGGCACCTGCGCGGCACGTACGGCGGCCCGTTCCAGATCGTCGGTCCCCGCGAGACGCTGTACGACCAGGCCACCGGGGAGCCCGGCTCCTACGAGTACGCCGACCCCGACTTCCCGCGCGCCCACCTCGCCGGCTGGGGCGAGGGCTGGCAGCACATGGCTCCGCTGATCGGGGAGGCGGTGCGGGCACACCGGGCCGACGTGCTGCTCGTCTCCCTCGGGCTGATCGACCTGGGCTTCTACACCAACGCGGAGCAGACGGTCGCCAACGTGCGGGCGTTCGTGGCCGCGGCCCGCGAGGCGCGTCCGCGCGTGCGCATGGTGCTGCTGCCGGTCATCCCCAACGTACGCGCCCAGGACGACGGCCCCTTCGCCGAACAGGTCGGCCTCTTCAACACCCTCCTCGCCAAGACGGTTGCCGACCTGGACGAACCCCGTTCACCGCTGCTGCTGGCCTCGGCTCCGGAGGGCTGGGACATCCACACCGACACCTACGACGGCACGCATCCAAGCGCGAGCGGGGAGCACCGGATCGCGGGGGCCTTCGCGGGGGCGATGTACGAGGCGTGGGGGCTGGGGGAGCCGTACGCGGCGTGAACGGACCGACCGGGTTCCGGCGTCTCCCGTCCCCCGCGACCGGCCCCACCGCTTGCCTAGAGCGCGCTCCAAGACGTTGGCTAGGTGGGCATGAGGTACACGCAGCTTGGACGTACGGGTCTGAAGGTCAGCCGGCTGGTGCTGGGGACCATGAACTTCGGGCCGCAGACCGACGAGGCGGACAGCCACGCGATCATGGACGCGGCGCTGGACGCGGAGATCAACTACTTCGACACCGCAAACGTGTACGGCTGGGGCGAGAACAAGGGCCGTACCGAGGAGATCATCGGAACCTGGTTCGCGAAGGGCGGCGCACGGCGCGAGAAGACCGTCCTGGCCACCAAGGTCTACGGGAACATGGGCGCGGAGGGTGATGTCTGGCCCAACTTCGACAAGCTCTCCGCGCTGAACATCCGCCGCGCGGTGGACGCCAGCCTGAAGCGGCTGCGGACCGACTACATCGACATCTACCAGTTCCACCACATCGACCGGAACACCCCGTTCGAGGAGATCTGGCAGGCGGTCGACGTCCTGGTCACCCAGGGCAAGATCCTCTACGCCGGCTCCTCCAACTTCCCCGGCTACAAGATCGCCCAGGCCAACGAGACGGCGCTGCGCCGGGGCAACACCCTCGGCCTGGTCAGCGAGCAGTGCCTGTACAACCTGGCCGAGCGGCGGGCCGAGATGGAGGTGATCCCGGCTGCCCAGGACTACGGGCTCGGCGTCATCCCCTGGTCGCCGCTGCACGGCGGTCTGCTGGGCGGGGTCATCCGCAAGGAGGCCGAGCGCGGACGGCGCGCCTCCGGCCGCGCGGCCGACGCCCTCGCGGACACGGCCACACGCAACCGGATCGAGGCGTACGAGGAGCTGCTCGCCAAGCACGGGCTGGAGCCCGGCGAGGTCGCGCTCGCCTGGCTGCTCACCCGGCCCGGTGTCACCGGCCCCATCGTCGGCCCGCGCACCAGGGAGCAGCTCGACTCGGCGCTGCGAGCGGTGGAGCTGGAGCTCAGCGAGGAGCTGCTGACCGGGCTGGACGAGATCTTCCCCGGCCCGGGCCCCGCCCCGGAGGCGTTCGCCTGGTAGCGGCGAGCGAGAAGGCCGCTCCGTACGGGGTTACCCGCGGAGCGGCCCTGGGCGGCAGCCGTCAGTGGACGGCCGCCGCCACGGCGACGACCACCAGCATCAGCACGAGCGCACCGGCCATGATCCGGTTCCGGGTTTTCGGGTCCACGACGACGAGCCTAACGGGCCCCGCCCAGTGCCCAGCGGGCGACCGGGGCGTACCGGGGCCGCTCGCCGGGAACGCCGGAGGCCGGCAGGTGGCTGCGGACGAGGACGAGTTCGCCCACCGTCCAGGCGGTACCGGCGAATTCGGTGAGGGCGTCGGCGTAGGGCCGCAGATCGGTGTCGTCCCTGCCCCGGGCCAGTGTGAGATGCGCCCGGTAGTGCCGGTGTTCCTCTCCGCCCGCTCCGGCCCGCCGTCCGGCCGCCCGGGCCCGCTCGGCCAGCCTGCCCAGCGCGGCGAGGTCCCCCGAGGCTCCGGCCCACAGCGTCCCGCCCCGGCCGAAGCTGCCGCCGCCGGCGAGGGCCAGCGGGAACGGCGCGCTCCGCACGGCCGCCCGCTCCAGCCGGCGCTCCAGCTCGGGCACGGTCTCGGTGGGGACCTCGCCGTAGAAGGCGAGCGTGAGGTGCCAGCCGTCCGGCCGGGTCCACCGCAGCGTGTCGGACCCGGCGAGCCGCCGCAGCGCCCGTACCTGCCGGCCCAGTTCCTCCGCGGCGCCCGGCGGCGGCAGGACTGCGGCGAAGAGTCTCATCCGCTCACGATCCCAGATCGGTAGGCTGCCGCACCATGACCGACGATCTCGAGGTGGCGACGGCGGCCGCCCTGGCCGGCGCCGCGGCGGTGCGCGAGGGCTACGGCGAGGAGCAGGCCCGGATCGACAAGGGAGCGGGGGACTTCGCCACGGCGGCCGACGTGGCGTCCGAACGAGCCGTCCTGGACGTCATCCGCGCCGCCCGCCCGGAGGACGCCGTTCTCGGCGAGGAGGGCGGACGGCGAGGCCCGGACGGCAGCGGGCGTCTCTGGCTGGTCGACCCCCTGTGCGGCACCCTCAACTACGCCGTCGGCAACATGCTCGTCGCCGTCAACGTGGCTCTCCTCGGCGGTCCGGCGGCCGTGGCCGATCCCTTCAGCGGCGAGGTGTTCCGCACCGACGGCCAGACCGCCCGGCTCCACCGCGACGGCCTGGACACCCCGCTGCGGCCGTCGGCGGCGACCTCCCTCGTGGACGTCAACCTCGACCCGCCCTTCCCGAGTGCCCCCGGGTTCCGCGCCACGGACCTCCTCGCGCACCCGGGGTTCGTCGCCCGCTTCCGTCCGAGGGTCGTGTCCACCACCCTGGCCCTGGCCTGGGTCGCGGCGGGCCGCCGGGCCGCCTACGTCACCGACGGCACCGGTCTGACGGACAGCGTCCACTTCGCCGCCGGAATCGCCCTGTGCCGCGCGGCCGGCTGCGTGGTCACGGACCTCCACGGCCGGCCGCCCGGGTCGGGCACCGCGGGCCTGGTGGCGGCGGCGGACGCGGACACGCACAGCCTGCTGGCGGAGATGATCCGCGGCGAGTCCCGAGCGGCGCCCCTCACGCCGCCGGCGTCAGCTCCTCGCGCCCCCGCGGCACGAACCGCACGTGCGGTCCCCGGTGCCAGGTCAGGCGGAGCCGGAGGTCTCCCGCGCGGGCGAGGAACAGGCCGATGACCGCCGCTGCCGCCGCCGAGACCACGCCGCCCGCGACGAAGCCGAAGCGGGCGCCGTAGGTGTCGGTGACCCAGCCGACGAGGGGGGCGCCCAGCGGGGTGCCGCCCATGAAGACCATCATGAAGAGGGACATCACGCGGCCCCGCATGGCCGGGTCGGTGGACATCTGGACGGCGGTGTTGGCGGTGACGTTGACCGTCAGACCGAAGGCTCCGATGGGCACCATCAGCAGCGCGAACAGCCAGTAGGACGGCGCCAGCGCCGCGACGGTCTCCATCGTGCCGAAGGCCAGCGCGGCGGCGACCAGCACCCGGAACCGGGCCGTGCCGCGCCGGGCGGCGAGCAGGGCGCCGATCAGGGAGCCGACGGCCATCAGGGTGTTGAACAGGCTGTACGCCCCCGCGCCGGCGTGGAAGACGTCGTCGGCGAAGGCGGTGAGCCAGACGGGGAAGTTGAAGCCGAAGGTGCCGATGAACCCGACGAGCACGATGGGCCAGATCAGCTCCGGCCGCCCGGCGACATGCCGCAGCCCCTCCCTGAGCTGGCCCTTGCCGCGCGGGGCGCGGTCGGCGGCGTGCAGTTCGCGAGTGCGCATCAGCAGCAGCCCGGTGATGGGCGCGACGAAGGACAGCCCGTTGGCGAGGAACGCCCACCCGGTGCCCACCCCGGTGATCATCAGACCGGCGACGGCCGGACCGACCAGCCGGGCGGACTGGAAGTTGGCCGAATTCAGGCTGACCGCGTTCTGGAGCTGGCCGGGACCGACCATCTCCGAGACGAAGGACTGCCGGGCCGGGTTGTCCACGACCGTGGCGAGACCGACCGCGAAGGCGGCGACGTACACGTGCCAGACCTGGACGTGGCCGGAGAGGGTGAGGGCGGCCAGCGCGAGGCCGGTGAGGGCCATCGCGGACTGGGTGAACAGCAGCGCCGGCCGCTTGGGGAGCCGGTCGACGAGGACACCGCCGTACAGGCCGAAGAGCAGCATCGGCAGGAACTGCAGGGCGGTGGTGATGCCGACGGCCGCCGAGGAGCCGGTGAGACTCAGCACGAGCCAGTCCTGGGCGATGCGCTGCATCCAGGTGCCGGTGTTGGAGACGACCTGGCCGGCGAAGAACAGCCGGTAGTTGCGGACCTTCAGCGAGCTGAACATCGAGGTTCGGCCGGCGGCCGGGGTAGTGGTGGCAGGTGCGGGGGCGGAAGGTGCTCCGGGTCCCGTACTCAAAAGGTCGCCTCCTGAAGCGATGCCGTGGCTACAGTTGCGCGAGCTTCTCCAGGACGGGGGCGGCGGCGCGCAGGGTGGCCCACTCGTCCTCGTCGAGGCCCTCGACCAGGCCGGCCAGGAACGCGTTGCGCTTGCGGCGGCTCTCGACGAGCATCGCCTCGGCCTGCTCGGTCCGGGTGACGACCTTCTGGCGCCGGTCCTCGGGATGCGGCTCGAGCCGGACCAGGCCCTTCGCCTCCAGGAGCGCGACGATGCGGGTCATCGAGGGCGGCTGGACGTGCTCCTTGCGCGCCAGTTCGCCCGGGGTGGCCTGTCCGCAGTTGGACAGCGTGCCCAGGACCGACATCTCGGTGGGGCTCAGCGACTCGTCGACCCGCTGGTGCTTGAGCCGACGGGACAGCCGCATCACGGCGGAGCGGAGGGAGTTCACGGCGGCCACGTCGTCGCCGTGGGTGAGGTCCGACATGTCTTTAGCCTAACTCATTACCCTCACTAAGTAACGCCGTCTCGCACGCCACACGGGGTGACGTCCGCCACTGTGTCCAATCATCACCCTTACGAGTGAGTCAGTTCCGAAAAGTGACCCATCGGGTGGCGGGATGTGGCGACCCTCTTACGCATGGGGACCAGTGTGCTCAGCCTGCGGATGGACGGGGAGCTGCTAGAGAGGCTCCGGGAACGCGCGGCGAAACGAGGAATGAGCGTGCAGGACTATGTGATCCGCACGCTCGTGAGGGACGACTTCGACGAGCGGTTCCAGACCGCCGTCGACGAGACCGAGAAGTTCTACGGGGTCACATGAGACCCATGTGACCCCGTAGGAACCTCAGCCGCGCCCCGGTCAGGTCAGACCGAGGGCCGGCATCAGGTAGTAGAAGCCGAAGACGGCCGCGACCGCGTACATCGCCACGGGGATGTCCCGGCCGCGCCCGGCGGCCAGGCGGAGCACCACGAAGGTGATGAAGCCCATGCCGATGCCGTTGGTGATCGAGTAGGTGAACGGCATCATCACCATGGTCACGAAGGCCGGGATGGCGATGGTGAAGTCGGCCCAGTCGATCTCCCGGATCGAGCCCGCCAGGATCAGGAAGCCGACCGCGAGGAGCGCGGGGGTGGCGGCCTGGGACGGCACCATGGTGGCGACCGGGGTGAGGAACAGCGAGACGCCGAAGAGGGCGCCGGTGACGACGTTGGCGAGGCCCGTTCGGGCACCCTCGCCGACACCCGCGGTGGACTCCACGAAGCAGGTGGTGGCCGAGGAGGAGCTGGCGCCGCCCGCCGCGACGGCGAGGCCGTCGATCAGCAGGACCTTGTTGATGCCGGGCATCTGGCCCTGGGCGTCGGTCAGCTTGGCCTCGTCGCTGACGCCCATGATCGTGCCCATGGCGTCGAAGAAGCAGGACAGCAGGACGGTGAAGACGAAGAGGACGCCGGTCAGCACGCCGACCTTGGCGAAACCGCCGAACAGGCTGACCTGGCCGATCAGGCCGAAGTCCGGCGTGGCGACCGGGTTGCCCGGCCACTTCGGCGTGGTCAGGCCCCAGGACGGCACCTTGGCGACCAGGTCGATGACCACCGCGAGGACGGTCATCGTCACGATGGAGATCAGGATCGCGCCCGGCACCTTGCGGACGATCAGGGCGAGGGTGAGCAGGACACCGAGGACGAAGACCAGGACCGGCCAGCCGGTGAGGTGACCGCCGGTGCCGAGCTGGAGCGGGACGGTGGTCTGGGCGATGTCCGGGATGCGGGTGACGAAGCCGGAGTCGACCAGGCCGATCAGCATGATGAACAGGCCGATACCGATGGCGATGGCCTTGCGCAGCCCGTAGGGCACCGCGTTCATCACGCGCTCGCGCAGACCGGTGGCGACCAGCAGCATCACCACGAAGCCGGCGAGCACCACCATGCCCATCGCGTCCGGCCACGACATGCGCGGTGCGAGCTGGAGCGCGACGACCGTGTTGACGCCGAGACCCGCCGCGAGGGCGATCGGGACGTTGCCGATGACACCCATGAGGAGGGTGGTGAAGGCGGCGGTGAGCGCCGTGGCCGTGACGAGCTGACCGTTGTCCAGGTGGTGCCCGTACATGTCCTTGGCGCTGCCGAGGATGATCGGGTTCAGGACGATGATGTACGCCATCGCGAAGAACGTGGCGAAACCGCCCCGGATCTCCCGGGCGACGGAGCTGCCGCGCTCGGAGATCTTGAAGTAGCGGTCGACGGCGCTCTGGGAGGGCTTTCCGCCTGGCTGTTCGGGGGAAGGAGCCTGGGCCGTGGCCGAGGTGGGCATGCGAGTCCTCTTCACCATCAGGGTCCCCCCGAGCCCTTTTGGAGTTTCGTACGAACAGAAACAGTCATAGACAAACCGCTTCAGTATGAACGTATGAACCCTAGATCGCTATCTCCGCGCGTAGATAGACGCCGGATGCCCCTGGGGCGGCGGGCTGCCGGGGGCGGCGGGGCGCCTCGTAAGCTGTGCCCATGACGAAGTGGACCCCCAAGCACGAAGCGCCGGAGCCCCTGGAGGGGCCCGTGGTCGCCACCATCACCGGCGGCACGATCGTGTGGTTCGTCCTCTTCCTGGTCCAGCTCCCCTTCTACGGCTGGTTCGAGGACCACGGCCATCTGTGGTGGCTGTGGACCTGTCTGGCCGGGGCCGGTCTCGGCCTGATCGGCATCTGGTACGTGCGCGGGCGGGACGCCGCGATCAAGCGGGCGGCGGCCGAGCGGGGGGCCGTCCCCGCCGAGTGACCTCCGGGTCGCGCGGGACCTCTGGAACGGGATGCGGAATCCGTGTTGTCATGTGCACCGCTGTCCGATGACACGAGTACGCGCTGCCGGACGCGATGCTGTCCCGGATGGCCCGCGACCTCGGGCATCGCGCCGACGGGGACCGTTACGCGGCGCGGGCGCGGAACTACCGGAGGGTCTTCGACCCCTCGACCGGGTTCTTCCGGGCCCGTGACGCCCCCGGCGCCTTCACGGGACCGGCGGACCCGGCGAAGAGCGAGGGATTCCACGAGGGCACGTCCTGGCAGTGCCAGTGGCCGGAGCCGCAGGACCTGCCCGGCGCACCATGTCCGCCTGGAACGTGCTGTCCTCCATCGGCGTCTTCCCGGTCCGGCCCGGCTACGGCACCTGGGGTCTGTCGACCCCCGTCTTCGACCGCGTCGACCTCTACCCGCACGGCGCGCTCACCGTCACCGCGCCGGGCACCTCGGCGGACACCCGCTACGTGCGGTCGGCGCGGCTGGACGGCGCCGCGTACGGGCGGACGTACCTCACCACCGAGGCGCTGCGGACGCACCGTTCGCGGTCCTCCGCACTCGGACCGGCGCCCTCTTCGTGGGGTACCGGTCCCGCCGCGGGACCGCCCGCCCCGGGCTGATCCGGGCCTGCTCCACCGCTTGATCGGGGGCGCCCCCGAGACCTCCTCGGGGGCGCCCCCGGCGTTGCCCGGAGATCGGTCCGCCCGGCAGGTGAAGCGGGCATTGGGCACGTAACGTCGTTTGCATGACGCATATCGACGCGGGTGCCGGACTGGACCCCGTGCACCCGGTCGCGCCGCCCACCACCGGGCCGGCGGGCCTGACCCGCGCACAGGTCGCGGAGCGGGTGGCACGGGGCGAGGTCAACGACGTCCCGGTGCGCAGCAGCCGCTCGCTGGGCGAGATCGTGCGGGCGAACGTGTTCACCCGGTTCAACGCGATCATCGGTGTGCTGTGGGTGGTGACGCTGTTCGTCGCGCCCATCCAGGACAGCCTGTTCGGGTTCGTGATCCTCGCCAACACCGGGATCGGGATCGTGCAGGAGTGGCGGGCGAAGAAGACGCTGGACTCGCTCGCGGTGATCGGGGAGGCCCGGCCGACCGTGCGCCGGGACGGCGCGGCGGTGCGGGTGCCGACCAGCGGGATCGTGCTGGGCGACCTGGTGGAGATCGGGCCCGGCGACAAGATCGTGGTGGACGGGGTGTGCGCCGAGGCCGACGGCCTCGAGGTGGACGAGTCCCTGCTGACCGGCGAGGCCGACCCGGTGGTCAAGCACCCCGGCGAGCGGATGATGTCGGGCAGCTTCGTGGTCGCGGGCGGCGGGGCCTTCCAGGCGACCAAGGTGGGCCGGGAGGCGTACGCCGCCCAACTGGCCGAGGAGGCTTCCCGGTTCACCCTGGTCCACTCCGAGCTGCGGTCCGGGATCTCCACCATCCTGAAGTACGTGACCTGGATGATGGTCCCGGCCGCGCTCGGCCTGGTCGTCACCCAGCTCGTGGTGAAGAGCAACGACTTCAAGGGCTCGGTGGCCCGGACCATCGGCGGGATCATCCCGATGGTCCCGGAGGGGCTGGTGCTGCTGACCTCGGTGGCCTTCGCCATCGGCGTGATCCGGCTGGGGCGCAAGCAGTGCCTGGTGCAGGAGCTGCCCGCGATCGAGGGCCTGGCCAGAGTGGACACCGTCTGCCTGGACAAGACCGGCACGCTCACCGAGGGCGGCATGGACGTGAGCGCCCTGAAACCGCTCGACGGGGCGGACGAGGACCGGGTGCGGGAGGTGCTGGCCGCGCTCGGGGCGTCCGATCCGCGTCCCAACGCCTCGCTCAAGGCCATCATCGACGCCTTTCCGGACGGTCACGGCGCGGACCGGCGCCCGGTGAGCGCCCTGCCTTTCTCCTCGGCCCGCAAGTACAGCGGGGCCGCGTTCGAGGAGGGCGACGGCAAGGTCACCGGGTGGCTGCTGGGCGCCCCCGACGTGCTGCTCGCCTCCGACGATCCCGCGCTGGCGGAGACCGGCCGGCTGAACGAACAGGGGCTGCGGGTGCTGCTGCTGGCCCACGCCACCCGCGACCTGGACGGTCCCGACCCGGCACGCGGGGCCCGGCCCGTGGCCCTGGTGGTGCTGGAGCAGCGGCTGCGCCCGGACGCGGCGAAGACCCTGCGCTACTTCGCCGACCAGGACGTCCGCGCCAAGGTGATCTCCGGGGACAACGCGGTGTCGGTGGGTGCCGTCGCGCACAAGCTGGGTTTGTCCGGCGACGCGGTCGACGCGCGGCGGCTGCCGGCCGACCCGGCCGGCCTGGCCGAGGCGGTGGAGCGGGCCACGGTGTTCGGGCGGGTCACCCCGCAGCAGAAGCGGGAGATGGTGGGCGCACTCCAGTCGGAGGGCCGCACCGTGGCGATGACCGGCGACGGGGTGAACGACGTACTGGCCCTGAAGGACGCCGACATCGGTGTCTCGATGGGCTCGGGCTCGGAGGCCACGCGCGCGGTCGCGCAGATCGTGCTGCTGAACAACAGTTTCGCCACGCTGCCCTCGGTGGTCGCGGAGGGCCGCCGGGTGATCGGCAACATCACGCGGGTGGCGACGCTGTTCCTGGTGAAGACGGTGTACTCGGTGCTGCTGGCGCTGCTGGTGGTGTGCTGGCAGGTGGAGTACCCGTTCCTGCCCCGGCATCTGACGCTGCTGTCCACGCTCACGATCGGCGTCCCGGCCTTCTTCCTGGCGCTGGCGCCGAACAAGGAGCGGGCGCGGCCGCACTTCGTGCGCCGGGTGATGCGGTACTCGATACCGGGCGGGCTGCTGGCCGGCCTGGCGACCTTCGTGACGTATCTGCTGGCCCGGCACCACTACACGGGCGCGGGCGCGCTGTCCGCCGAGACCAGCGCGGCCACCCTGACCCTGTTCCTGATATCGATGTGGGTCCTCGCCATCATCGCCCGCCCCTACACCTGGTGGCGGCTGGCCCTGGTGGCCGCGATGGGAGTCGCCTTCCTCATCGTCCTGACCGTCCCCTGGCTCCAGGACTTCTTCGCCCTGCGCCTGGTCGGCAACGTCATGCCGTGGACGGCGGTCGGAGTGGCGGTGGTGGCGGCGGCCGCCCTGGAGCTCGCGTGGAGATGGGTCGGCCGCCGCTTCCCGGTGTGAGGGTTACTGCACGTCCACCGCGTCGCCACCGGAGGTGACGGCGGCCGTGGTGGAGACGCCCGCGTAGACGTAGCGGAAGGCGCCGTCGACCGAGGCGGTGACGGTGGTCTTCAGATTGCCGCCGGCATCGGTCTTGACGGTCTTGAGGGTGCTCCAGGTGGTGGAGCCCTTCTTGACGAACTGGAGCTGCACGGACTGCGCCCCGTAGCCGTAGTACTTGTTGTAGTCCCAGCTCGCGCGGGTCAGGGCGCCGGTGACCGTGATGGTCCTGCCCTTCTTGACCGGCTCCGGGGAGGCGTTGACGGTGAGCTTGGAGTAGCGCAGCAGGCTGGTGGTGGCCATGCCGCCCTGGTCCTTGAAGCCGACCTTGCTGTAGTCGGGGCTGGAGGGGTTCTGCCCGTTGAAGGCGGTCGCCTCGGCGGCCACCGACCACTTGCCGGCGTCGGAGGCGGTCAGTTCGCCGTCGGCCGGGTAGACGTCGACGGTGCCGGTGCAGGTCAGCGTGGTGCTGGTGGCGACCTTGCAGGTGGCGAAGTCGTCGCCCTCGACCGTGGCGGACGGGTCGTCCAGGGAGCCCCGGTAGAGGTAGGCGTCGGTGTAGAAGTCGGCGGCGGTCGCGTTGACGTCCGTGCCGTGGGTCAGCGTGTACGAGTAGGTCGCGCTGACCTTGCTGGTGGTACCGACCTTGATCGACGAGGCGATCTTCAGGTTCGAGAAGCTGACGTTCATCGTGTACGGCGTGGCCGGTGCGGCGTGCGCGGCCGGAGCGGCGAAGGCGGCGAGAGCCAGGGCGCCGGTGACGGCGGCCACGGTGGCACGTATGCGCATGTGCGGTTCCCTCTGGGGGAGAAGTGATCGGGGAGTCGGTCGACTCGGGTGATCAGATCCGTGAAGGGTCTGCACAGTTGTACGGGCGGGGCGTTCCTTGACCGGAATTTGCCTGTTCATTGCCTGGTCAAGAGCCCCGCCCGCTCACCTCTGGCGGATCACCGCCGGATTACTTCACGTCGACGAAGTCGGCGGTCGAGTCGACCGCCGGCGTGGTCGAGGTGCCCGCGAAGCTGTAGCGGAAGTAGCCGTCGGCGGACGCCTTGACGGTGGTCTTCAGGTTGCCCCTGGAGTCCGTCTTGACGGTCTTCAGCGTGGTGTAGGCGCCGGCGCCCTTCTTCTTGAACTGGAGCTTCACGGACTGCTGGGTGTAGCCGTGGTACTTGTTGTCCTCCCAGTTGGCGCGGGTCAGGGCACCGGTGACCGTGATGGTCCTGCCCTTCCTGACCGGCTCCGGGGAGGCGTTGACCGTCTGGCGGGAGTACCGCTGGAGCGAGGTGGAGCCGAGACCGCCCTTGTCGGCGACGCCGACCTTGGAGAGGTCCGGGTTCTCCTGGTCCTGGCCGTTGTAGGCGATCGCGAGCGCGCCGCCCTTCCAGGCGCCGGCGTCGGAGTTCCACAGCAGGCCGTCGGTCGGGTAGATGTCGATCTTGCCGGTGCACTTCGCCGTGGTGTCCGTGACCACCTTGCAGGTGGCGGGCAGGTCACCGAACAGCATGTTGTCCGGGTTGTCGAACGAACCCTTGTAGAGGTACGGGCCGTTGAGGAAGTCGTGAGCCGTGATGTCGACGTTCGCGCCGTGGGTCAGCGTGTACGTGACCGTGGTCGCGACGTGGTTGGTGGTGCCGACCTTGATGGCCTTGGCCACCTTGAACTGCGAGAAGGTGACGTTCAGGGCGTACGGAGTGCCGCCGCGGACACCCTTGACGCCCTGCTTGCCGGAGGCGGCGTGCGCACCCTTGACGATCTTCACGGCCTCCGTGCGGTAGGCGGAGGCGGCGCCGTCGGCGTGTGCCGCCGGGACGGCGAGGGCGGAGAGGGCCAGGGCGCCGGTCACGGCGGCCACTGAGGCGCGAATACGCATGTGCGTTCCCCTGTGTTGTGGGGCCCCGGTGGTCACCGCGTCCCGAGGAACGCGTGGGCCCGGTGAGACCCCTCTGATCGTGTGAGCCTGTTGGCTCACACGATCAGACGTGCGATCCGCGGGCACGGTTGTACGAGAATCGAAGATTCTGCGACCGATTCGTGAAACCCCAGTTCAAGCAGGGAAATTCAGTCGAACCAGCGGTCCCGTGCCAGCTCCTCCGTGCGGGACGGGTCCTCCAGCAGGGCGGCGACCTCGAAGCGGCGGGGCCACTGGCCCGAGGCCCAGGCGAGACCGGCGGCGACGCCTTCCAGGGTGGCCGCGTGGAGGACACCGTCGCCGGTGAGACGCCAGTCGATCTCGACGCCGTCCACGAGGAGCTCGTCGTGCTCGACATAGCCGGCCGGGGCCCCCGGGCCGAGCAACGCCCTCACCGCCTCGGGGACTTCGTGCTCGGCACCCTCGGAGTCCACCGCGCCGGTGACGGACTCGCTCAGCCGCCGCACCTGGAACAGCTCGGCCAGCGAGCCGGCCAGGGACGGCCGCACCGGCAGCAGCGGCACCCCGGAGGTGAAGGGCAGCAGGTCGGGCGAGTCGACGACCACCGCGTCCCGCGCGTCCACCACGACCGCCCGACCGTCGCGCACGGCGCGCAGCTCGTCGGGGAGGGTCACCTGCTCGGGGTCCAGGTCTGCCAGAGCGCTGTAGAGACCGTGCAGCTGGACCGGTGAAACCGGCCGGCCGGGATCGGCCAGCCGGTCGAGGAGTTCGGCGGCGCCACCCGGCTCGTCCAGCAGCGCGGCCACCGAGGTGCGTACGCCGAGGGCGCGCAGGACCTGCTCGTCGTGGAAGCCGGTGGCGTCCGCCTCGTCGTACAGGCCGCGCAGCAGCGGGTCGCCGCCCGCCGCCAGCAGGCCCGCCGGGCGGCGGCCGTCGAGCACCGGGTGCCCGCGCAGCCACCAGGCCGTGTACGGCCGTACGACCTCGTGGGTACCGTCCGGGAGGAGGACGCGGACCGGGTGGACGAGGGCGTCGCGCAGCGGGGGCTGGGCCAGCAGGGCCAGAGCCTCGGGCCAGCGGTCGTCGTCCACCAGGTCCAGGTCGCGCACGGCGACGAGTTCGGTGGCGACGGGCGGCACCGGGCTGTCGGGGAAGCGGTCGAGGACGTCCTCGGACCACACGTCGACGGCGTCCAGCAGACCGGCGTCGTCGGGTTCGGCGAAGTCGCTGTCGCGGGGCTCCAGTTCGTCCGGATCGAGGACCACGTCGGTGGCACGGACCAGCGCGAAGCCGGCCAGTACCCCGCAGGCGGCGAGCGGCTGCGCGCCCCACTTCTCGGCCAGCTCGGCGTCGACCGCGGCGAGTTCGCCCTCGCGGATCACACGGGCGAACGGGCTGCCGGGCAGCACCAGTTCACCGGCCGGGGCGAGTTCGCCGTCCTCGTCGGTCAGGGCGAGCGCGCCGAGCCAGGGCTCGTCACCTGGTTCCAGACCCGCGTCGCGGACCAACGCCAGGACGGTGTCGGCGAGTTCCTCGGCGTCCGGGGCGTCCTCCTCCCACATCGCCCCGCCGTCGTCGTCCAGCGAGGCGGCGACGGCGGCACGGACCTGCGGGGTGGTGAGCACCGCGCGCGGGGTGGCGGGCAGCGCGCCCAGCTTCTCCAGCAGCGGGTGGGCGGCGTCCGCGTGGGCCATCTTCAGGCCGAGCCGGCCCAGCACCTCGGCGTCCGGCGCGCCGGCGTCCGGGGCGGGCAGCAGCACCTGGCGGGGGCCGATCGCGGTCCGGCCGGTCCCGGCGAGCGGCACGGGCAGCCCGGACAGCCGCTCGGGGTCGACCCCGGCGAGGCTGTCGTAGAGCCGCCACCACCACCCGGGCTCCTTCTCCAGCCCGGCCAGCCGGTCCACGGCGTCGGCCAGCGGCAGCCTGGCCACCCCGAGCGCGCGCAGCTCCGGGCGGCGCTCCAGACCGGCCGGCAGCAGGGTCGGCAGCACCTCGGCGAGCACCCGCACGGTGTCCGCGCCCGCGCCCTCCACGATCTCGGCGTCCCTGGGGCGCAGCGCCTCGGGCAGTTCGTCGTCGTCCCGCGGGGGCAGCGCCGGGGGCAGGAACGCGGTGCGCGGCAGCCGGTCCAGCACGGCGTGGCGGAGCGCGCCGTCCAGTTCGCCCTTGCCGAGCGGCCCGGGGACGAGGTCGATGGCGCCCTCGGTCACCGGGCGCCAGCCGGCGAGGAGTTCGGTGTAGGCGTCGGCCGCGCGCTCCACCAGGAAGTCGGTGAGCGGTCCGGGCGCGGCGTGCCGGCGGGTGGTGTCCAGCGGGAAGGACGCGATGAGCACGCCGGGGAAGCCGAGAGGCTCGTCGCTGGGGGTGGGCGCGTGCAGCACGGGCGCGGTGCGGGGGCGCACCGGGCGGCCCTCGCCGTCCTCGGGCACGGCCCAGGTGACCGACCAGTGCGGGCGCAGCCGTTCCTCGACCGGGCGGTCCGCGAGGAGACCGGCGTCGAGCGGGCCGTGGGCGGCGACGGTGCGCCAGCGGGTGGTGCCGTCGCGGGAGTCCTCCACGACGGTGACGGCGCCCTCGGTACGGCGGCGCAGGGTGCGCGGCTCGCGGCCCTCCACCTCGACGACGACCTCTTCAAGGCCGGGCAGGGCGAGCAGCAGGGCGTCGTCCACGGCGTCGAGCAGCCGCTCGGCCAGGGAGGCGGCGGCCGCGTCGCGCAGCGGCAGGATGACGGCGGTGTCGTACGGGTCCGGCGCGGTGCCCTCCGCGGCGAACGGCAGCCTGAGAAGCGGGACGTGGCCGTCGCGGCGGCGCACCTCGTCACCGAGGCCGGGGCTGTGCCGGGAGGTCTCGGCGGTCAGCTCGCGGGCCTCGGCGAGCGACCAGCGGACCCCGCCGTGCCGGCCGACCAGCGCGGGCTCGTCGGTCACGGAGAGCACGGCGGCGAAGCCGACGCCGAACCGGCCGACGGTGGCGTGCCCGTCGTACCGCTCCCGCTTGGCGGACGCGCGCAGGGTGGACAGCGACTCGACGCCGGCGGCGTCCAGGGGCGCGCCGGTGTTGGCGGCGACCAGCACGCCGCCCTGGAGGGTGAGCCGGAGCCGTCCGGCCGTGTCCGAGCGGGCGGCGGCGTCGGCGGCGTTCTGGGCCAGTTCCACCACGAGGCGGTCGCGGTACCCGCCGAGGACGAGGTCCTCCTCGGCGTTGGCGTCCTCACGGAAGCGGGCGGGGCTGGTGGCCCAGGCGTCGAGGACACCGCGGCGGAGACGGGCGGTGCCGAAGGGGTCGGCGCCCTCGGCCGCCGGCCGCACGTACTTGCTCACGTTCACTCTCCATCATCGACGTGAGTTTCGAAGGTACAGCGACCTGACGGTCCGTCCCTCGCGCCGTACGCGCGAGGGGGTCTGCGGCGGGCTGGGCTGGGGCCTGTCCGCCGGATCGTGGTGCGGAAAGGCAGCGGTGCCGGTCGGTCCCGGTGAGCGGGCTCTGGTGCGTCCGGGTGCGAGGCGGAGGAGGGAGTCGGCGCGGAGCGCCGGCGAGTGACGGCAACGCCGCGGACGCGCGTGCCGGGCCCCGCGTCCGCGCCGTGATCCGCCGGCCAGGCCCTAGGAGTGCCCCAGTTCGGCCGCCTCGTCGTCGCCCTCCGCCGGGACCGAGCCGGAGTCGGCGGCCGGGCGGAGCGGGAACGGGTCGAGCCGGGTCTCGTCCACCACGGGCAGCGGCGGGCGGGGCGGGGTCGGCATGACGGCGGCCTCGGAATGGGCTCCGCAGCCGTAGGCGAGCGAGACCACGCGGCCGTCGGCCGGGGAGAACTCGTTGCCGCAGACGCCGAACGCCTGGCCCAGCGATCCGCCGATCGGGGCGAGGAAACCGCAGCTCGCACAGGTGGCGGGGGCGGCCTGGGCCATCGCGGTCTTCGGGCCGAACGCCTCCTCCCAGCGGTCGGCGGCGACATGCAGGCCGTACCGGGACAGCACACGGGCGCGGCGCATGCCCAGTTCCTCGGCGACCGAGGTGATCGAGCCGCGCGCGGGCGGGCCGGCCTGGACGGCGGGGCTGCCGGCGGTGACGTCGGCGTCCTCGCGCTCGGCCACCTCGCTCAGGCCCCCGGCCAGCGCGGAGTTCGGCGGCGGCTCCTCCTCGCCGGAGAAACCGGGCTCCAGGCGCAGGTCCTCCTCGTCGGTGGGCAGGAGGTCGCCGGGGCCGAGGTCGCCGGGGCGCAGCCGCTCGCTCCAGGGCACCCACTGGGGGGCGAGGAGGGCGTCGCGGCCGGGCAGCAGCACGACCTCGTCCAGGGTGACGATCTTGGCACGGGAGGCGCGGGCGACGGTGGCGGCCCAGCGCCAGCCCCGGTAGCCCGGCTCCTTGCACTCGAAGAAGTGGGTGACCACCCGGTCACCCTCCGAGACCACGCCGATGTGCTCACCGACGACGCCGGGAGCGGCCGCTTCCTCCGCTGCGGTGCGCGCGAGGTCGATCGCCTCGGCGCACAGGCGGTCAGGGGTGCGGCTTCGCGTGGTCGCTGCGCTCACAGGTATCGCTTCTCTCCTACGCCGTCTACGAGTGCGGATGCACTCCGGCGGTGAAGCGGACGGAGCGGACCTGTGGGCCGCATCGACGTCCGCGTCCGATCACGCGCGGGCGCACCTCTGCCATCCATTCTGCGTTATGGCTGAGATACGCACGCTACCCCGTCGCCCGCGGTGGGGGACAGTCCGCGGCCACCCGGCGGGTTCCGGACAGGTGGATCTTCACGGGTCCGGGTCGACTCGCTCGGCCGCAAACCGCCTATCGGGCGGCCACTGGGGGCACTATGAAGCACGTGGCAGCCACGGACAGGGGGCGCGGTGGCGGCGGTTCGGGCCGGGTCGGCGGTGCCGTCCGCTCCGTCAGCCGTGCCCTGCACCTGCCGGTGACCGGCACGGCGCGCGGCATCCGGAAGGTCACGCACGCGCACGGGGCGGGCGAGTCGGGGCTCGGCAAGCTGATCGAGCTGCACGCGGTGAACGGCGCCGGGGACGTGATGATCACCGTGGCGCTGGCCTCCACGGTGTTCTTCTCGGTGCCGACCGACGAGGCCCGGGGCAGGGTCGCGCTCTACCTCGCCATCACCATGGCGCCCTTCACCGTCCTCGCCCCCGTCATCGGCCCGCTGCTGGACCGGCTCCCGCACGGGCGGCGGGCCGCGATGGCCGGCGCGATGCTGGCCCGCGCGCTGCTCGCCCTGGTGCTGTCGGGGGCGGTGGCGAGCGGCGGCCTGGAGCTGTATCCGGCCGCGCTCGGGGTGCTGGTGGCGTCCAAGGCGTACGGGGTGGTGCGCAGCGCGGTCGTGCCCCGGTTGCTGCCTCCCGCGTTCTCGCTGGTCAAGGCCAACTCACGGGTCACGCTGGCCGGACTGCTGGCCACCGGGGTGGCGGCGCCGATCGGGGCGGGGCTCCAGACCCTCGGGGACCCCTGGCCGCTGTACGGGGCCTTCGTGATCTTCGTGGCGGGTACGTTCCTGTCCTTCTCGCTGCCCCGCACGGTGGACTCGGCCAAGGGTGAGGCAGTGGCGCTGCTCGCGGCGGACGAACGGCATCTGCACGGGTCCAAGCGGCGGCAACCGGGCAGGCGGCCGGGGCTGCGGACGGTCGGGCCCGCCGTGACCCACGCGCTGGGCGCCAACGCGGCGCTGCGCTGCCTCTCCGGGTTCCTGATCTTCTTCCTGGCGTTCCTGCTGCGCGAGCACCCGCTGGCCGGGGAGAGCGCGGCCGTCTCGCTGGGCATCGTCGGCGTGGCGGCGGGCGCGGGCAACGCGCTGGGCACGGCGGTGGGGGCGTGGCTGCGCTCCAAGGCGCCCGAGATCATCATCGTGACCGTCGTCGCCGTCGCCCTGGGCGTCGCCGTGGTGGCCGCGGTGTTCTTCGGCACCGTCCTGGTGGCCTGCCTCGCCGCCGTCGCCGGCTTCGCCCAGGCCCTGGGCAAGCTCTCCCTGGACGCCCTCATCCAGCGCGACGTCCCCGAAGCGGTCCGTAGCTCCGCCTTCGCCCGCTCCGAGACCATCCTCCAGATGGCCTGGGTCTTCGGCGGCGCGGTGGGCATCGTCATGCCCCTCAACGGCAGCGTCGGCCTGGCGGTGGCCGCCGCGCTGGTCGCGCTGGGCTGGCTGACGACCCTCCGGGGCCTGCTCGCGGCGGCCCGGCACGGGGGGCGGACGCGGCCGCGTGTCGCCTGACGGCGCGGACGTGTCGTACCCCACGTGGACCCACCGCGAGGTGCGCCCGATAGCCTTCGGGTATGACCTCGCTGCAATCCGCCCCGCGACGCCGCCGGGCGCTCGCCGCCGCCGGTGCCGTTTCCGCCGGACTGCTCGCCCTCTCGGCCTGTGACAAGCCGACACCCGTCTCCACGGTCACCGTCGGGGACAGCTCGGTCAGTTCCGAGGCGCTCTGCTACAACGACGGCAAGACGCTGACCGCCAAGTCCCTGGCCCAGTGCGCGAAGAAGGCCGGCGACGAGAAGACGATCACGGTGGACCCGAGCGGCGACACCGTCCGCGTCGGCGTCGACCCGAAGATCGCGGACACGGGCTGGGTGCTGCTGGTCAACGGCCGCCAATTCACCGAAGTCAGCAAGAAGACCTACTCCACCATCCCCGGCAGCGCGTTCTTCAACGCGCAGTACGGCACCCAGGGCAACACCAACACGCTGTCCGTCCAGATGGGCGCCGGTTCGTCGGCCAAGGGCCTGTGGAGCTACAAGCTCAAGAAGGCGACCTCCTGACGGAGGCCTCCGGTCCCGTGAACGCCCGTACGCGCACCCTCGTCGCCACCGCCGTCCCGGCCGAACGGGACGCGGTGGCACGGGCGTTCGCGGGCACGGCCGAAGAGGTACGCCTGCCCGGCGCGACGCTGCTGCGCACGGACGCGGCGGTCGACCTGCTGGCCGCCGGCGTGGGCCCCGCCCTCGCCGCCGCCTCCACCGCCACCGCGCTGACCGCCGCCGCCCTCGCGGGCACCCCCTACGGCCTGGTCGTCTCGGCCGGGATCGGGGGCGGTTTCCAGCCGGAGGCCCCCGTCGGCTCGCTGGTCGTGGCCGACGCGATCACCGCGGCGGACCTGGGCGCCGAGACCCCGGACGGTTTCCTGCCGGTCACCGACCTCGGCTTCGGCACCGTCACCCACCTGCCGCCGAATTCACTCGTACGAGGAGTCGTCGAGGCCACCGGTGCCCGTCCCGGCGCCGTGCTGACCGTCTCCACCGTGACCGGCACCGCCGCCCGCGCCGCCGCCCTGCGCGAGCGTCACCCCGGTGCGCTGGCCGAGGGCATGGAGGGCTTCGGCGTCGCCGAGGCGGCCGTAGCGCACGGCGTGCCGGTGCTGGAGATCCGCGCGGTGTCCAACCCGGTCGGCCCCCGCGACCGCGCCGCCTGGCGCATCGGCGACGCGCTCACCGCCCTCACCGGGGCCTTCGGGAAGCTCGCGCCCGCACTGGAGAGTTGGAACACGCATGACGACTGAGCCCCTGCAGATCGCGTACTCGCCCTGCCCCAACGACACCTTCGTCTTCGACGCCGTCGCCCACGGCCGCGTCCCGGGCGCCCCCGCGCTGGACGTGACCTTCGCGGACATCGACATCACCAACGGCATGGCCGAGCGCGGCGAGTTCGACGTGCTGAAGGTGTCGTACGCCGTGCTGCCCTACGTCCTCGACGAGTACGCCCTGCTGCCCTGCGGCGGTGCGCTGGGCCGGGGCTGCGGGCCGCTGGTGCTGACCCGGGAGGCGGACGACGCTTGTCGCAGTGAAGGGCTGGCGGGACGCACGGTGGCGGTGCCGAGCGAACGCTCGACGGCCTACCTGCTGTTCCGCCTCTGGGCCGCGGACACCCTGCCCGGCGGGGTCGGGGAGATCGTGGTGATGCCGTTCCACGAGATCATGCCGGCCGTGCGGGACGGCAAGGTGGACGCCGGGCTCGTCATCCACGAGGCCCGCTTCACCTACCAGGAGTACGGGCTGCACAAGGTCGCGGACATGGGCGAGCACTGGGAGCGGACCACGGGACTGCCGATCCCGCTCGGCGCGATCATCGCCAAGCGCTCGCTGGGCGCCGTAACCCTCCAGCGGCTCGCGGACGCCTTCCGCGCCTCGGTCCGGGCCGCGTGGGAGGACCCGGAAGCGTCGCGCGCGTACGTCATGGAGCACGCCCAGGAGATGGACCCGGCCGTCGCCGACCAGCACATCGGGCTGTACGTCAACGAGTTCACCGCCGACCTGGGCGAGGACGGCTACGCGGCGATCCGGGGGCTGCTCACACGTGCGGCGGCCGAGGGCCTGGTCCCGGCCCTCGGCCCCGAAGCGCTGGCGTTCCCCTGAGGGGCGGCTCAGACGTCGAGCTGGTCCGCGACGGCGCGGAGGAGACCGGCGATCTTCTTCCCCGAGGTGCGCTCGGGGTAGCGGCCCTTCTCCAGCATCGGCGTGATGTTCTCCAGCAGGGTGGTGAGGTCCTGCACGATCGAGGCCAGCTCGTCGGGCTTCTTGCGCTGGGCGGCGGCCACCGAGGGTGCCGGGTCGAGCACGGTCACGGAGAGCGCCTGGTCACCGCGCTGACCGGCCACGACGCCGAACTCCACGCGCTGTCCCGGCTTGAGTGCCTCGACTCCGGCGGGCAGGACCGAGGAATGGACGAAGACGTCGCCGCCGTCGTCGCGGGAGAGGAAGCCGAAGCCCTTCTCGCTGTTGAACCACTTGACCTTGCCGGTGGGCACGTCTGTCCTCGTCCTCGTACTCGTCGGGAAAAGCTCGGAAACGGCTCTGCGTAGCACTGTGGCGGGTCGACCATGACCCGCCGACACCAAGGCTAATGGTCTTCGGGCGGGTGACAAGGTGCTCCCCGGTTGTTCTCTCGCGCTGGGAACTACCCTGGTCCGGTGCGTGACAAAACCCAAACGAATTCCGCCGGGCCGGGTGACGGACTGATCCGCGCCGGCGTCATCGTCTTCTTCCTCGGCGCCGTGGCCACGCTTGTCACGGTGGCCCCGCTCCTCCTCGGCAGCCATCCGTTCCCGACCTTCATGTTCGGCCTGAGCATGCTGATGGCGGTCGGGTTCCTGATCGCGGGGGCGGGAGTGCTCCGCTCGGTGGCGGCGGGTCGGCGCCAGGCCCGGGGCACCGGGCGCTGAGCCCGGCCGGGCGCCGGTGCGTCGGCGGCCGGCGGCGCGTCCCGGCCGGCCGCGTGGTCGCCCGCACCCCTCCGGGGCGGGCACGGCCGACGTGTCGGGGTCAGCGGCGCCGGGCCGCCGTCACATGCGTGTCGAGCCAGGCCGGGAAGGCCGTCAGGTCGGGCAGGACCACGTCGGCGCCCGCCGCCCGGAGTTCGTCCCCGGTGCACGGGCCCGTGGCCACCGCCACCGAGAGTGCCCCGGCGGCGCGGGCTCCCCGCACGTCGCCGGTGTGGTCGCCCACGTAGACGTGCGCGCCGTGTTCGCGCAGGGCGCGGGCCTTGTCCTCCGCCCAGAGGTCGCCGACCACGACGTCCGGCTCGATCCCGAGGTGGTCCAGGTGCAGTCCGGCGTTGGGCTCGTACTTGGCGGTGACGACCAGGGTGCGGCCGCCGGCGGCGCGTACGGCGGCGACGGCCTCACGGGCGCCGGTCAGGGCGCGGGTGGGGGCGATGGCGTACTCGGGGTACATCGCGCGGTACAGGTCGGCCACGGCGGGGACGTCGGCGGCCGGGAACCAGTTCACCAGCTCCTCCGCGAGCGGCGGGCCCAGCCGCGTCACCGCGAGGTCGGCGTCCACGTACACCCCGGTCCGCTCCGACAGCGCGAGATAGCAGGCCCGGATGCCGGGCCTGGAGTCGATGAGCGTCATGTCGAGGTCGAAGCCGACGGTGGGCGCATACGCGGGGGGCACGGCGAGCATGGCCGCCATTGTGCCCGGCCGGGGTGACGGAGACAGGGGCCGGGGTCCCGCTACCGCCTGCGCTGCGACCGCCAGAGCAGGAACAGCGCCGAACTCACCGCGGCCCCCCGCACCACCCACGGCCAGGTCCCGGCCAGCGCGTCGCCCATGTGCCCCTGCGCGACCGGTGCCCCCCAGTGCCCGGTGTCGCGCCCCCAGACGTACGCCACGCCGGCCGCGAGGGCGAGCGCGGGCAGGACCAGCACCGCCCACTTGGTCTCCGCCGGGGTCAGCCGGCGGGAGCCGTAGGCGATGAGCCAGCCGAGCAGCAGCGCGTACCAGTTGCCCAGCACCGCCCCGGCCAGCAGCGCGGCGGCGCCCAGCAGCAGGAGCGGGTTGGTCCAGCCGGCCGAGGGCAGCGGGACGAACCGCCGGAACCGGGAGCGCGGGACCACCTCCACGGGCTCCGCCACGACCTCCTTCGGCTTCGCCTCCGCCTCCGCCTCCGCCTCCGCCTCCCGTGCGGGCTTACCGGGGGGCCGCCGCAGCATCTCCGGGATCTCCACCCCGCCGACGAACCCCGGCACCGAGTCCGCGGCCGCCGCGCCGAAGGGCCCGTCCGCCACCCGCCACCAGTCGGGCCGGGTCAGCGACTCGCCGAGTTCGCCGGCGGAGGCGAGATGCGGAGGGGAAGCCCCCGGGGCCGGCACGGAGGGCCCCGGGTCGGCCGGTCGCGGCCGGGGCACGGCCGCGCGCAGCCCCTTGAGGCCTCTCGGCCTGCGCTCCGGCTTCTCCGGCTCCGGCTGCGCGGGCACCGCGGTGGGCGGCGGCTGCGGCGCCGGGCCCCCGCCGCCCGCCGACCGCACCACGTCGTCCGGACTGCCGAGCTGATCCAGGATGCGGCGCACGGCGGCCGGGCTGTCCACGGTGGCCCTGGCCCGGTGCCGGTCGATCTCGTTGCGCAGCTCGGACACCAGCCGCATGCGCGCGGCCGACGGCAGCTGCCGCTGCTGCGCCACGTCCCCGACACGGCTCAGATACTCGTAGACGACCTGGTCGCTCTCGATCCCCAACGGAAAACCCCTCCGGGGCGACGGTGGTGGAACCTCGTGGAGGAAGGTAGCGCAGACCGCCACCAATCGGCCCACGCGGGCGGAGCGGCCCCCCGGGACCCTCGGCCGCCGCTTGCCCCAGCCGCTAACGTGGGTCAGATGAGCCCCGAGGCATTCTCAGCCCCCCGGTCCCTCGCGGAGGCACTCCGCACGCGGGACGACGCCTCGCTGGCCGCGCTGCTGCGCGACCGACCCGACCTCGTCGCGCCCGTCCCCACCGATCTCACCCAGCTCGCCACCCGCGCCGGCACCCGTGCCTCGGTGCTGCGGGCGCTGGAGCACCTGGACCGGTTCGCCCTCCAGACCGCGCAGGCACTGGCCGTCGCCCCGGACCCGGCGACCTACGACACGCTGCACGGCCTGCTGGCCGGTGACGACGGCGACCCGGCCGTCACCAAGGCCCTGCCGGGTACCGTGGCCGCCCTGCGCAGGCAGGCGCTGATCTGGGGCGACGACGACCGGCTGCACCTGGTCCGCACCGCCCGCGAGCTCCTCGCCCCCTCCCCCCAGCACCCCTCCCCCACCGGACTGGGCCCGACCGTGCGGGAGGCGACGTCGGGCATGTCGCCGGGGCGGGTGCAGCAGATCGTCAACACGGCGGGGCTGCCCTCCACGCACGACCCGGTGTCCGCCGTCACCGCGCTCACCGGCCTGTTCGCCGACCGCAAGCGGATGGACGCCCTGCTCGCCGGAGCCCCGGAAGCCGCCCGCGAGGTGCTGACCCGGCTGATGTGGGGCCCGCCGTACGGACAGGTCACCGCCGAGCCCGCCGCCCATCTGCGCTGGCTGCTCGACCGGGGTCTGCTGCTGCCGACCGCGCCCGGCACGGTCGTGCTGCCCCGCGAGGTCGCGCTGCATCTGCGCGGCGGCCGGGCGCACCGGGTGCCCGAGCCGGTGCCGCCCGCCGTGGAACCGTCCGTGGCCCACGACCCGCGGATCGTGGACGCGACGGCCGCCGGGGAGGCGTACACCGCGCTCGCCACCGTCGAGGACTTGCTGAAGCAGTGGGACCAGGGCGGCCCCGCCGTGCTCCGGGCGGGCGGGCTCAGCGTGCGCGACCTGAAGCGGACCGCGGTCGCCCTCGACGCTCCCGAGCCGCTCGCCGCGTTCTGGATCGAGCTGGCCTACGCCGCCGGCCTGCTCGCCTCGGACGGCGCGGCCGACGAGCGCTACGCACCCACCCCCGCCTACGACACCTGGCTGGAACGCCCGGTCGCCGAACGCTGGGGCCGCCTCGCCGCCGCCTGGCTCGCCGCGACCCGCACCGCCGGGCTGATCGGCGGCCGGGACATCAAGGACCGCGCCCTGTCCGCGCTCGGTCCGGGGCTGGACCGCTCGGCCGCCCCCGAGGTACGGCACCGGGTGCTGACCCTGCTGGCGGACCTCCCGGCCGGCGTGGCACCGGCACCGGAGGCGGTACTGACCCGGCTGACCTGGGAGCGCCCGCTGCGCACCCCCCAGCGGGACGGAACCGAGGACCTCAGGGTCCGGCTGGCCCGCTGGACGCTGAGCGAGGCGGAACTCCTCGGCGTCACCGGCCGGGGCGCCCTCTCCGGCCACGGCCGGGCCCTGCTGGGCGCGGCCCCCGGGCCGGACGGCGACCCCCTCTCCTCCTCCGGAGAGCACACGGCCATCGCCGTCGGGCTCCTCGCCCCGCTCCTCCCCGAACCCCTCGACCACGTGCTGCTCCAGGCCGATCTCACCGCGGTGGCCCCCGGCCCGCTGCTGCGCCCTCTCGCCGAGACGCTCGGGGTGCTGGCGGACGTGGAGTCCAAGGGGGGCGCGACCGTGTACCGGTTCACCCCGGCGTCGGTCCGCCGGGCGCTGGACGCCGGGCAGACCGCCGCCGACCTGCACGCCTTCCTCGCCCAGCACTCCCGCACCCCGGTACCGCAGCCCCTCACCTACCTCATCGACGACGTGGCCCGCAGGCATGGGCACCTCAGGGTGGGCGTCGCCTCGGCGTACGTGCGCTGCGACGACGACTCGGTGCTGAACGAGATCATCGCCGACAAACGGGCCGCCGCCCTGCGGCTGCGCCGTCTCGCCCCGACCGTGCTGGCCGCCCCCTGCGACCCGGCGACCCTGCTGGAGGGCCTGCGCTCGCTGGGCTACGCGCCCGCCGCCGAGTCCGCCCAGGGCGATGTGCTGATCACCCGCGCCGACGCCCACCGCACCCCGCCGCGCACCGCGCCCGAGCCGGTGCCGGAGGGACCGCCCGCCCCGGACGCCGTGCTGCTGACGGCCGCCGTCCGCGCCATCCGGGCCGGTGACCTGGCCGCCACCACCCCGCTGAAGGCCCCCGGCCAGCAGCCCGCCGGCGGTGTACTGCCGCGCACCAGCCCTGCCGACACCCTGGCCACCATGCAGGCGGCCGTCATGACCGGCGAGGCCGTGTGGATCGGCTACGTGAACGCCGACGGCGCCGCCAGCCAGCGCGTCGTCGCCCCCATCCGCGTCGAGGGCGGCTTCGTCACCGCCTACGACCACACCGCCGACGAGGTCCGCACCTATCCCCTGCACCGGATCACCGGGGTGGCCGAGCTGGCGGAGGACTGAGCCCGGAGCCGGCCTTCCGACCCCCCGCACGCGCCGCGCATCGGGCACACTGGAGGTTTGGCCGCGCGGAAGGATGGCACACGTGAACGGTCCGCTTATCGTCCAGTCCGACAAAACTCTGCTCCTGGAAGTCGACCACGAGCGGGCCGACGAGTGCCGTCGGGCGATCGCGCCCTTCGCGGAGCTGGAACGGGCCCCGGAGCACATCCACACCTACCGGCTCACCCCGCTCGGCCTGTGGAACGCGCGGGCCGCCGGGCACGACGCCGAGCAGGTCGTCGACGCGCTGGTGCAGTACAGCCGGTACCCCGTGCCGCACGCCCTGCTGGTCGACATCGCCGAGACCATGGACCGGTACGGCCGGCTCACCCTGAGCAAGCACCCGGCGCACGGGCTGGTGCTCACCAGCACCGACCGGCCGGTGCTGGAGGAGATCCTGCGCTCCAAGCGGGTCACTCCGCTGGTCGGCGCCCGGATCGATCCGGACACCGTGGCCGTGCACCCCTCCGAGCGGGGTCAGATCAAGCAGACCCTGCTCAAGCTGGGCTGGCCCGCCGAGGACCTCGCCGGGTACGTGGACGGCGAGGCGCACCCGATCGACCTGCGCGAGGACGGCTGGGCGCTGCGTCCGTACCAGAGGCAGGCGGTGGAGAACTTCTGGCACGGCGGCAGCGGCGTCGTGGTGCTGCCCTGCGGTGCGGGCAAGACGCTGGTCGGCGCCGGGGCGATGGCGCAGGCCGGGTCGACCACGCTGATCCTGGTCACCAACACCGTCTCCGCCCGGCAGTGGAAGCACGAGCTGGTGAAGCGGACCTCGCTGACCGAGGACGAGATCGGCGAGTACAGCGGCACCAGGAAGGAGATCCGGCCGGTCACCATCGCCACCTATCAGGTGCTGACCACCCGCCGGAAGGGTGTCTACCCGCACCTGGAACTCTTCGACTCGCGTGACTGGGGTCTGATCGTCTACGACGAGGTCCATCTGCTGCCCGCTCCCGTCTTCAAGTTCACCGCCGATCTCCAGGCCCGCCGCCGCCTCGGTCTGACCGCGACCCTGGTGCGCGAGGACGGCCGCGAGTCCGACGTGTTCTCGCTGATCGGTCCCAAGCGGTTCGACGCGCCGTGGAAGGAGATCGAGGCGCAGGGCTACATCGCGCCCGCCGACTGCGTCGAGGTCCGGGTGAACCTCACCGACTCCGAGCGCCTCGCCTACGCCACCGCCGAGACCGAGGACAAGTACCGCTTCTGTGCCACCACCGCGACCAAGCGGAAGGTCACGGAGGCGATCGTGCGCCGGTTCGCCGGGCAGCAGGTCCTGGTGATCGGCCAGTACATCGACCAGCTGGACGAGCTGGGCGAGCATCTGGACGCGCCCGTGATCAAGGGAGAGACCTCCAACGCCCAGCGGGAGAAGCTCTTCGACGCCTTCCGCGAGGGCGAGATCAGCGTGCTGGTCGTCTCCAAGGTCGCCAACTTCTCCATCGACCTGCCCGAGGCGACCGTCGCCATCCAGGTGTCCGGCACCTTCGGCTCCCGCCAGGAGGAGGCCCAGCGGCTCGGCCGGGTGCTGCGGCCCAAGGCGGACGGGCACCGGGCGCACTTCTACTCGGTCGTCGCCCGCGACACGATCGACCAGGACTTCGCGGCGCATCGCCAGCGCTTCCTCGCGGAGCAGGGCTACGCCTACCGGATCGTGGACGCCGACGAGATCCTCGCGGAGGCGGAGGGGCCGAAGGAGAGCTAGACCGGGCTACGGATCCCGGGGGGCGTCCCCGTATCCGCGGTGGACGCCCGTCTCCTCGCCGTACTCGCCGAGTATGACCACGCCGAAGGCGGCCTGCGCGTAGACCTTGATCGCGTGCAGGACCTCGCCCAGGACGTGGTGGTGCCCGCCTCCGGCCACCGCGGTGGCGCCGGACGGACGGGGTGGGAGGGGATGAAGGGCTGCTGCGCTCATGTCTCCATGGTGAGACTTCCGGCACAAGTCCGGAATACACCCACGGGCTGGTTCTCAAAGCGATCCCTCTGCACCCGTGGGTGGACTGCGCCCCCGCGCCCCGCTCCCTGATCCGGCCTGATCCGAACGAGAGGCTGCGGAGCGGGACGGGATTCGCACGCGCCCGGATATTCGTTGGCCTCCCCCCGCCCGTCCCGCCTACAATCTCCGCTCTTGCCCGCCTCCCCTCGGAGTGCCGCCGCCCGGCCGGTAACCGGACGGCACCCCCCAGGCCGTGTCCGGCCCCGTGACCACGCAGCAGGTTCCCCCGGAGGCACTCCCTTGTCCGCGACCGCACCCGACCCGCTCGACGACCCCCGCGCCCCCCTGACCCGCGAACGCACCCACCTGACCGCCTCACGGGCCGCCCTGCGCGCCATGCGCGAGGACGTGGAGGCCCTGGACATCCAGGACGTCGCCGCGAACTGGGTCAACGCCCAGGTGCTGACCCGGCAGATCGACGAACGGATCAAGGCGCTGGCCGACCTCAGCGACACCCCGCTGTTCTTCGGCCGGCTCGACTATCTGCACGCGCCGGGTGCCGGGCAGGCGGAGGGCGCGGAGGGGGAGCGCTTCTACATCGGACGCCGGCACGTCCACGACGCGGACGGCGACCCCATGGTCGTCGACTGGCGTGCCCCCGTGTCCCAGCCGTTCTACCGGGCGTCCAGGAAGGACCCGATGGACGTCGGACTGCGCCGCCGCTTCGGCTACACCGGCGGCGAGCTGACCGCGTACGAGGACGAGCACCTGTCCGACCCCTCGGAGACGGCTGCCACCAGCAGGCTGCTCCAGCAGGAGATCGAGCGGCCGCGCGTCGGCCCGATGCGGGACATCGTCGCCACCATCCAGCCCGAGCAGGACGAGATCGTCCGCAGCGGGCTCGGCGGCACGGTGTGTGTGCAGGGAGGCCCCGGTACGGGCAAGACGGCGGTGGGTCTGCACCGGGTCGCCTATCTGCTCTACGCGCACCGGGAACGACTCGCCCGCACCGGCACCCTGGTCATCGGGCCGAACCGGTCCTTCCTGCACTACATCGAGCAGGTGCTCCCCGCTCTGGGCGAGTTGAGCGTGCAGCAGGCGACCGTGGACGATCTCGTGGCCCATGTCGAGGTGCGCGGCACGGACGAGGCGCGAGCCGCCGTGATCAAGGGCGACGCCCGGATGGCCGAGGTGCTGCGCCGCGCGCTGTACGCGCAGGTGACGATGCCCACCGAGCCGGTCATGGTGGTGCGCGGGTCACGTCGCTGGCGGGTTCCGGCGTACGAACTGGAGGAGATCGTCCGGGAGCTGCTGGGGCGCGAGATCCGGTACGGCGCGGCGCGCGAGGCGCTGCCGCAGCGGATCGCGCACGCGGTGCTGGTGCGGATGGAGCAAGCCGGGGAGGCGCCGGACGACCGGGTGCAGGACGCGGTCGCGCGCAACAGCGCGGTCAAGGCCGCCGTGAAGGCCGTCTGGCCACCCGCCGATCCGGCCAGGCTGGTGCTGCGGCTGCTGTCCGACGGGGAGTTCCTCGCCGAGCACGCGGCCGGAATCCTGGACGAGGACGAGCAGAAGGCCGTGCTCTGGGCCAGGCCGGCGCGCGGTGTGAAGTCGGCCCGGTGGTCCTCGGCCGACGCGGTGCTGATCGACGAGGCGGCCGACCTGATCCAGCGCACGCACTCGCTGGGCCACGTCGTCCTGGACGAGGCACAGGACCTCTCGCCCATGCAGTACCGCGCGGTCGGCCGCCGCTGCACCACCGGCAGCGCCACCGTCCTCGGTGACCTCGCGCAGGGTACGACCCCCTGGGCGACCCGGAGCTGGGACGAGGCACTGGCCCATCTGGGCAAGAGCGAGGGGGTGATCGAGGAGCTGACGGCCGGGTTCCGCGTCCCCACGGACGTGATCACGTACGCCTCCCGGCTGCTGCCCCACATCGCGCCCGGTCTCACCCCGGTCGCCTCCGTCCGTGAGAACCCCGGTTTCTTCCAGGTGCGCGCGGTGGGCGGGGTGGCCGAAGTGGTCGCCGCGTGCGAGGAGTTGCTGCGCAACGAGGGTTCGACCGGTCTCATCGCCGCCGACGCCCGCGTGCCCGCGCTCGCCGAGGCCCTGACGGCGGCCGGGATCGGCTACCTCGCGCCCGGTGAGGAGACCACCGAGGAGACCCGGCTGACCCTGGTCCCGGCCTCGCTCGCCAAGGGCCTGGAGTACGACTACGTGGCGCTGGACGAGCCGCGCGCCGTGGTCGACGGCGAGCCCGACGAACGCACCGGCCTGCGACGGCTGTACGTGGCGCTGACCCGGGCGGTGTCGGGGCTGATCGTGGCACACACCGGGCCGCTGCCCGAGCAGCTCGCCGGCTGGGCGGCTGGATAGGGTTCTTCCGTCCGTCCCCCGCCATGTCCCCCCGGAAGGGCTCCTGCTCCCGGTCCCGGGCCCTCCGCCGTCCTCGCCGGCCTCCCGCCGGACCTCACGTGCAAAGGGACGGGCGGTCCCCGGCGGATCACGCGCCCCGGGCCACCGCTACGGCTCCAGCCCCCTCCGCCCCGACGCCGACGCGAACCCCAGCCAGGTGTGCCGGTTGCCCGCCCAGCACCAGCCGGCCTTGGGGGCGTCGCGGCGCTCGCGGCCGTCGCGGCCGGTGCCGTTGCTGATCCAGAGTGCCGGGGTACGGGCGTCCAGCGTGCCCTTGGGCTTGCGCAGCCGGGAGCCGACGGTCATGAAGCAGTGATTGCGCTCCAGTACCTCGGGGCGCTGGAGCACCCAGTGGACGCCCTCGGTCAGCAGCAGCGGGGTACGGGACGCGGCGGTGAGCGCCGGAAGTGCCTCGTCCGGGCTCCAGTCGGCCATGTCGTCGCCCCGGTCGACCCCGCTGACCAGGTACAGCGGGGTGTCCGGCAGCTCGATGGTGTCGAGCGGCGCGAAGAGGTCGATGTCGGTCATGTCGGTGACGACGAACCCGGCCCTGTCCCCGCGCCGGAGCAGCGGCACGAGCGCGGAGGCGGGGGCGAGGTCGGGACGGACGGCGAGGAGGTCGTCCTCACCGGCGTCCCCGAACCGCTCGGCGGCCGCCCGGATCTCGGCGGCCGTCAGCCCCGCGATCTCGTGCACGCCCAGTTCGATCAACCGCTCGGCCTGGGTACCGAGCGGGGTCAAGGTCTGCGTGGTCTCGGACACGATGCTCCCAACGACAGCGGTGTGCACGGGCGCAGGCCCAACGAACCGGACTCCCGGAACATTCCCGGCGGGACCGCCTAATCCCCGTCGAGCGTCCCCCGCCACACCCCGACCGCCTCGGCGCACACCGGTCCCGCCCAGCCACGCGGCCGGGCCGCGCCCCCGATGTGGAAGGCGTCGATGCCGGCGGAGCGCAGTTCCGGGACGTGCTCCAGCCGCAGGCCGCCGCCGGCCATGATGCGCGGCTCGTACCCCGGTGTACCCGTGTACGCGGCCTCTGCCGTCAGCGTGACCAGTCCGTCGTCGACACCCGTCGCCGAGCCCGCCGTGAGGAAGGTGTCCAGACCCGGCAGCCCGCTGAGCCGCTTGCGCAGCGCGTCGCGGTCGGCGGCACGGTCGATCGCCCGGTGGAAGGTCCAGGGGCAGCCGTCCAGCCCGTCGACGATCCGTTCGACCGCCGCGAGGTCCACGTCGCCGTCCGGGTCGAGGAAGCCGAGGACGAACTGGTCGGCGCCCGCCGCCCGCAGCTCGGCGGCCGCGGTCGTCAGCCGGCCGAGGTCGCCCGCCGCGAACCCGTCCGACAGCCGCAGCATCACGCGCAGGTCGATCGTGACGGCGGCGCGGATCGCGGCCACCACGGCGGGGTCGGGGCTGAGCCCGTCCGCCGCCATGTCGGTGACCAGTTCCAGCCGGTCCGCGCCTCCCGCCTGGGCGGCGACCGCGTCCTCGACCCCGAGGGCGATCACCTCCAGGACCGCACGCTTGCTCATGGCACCCCAATTCCGACACGACTACAGGTCTAGTCCAATTCCAGGGTACGCCCCGACCCCGATCACCGGAACAATGGACGCATGGCCGACGCAGACACCG
This sequence comes from Streptomyces sp. NPDC001781, assembly GCF_053596035.1. Classification (NCBI taxonomy): domain Bacteria; kingdom Bacillati; phylum Actinomycetota; class Actinomycetes; order Kitasatosporales; family Streptomycetaceae; genus Streptomyces; species Streptomyces sp. NPDC001781. The sequence continues at coordinate 154,531 of NZ_JBSFFI010000001.1, read as the reverse complement.
CAGCAGACCTCGGGCTCCGCTTCGCCCGCGCCCTCGAAGCGGCCCGCGCGCCGGGCGGGGGGCCGGACCCGGCGCCGTACGCCCAGAACCTGATCGCCCGCTGGGAGGAGCCGCAGCGGCGCTATCACACGCTCGCCCACCTCACGGCGGTCCTCGACCGGGTCGACGCGCTGGCGGAGTACGCCGACGACCCCGACCTCGTCCGGCTGGCGGCCTGGTTCCACGACGCGGTGTACCTGCCGGAGCGGTCGGAGAACGAGGAGCGCTCGGCTCGGCTGGCCGAGCGGGCGCTGGCCGAGGCCGGGGTGCCGGCGGCGAGGGTCGCGGAGGTGGCCCGGCTGGTCAGGCTCACCGTCGGCCACGACCCGGCCGGGGACGACCGGAACGGGCAGGTGCTGTGCGACGCCGACCTGGCGATCCTGGCCTCGGCGCCGTCCGCGTACGCCGCCTACACGGCCGGGATCCGCGAGGAGTACCACTTCGTGCCGGGCGACGTCTTCCACGAGGGACGTTCGGCGGTTCTTCGCCAACTCCTGGACCTGCCCAGGCTGTTCCACACCCCCTACGGGTCGGAGCACTGGGAGGCGACGGCCCGCTGGAACCTCGCGGGAGAGCTGGAAATGCTGTCGCCCTGAGCCGGGGCCCACCCCTAGGGTTCCGTCCATGCGAGCGATGAGCGGGGACCAGGTGACCGAGGCCGTGCGCGGCTGCGTGACGACGCTGCGCCCGGCCGCCGACCGCGACTGGACGGCCGTCCGCGCCGGAGGTGTGGAGTGGGACTGCCACGTCACGGCCCTGCACGTCGCCGAGTGCCTCCTCGCGTACGCCGGCAACCTCGCCGGCCACGCGCGGGACGCGTACGTGCCCTTCGAGATGCGCCTGGAGGACGGCACCGGCAACGACGGCCTGCTGCACGTCCTTCAGACCACCGGCGCGCTGCTCGCCGCCGCCGTGAACACGGCCGCGCCCGGCGACCGCGCCTTCCACCTGTACCCGTTCCGCAGCGCCGACCGTGAGGGGTTCGCGGCGATGGGCGTGGCCGAGGTGCTGCTGCACACCCATGACATGGCCCAGGGCCTCGGGCTTGCGTACACGCCGCCCGAGAGCCTCGCCGAAGCCGTGCTGACCTCGATCTTCCCGCACGTCCAGCCGGGCCCGGAAGCCTGGCCGACCCTGCTGTGGGCCACCGGCCGGGGCGAGCTGGCGGGCCGCCCGGCGGTGGACGGCTGGCGCTGGCGCAACAACCTCGTCCTCCCCTCCGAACGCCTCACCCTCACCGGCCTGCGCCCGGACGCCGCGCGCGACCTCCGCCTCGGCGGGGACGGCGGCTTCACCTGGCTCGGCGGCGCCCCCTGCGAGGGCACCCGTGAGGCCGCCGGTTTCCTGGTCAAGGCGTACGAAGCGGGCGTCCACAGTCCCGAGTTCGGCGTCTTCACCCTCGTCCGCGCCGAGGACGGCCTCGCCGTCGGCGGCATCGGCTTCCACGCCGTCCCCGACCCGGAGGGCCGCGTCGAGATCGGCTACGACCTCGTCCCGGAGGCCCGCGGCCGGGGCTACGCGACGGAGGCGGTCCGCGCCCTGACGAGGTGGGCCCGCTCCCGCGACGGCGTCCACCAGGTCGTGGCCACCGTCGCCCCGGACAACCCCGCCTCCGAACGCGTCCTCGCCCGCGCGGACTTCCGCCGGGCCGACACGGACCAGGAGGAGACGGCCCGCAGGGAGCACGGCATGGCGAGCGGCATGCGGCTGTACATCCTCCGCGACTGACCGCCCGGACTCACGCCCTCCGGCCTGATCCGAACGAAGGACCCTGGGCCCCCTTGCGTCGTCGCAACCCCGCCGCGTGCAGCAGGCGTACCACGTCGCGGCTGCGGACCTCCACCGCGCCCGCGGCGACCGCGTCGGCGTAGCGGTGGGACGGGATGTCGTAGTGGTCGCGCTCGAAGGCGCGTGGTGGGACGCCCAGGGAGGCCGCGAAGAGGTGAAGCTCGGCGTACGAGGCGTCGCTGATCAGGTGGGACCACAGGCGGCCGTGGCCGGGCCAGGTGGGCGGGTCGATGTAGAGGGTCACGCGGGGCCGGCCGTCACCTGGGGGTGTTCCCGTCCAGCGCCTTGCCGAGGGAACCGACGGGGGCGACGTCCACCCCGGACTCGTGGCAGACCCAGTGCGGGTCGGGGCCCAGTTCCGGCTCGACGTCCAGCGCGTGCGGGTCGCCCGTGACGCACACCGGGCACAGCGGCCAGCGGCCCTTGCGTTCCAGCAGCGCGTCCTGCACGTCCTGCGCCACCAGCCCGGAGACGAACGCGGCGCCCTCCGGCCACTGCTCGACCCACCACCGGCGCTGCGCCAGCGACTCCTCGACCAGCGAGACCACGTCCGCCTCGGCCACGTCACCGGCCATGAGGTCGGCGAGCACCCGCGCCCGGGCCGCGTGCAGGGCCTGTTCGAGCGAGCTGACGGGATCTGCGGCGTCGTTCATCCCCCCATTGTGCGCACTCTTGCCCCGCCTGCCGAACCGGAAATATCTTTCACGGGTGACCCAGGACGTGAAGGAAACTTTCGGAAGCCCCGGCGGTTCGCTCGCCGCCAAGGTACGCACCCTCACGCCGTCCATGACGCGGTCCATGCAGCGCGTGGCCGAGGCGGTCGCGGGAGACCCGGCCGGCTGCGCCGCCCTCACGGTCACCGGGCTCGCGGAGCTGACCGGCACCAGCGAGGCGACCGTCGTCCGCACCGCCCGCATCCTCGGCTACCCCGGCTACCGCGACCTGCGGCTCGCCCTCGCCGGGCTCGCGGCCCGTCAGGAGTCCGGGAGCGCGCCCGCGATCACCACGGACATCGCGGTCGACGACCCGCTGAGCGACGTGGTCGCCAAGCTGGCCTTCGAGGAGCAGCAGACCCTCGCCGACACCGCCGCCGGACTGGACACCGCCCAGCTCGGCGCCGCCGTCGCCGCGCTGGCCGCCGCCCGCCGTACGGACGTGTACGGCCTGGGGGCGTCCGGGCTGGTAGCGCAGGACCTCACGCAGAAGCTGCTGCGCATCGGGCTGGTCGCGCACGCACCGGGCGATCCGCACCTCGCGGTGACCAACGCGGTGCAGCTCCGCGCGGGGGACGTGGCGGTCGCCATCACCCACTCGGGCTCGACCGGCGACGTCATAGAGCCGCTGCGCACCGCCTTCGAGCGCGGCGCGACCACCGTCGCCGTCACCGGCCGCCCCGACTCGCCCGTCACCCAGTACGCCGATCACGTGCTGACCACCGCCACGTCCCGCGAGAGCGAACTGCGGCCCGCCGCGATGTCCTCCCGTACAGGCCAACTGCTCGTCGTGGACTGCCTGTTCGTCGGCGTGGCGCAACGGACGTACGAGAGCGCGGCCCCCGCCCTGGCCGCGTCCTACGAGGCACTGGCCCACCGGCACCGGAGCGCGACGCGTTAGCTTTCCTCGTTCGGACCCGACCGGAAAGAGCCGCACCAGATGACCGATCCTCTTCGTCTCCAGAGCGAGCTGGCCACCCTGACCACCGAGGCGTTCCGGCCGGAGCTGGCCGGGATCGACCGACTGCCGACACTGGACATCGCGCGGCTGATGAACGGCGAGGACACCGGCGTGCCCGCGGCCGTCGCCGCCCGGCTGCCCGAGATCGCCGCCGCCGTCGACGCCGTCGCCGACCGCATGGAGCGCGGCGGCCGGCTCGTCTACGCCGGCGCCGGCACGGCCGGACGGCTGGGCGTGCTGGACGCCTCCGAGTGCCCGCCCACCTTCAACACCGCGCCCGGTCAGGTCGTCGGGCTCATCGCCGGCGGACCGGGTGCGCTGGTCGACTCCGTGGAGGGCGCGGAGGACTCCCCCGACCTCGCCCGCGCCGACCTGGACGCGCTGAAGCTGACCCCGGACGACTCGGTGGTCGGCGTCTCCGCGTCCGGCCGTACCCCGTACGCCGTCGGCGCGGTGGAGCACGCCCGCGCGGCGGGCGCCCTGACGGTGGGCCTCTCCTGCAACGCGAACAGCGCCCTGGCGGCCGCCGCCGAGCACGGCATCGAGGTGGTCGTCGGCCCCGAGCTGCTCACCGGCTCCACCCGCCTGAAGGCGGGCACGGCCCAGAAGCTGGTCCTCAACATGCTGTCGACGATCACGATGATCCGCCTCGGCAAGACGTACGGAAACCTGATGGTCGACGTCCGCGCCTCCAACGCCAAGCTCCGCGCCCGCTCGCGGCGGATCGTCTCCCAGGCCACGGGCGCCCCGGACGCGGAGATCGAGCGGGCCCTGACGGAGGCGGACGGCGAGGTGAAGACGGCGATCCTGGTCCTTCTGGCGGGAGTGGACGGCGAGACGGCGACACGGCTGCTCCGGGAGTCCGACGGCAGACTGCGGACGGCGCTGGGAAAGGCGGGGGCGTAGGGCCTTTCGTTCGGACCAGGCATCAGGGACCGGCCCCCGCGAGCCCGGCATGATCCGAACGAGAGGCCCCAAGGGCTGTCCCGTACGGCCGACCGCCTTCCGGAGGAGTCCCGCGCGCCGGACCGGCCGGGGTGGCGCAGGCTCGGAGCGTGCGCCACGACACCGCCACCGAAACCGCCTCCGCCGTCCTCGCCCTGACGGGCGGCGCCGCGAACGTCCGTCACGTCACCCACTGCCTCACCCGGCTCCGCCTCACCGTCGCCGATCCCGCCGCCGTGGACGAGCACTCGCTGCGCTCGCTGCCGGGCGTGCTCGGGGTGATCGGGGCCGGGACGCCGTCGCTCCAGGTGGTACTGGGGCCGGGGGTGGTGGACACGGTCACGGCGGCGGTGGAGCGGCAGCTCGCGGAGGGGGTGCGCGCCGGGGACGTAGGGGCGGGGGCGTACGCCGCGGACACGGGCCCCCGCCCGTCACCCGGCGGGCCCCCGCGAAGGGGCCGCCTCTCCGCCTCCCTCCGCCGCGTCGCCAACGTGTTCGTCCCCCTCATCCCCGCCCTCGTCGGCTGCGGTGTCCTCGCCGGTGTCAACGGCCTGCTCACGAACGCCGGCTGGCTTCCCGGCCTCACCCCGGCCCTGGCCGCCCTCGCCTCCGGGTTCATGGCCCTGATCGCGGTGTTCGTCGGCTACATGACCGCGAAGGAGTTCGGCGGCACCCCGATCCTGGGCGGTGCCGTGGCCGCCGTGATCGTCCATCCGGGCGTGGCGAAGGTGACCGCGTTCGGCGTGCACCTCTCCCCCGGCCAAGGCGGAGTCCTCGGCGCACTGGCCGCCGCCCTGCTCGCGACCCGGATCGAGAAGTGGTGCCGGGGACGCGTACCCGGCGCGCTGGACGTCCTGCTGACCCCGACCGTCACCGTCCTGGTCGCGGGCCTCGCCACCCTGTACGGCCTGATGTACGCGGCCGCAGCCGTGGCCACCGCGATCGGCACCGGCGCGAACTGGCTGCTCACGACCACCGGTGCGTTCGCGGGCCTGATCCTGGGCGGGCTGTTCCTCCCGCTGGTGATGCTCGGCCTGCACCAGGCCCTGATCCCCATCCACACCACCCTGATCGAGCAGCAGGGCTACACCGTGCTGCTGCCCCTGCTGGCCATGGCCGGGGCGGGCCAGGTCGGCGGGGCGCTCGCGGTGTACGTGCGTCTGCGCCACGACACCGCCCTGCGCACCACGATCCGCTCCGCGCTCCCGGCGGGCCTGCTGGGTGTGGGCGAACCCCTGATCTACGGCGTCTCGCTCCCCCTGGGGCGCCCGTTCGTCACCGCGTGCGTGGGCGGGGCCGCGGGCGGCGCGTTCGTCGGGTTCTTCGCCATGCTCGGCGAGAGGGTCGGCGCCACCGCCATCGGGCCCTCCGGCTGGGCCCTATTCCCCCTCCTCACCGGCAACCAGGGGCCGGCCCCGGCCATCGCCGTCTACGCGGGCGGCCTCCTGACGGCGTACGCCGTGGGCTTCGCGGCGACCCTCGCCTTCGGCTTCCCGAGGGGCCGGGCCGCCAGGACTCCCGCGTGACGCCGCGCATCCCGCCGTCGTTGCCCCTGACATGAAGAAGCTGCTGCTCGCCACCGTCGCCCTCGCCGCGTCCTCCGCCGCCCTGGCCGCCCCCGCCCACGCCGCCCCGGCCGACGACCGCTGGACGGCCGAGGACACCACCGCCTGCGCGGCCGACCTCACCGTGACCCCCGTGGTCGAGGCGGTCTCCCCGCTGCCGCTCGGCGGGCAGGCCCCCTCATGCGGCGAGGGCAGCCTCCTGCACCACGGCTGAGGACGTTCTCCCCGTCCCGGGACCCCTTCTCGCAGGCCCCGGCCCCATGCGCCCGCACCCCGCTTCGGCGTCCGGTGCGGGAGTGACGGCACGATTCGCACCGACCGCGTCAGGCGGCGGAACAACTGGACCGACGCCCCGCCGATCCACCGAACTGCCAAGGTCATCCGACGCCATCTTCTACCGCTAGGGTGACGGGCGCCCAGTGGTTGCCCGTTCCAGGCATCCAGGCTGTCGGCGTAGGCACTTGCACAGCTACGCGTGACTGTCAGCGGTTTCGGTCCTGTGGCCGATGACCCCCCACCGCTGTGCCGAGGGTGCCCACGTCGAGAGAAGAAGGTACGTGAGTTCAATAAGCGCTCCCCGGCCCACCGGTCTCCCCCACGTCGATCCCGTGCCGCACGGCGGCGAGGTCGGTATCGAGAGCCGTCAGGCCCTTTCCGCGGCCGAGCGTCCGGTGATCGCGCGCTTCGCCCCCGCTCCCGCCCTCATATCCCCCGCACTTGTGGCCTCGGGCAGACATCGCCCGGCACCAGGGGACGCCCGGAGGGGGCGCCGCGGTTCGTCGGGCGTGCCGGGCTCGCCGTCCGCGAGGCGGGGACGGACAGCGGGCGTGGGAGGAGTCCGAGCCGCGGCCGAAGGGCCCGGACTCCAGGACCATGTCTTCGCGCCGGCCGATCAGGCCTGGGGTGAACGGTGACGGGCAGGTTCGAATCCATGCCCCTGACCTCGCACCCCGACAGACAGACCTCGCCGGCGGACGGCTGGCGAGGAGTCCCCACGCCCCACCCGGCCTTCCCGGCGCCACCCGGTCACTTCTCGGCCCTCCCGGCTCCGGTCAGCGCCGAGGACGTCGCGCTGGTACGGTCCAGCCTGACCGTTGTCGCTCCTCATGTCGCCGAACTGGCCGCGTACTTCTACGACATCCTGTTCGCGCGTTATCCACAGGTCAGGAACCTGTTCCCGGCTGAGCTCGACGTCCAGCGGGACCGTCTGGTGCGCGCACTGCTGCGCATCGTGGAACTGGTCGACGACCCCGACAACCTCGTGGCGTTCTGTTCCCGCCTGGGACGCGGCCATCGCAAGTTCGGCACGCAGAGCGCCCACTACCCTGCCGTCGGCGAATGCCTGCTGCTGGCCCTCTCCCATTTCGCGGGCCCGGCATGGAGCCCGGCACTGGCGGGGGCGTGGGAGCGGTCCTACACCGCGGCGGCGGACGTGATGATCCGGGCCGCGGAGGAGGACAGCCGCGACCGTCCTGCCGTGTGGGACGCCCACATCATCGAGCACGTGCCCCGCGGCAACGGGATAGCCGAGATCACCGTCCAGCCCCACCAGCCGTACCCGTTCCTCGCGGGCCAGTACGTGAGCGTCGAGACGCCGTGGGCACCGAGGCTGTGGCGTCAGTACTCGCCGGCGAACGCCCAGCGCCCCGGTTCCGAGCTGACCTTCCACATACGTGCCGTGCCCGAAGGAAGAGTCAGCAACGCGCTCGTCCATCACGCACGTCCCGGAGACCCCGTCCGGCTCGGCCCGCCGGAAGGCGACATGGTCCTGCGCCCGAGCCGCCAGCGGGACCTGCTCTTCGTGGCCGGAGGCACCGGCCTCGCCCCGATACGCGCCCTGATCGAGGAAGTCGCCCGGGAGGGCGTCGGAGACGCACGCGAGGTCAGTCTCTTCATCGGCGCCAGAACGGCGGACGAACTGTACGGACTCGACGACATGCTGCGCATGTCCCAGCGCTACCACTGGCTCCGCGTCCGGGCGGCGGTCTCCAACGAGCGCATCGTGGGGCTGGAGGGCACCCTGCCCGAGGTGCTGATGGAATTCGGCCCCTGGTTCCGGCACGAGGCGTATCTGTGCGGCCCGCCGCAGATGCTGGACGGGGCCCTGCGGGCCTTGCGGCGCCACGGTGTCCCGCCCCGCCACATCCACTACGACCCATGGGACACCCCGGTGCTGACCGCTCCCCTGGGACCGCCTCCGTCCGACGAGGAGATCGACCAGCTGTGAACGGCGCCCACATACCAGGCTCCTCCGGAGAACGACTGCTCCAGCGGCAACTCGGCACCGCCGACCGGGCGGCCGTCTTCTACGAACGCCAGGTGCACCCTTACCTGACCACCGCCATGCGGGAGTTCATAGCCCGTCAGAGCATGGTCTTCCTGTCGACAGCGGACTCGCGGGGAGCCTGCGACGCCAGCTTCCGCGCCGGACCGCCGGGCTTCTGCGTCAGCCTCGACGACCGCACGCTGACGTACCCCGAGTACCGCGGCAACGGCGTTCTGGCCAGTGCGGGCAACATGACCGAGAACCCCCAGATCGGCATGCTGTTCATGGACTTCACCCATGACCACATAGGGCTGCACGTGAACGGCACGGCCCGGATGTACGCGGACCACGAGATACGCACGTGGTATCCGCAACTGCCGACCGACCTCGCACCCGGCCGCCAGCCCCACCTGTGGGTCCACGTCACGGTCGAGGAAGCCTACGTCCACTGCTCCAAGCACATCCCCCACCTCGAGCCGGCCACCCGCCCCCGCTCCACGACAGAGCGCAACCGCCCCAAGGACAGCGACTACTTCCCGGAGTCCGCTCCTGTCCGGCAGACGACAGAACCCGGGGCTCTTCGGAGTTACGACCAGCCACTCGGGTGAACGCCGCTGCTCCGGACGGTGGGCGCCAGGTGTGCCGGGCGGACAGCACAGGCGTGCTGTCCGCCCGGCACGCCTAGGCGTACTGGGCGAGCTGGATCAGATTGCCGCAGGTGTCGTCCAGCACCGCGATGGTCACCGGGCCCGCCGGGACCGGCTCCCGGGTGAAACGCACCCCGAGCCCGCGCAGCCGCTCGTACTCGGCGCGTACGTCGTCCACGGCGAAGGAGGTGGCCGGGATGCCGTCGCCGCGCAGGGCGGCCGTGTACGGCCTGGCCGCGGGGTGGGCGTCCGGCTCCAGCAGCAGCTCGGTGCCGTCGGGCTGCTCGGGCGAGACCACGGTCAGCCAGCGGTGCTCGCCGAGCGGCACGTCGGCCTTGCGCACGAAGCCCAGCACCTCGGTGTAGAAGCGCAGCGCCTTCTCCTGGTCGTCGACGAAGACGCTGGCCAGGTTGATCCTCATGGGCTGTCCTCCAGGTGCCGGGGTCGTCGCGACGTATCCTCGCGCATCCGGCGACCCGACGCGCGGGTGAGAAGCTGGGTACATGAATCACGCCCAGCTCACCGCGCTAGGCCGCGCCCTCCGGCTCGTCGGGGAGCACGGTGAGGCGCTGTCCGCGGACACCCCGGACTCCCGGCTGCACGAGGTCAGGGCCGATCTGCGCCGGGCGCTGGACCTGCTGGACGAGAGCGTCTCGGCCGGCGCCCCCACCACCCGCTGCGCGGAGCACCCGCAGGGCCCGGTGGACGAGAGCGCGCCGGACCTGTGCCTGCTGTGCGAGACCCGGCGCAGGGCCGCCCGCCGCGCGGAGTACGGCGGTCAGGGCCGGGGCCCGGAGGCGCCCGCGACCGCCCCCTCCCGCTACGGCGTCCGCGCCGACCGCCCCCAGCCCCAGCAGCGGTGGCTCCCCGAGGCGTGGAACGGCCGCGAGTGGCAGCTCTGCGGCACCCCTCGCAGGGACCGCCGCGAGGCGGAGGCGTATCTCGCCGCCGCCCGCCGGGGTTCGCGCCCGGCGATGGCCTACCGTCTGGTCCACGAGTTCACCGACTACGAGGTGCTCCGCGTGTGGGGCACCCCCACCCAGGTGGACATCGAACCGATGGGCAATCTGTAGCCGGAGGCAGCAGCATGGACCAGCAGCTCAGCGTGGTGACCCTGGGAGTGGCGGACCTGGTGACGAGCCGCCGTTTCTACAGCGGGGGCCTCGGCTGGACCCCGCTGCTCGACCTGGACGAGGCGGTCTTCTACCAGGTCGGCAAGGGGGTCGCGCTGGCCCTGTTCCCGCTGTCCGACCTGGCCGCCGACACCGGCGCCCCGGCCACCGCGGGCACCCCCTTCACCCTCGCCCGGAACGTCGGCTCCCCCGCCGAGGTCGACGCGGCCGTGGCCCGCGCCCGCGAGGCCGGGGCGGACGTCCTCAAGGAGCCCCGGCGGGCGGCCTTCGGCGGCTACCACGCCTACTTCACCGACCCCGACGGCCACCGCTGGGAGATCTGCCACAACCCCGGCTGGTCCGTGGCCGAGGACGGCACGGTACGGCTGACGGCGGTGGAGCAGGAGAGCTGAGGCGTGAGGGCGACGCGAAGGCGCCGGGCGGGAGTCCCCCCACCCGGCGCCTCAGGAACAGAGCCTCAGCTCAGCGAGCCCAGCGCGGCCGCGTCGTACGGCTTCAGCTCGTCGAACCGGCCGGACAGCACCTTCGCGGCCCACTCCGGGTCCTGGAGCAGCGCGCGGCCGATGGCGACCATGTCGTACTCCTCGCGCTCGAAGCCGTCGAGGAGGTCGTCGATGCCCTTGACCGGGGAGCCCTCGCCCTGGAAGGCGCCCACGAAGTCGCCGTCCAGGCCGACCGAGCCGACGGTGATGACCGGCTTGCCGGTGATCTTCTTGGTCCAGCCGGCGAGGTTGAGGTCGGAGCCCTCGAACTCGGGGAGCCAGTAGCGGCGGGTGGAGGCGTGGAAGACGTCGGCGCCGGCGGCGGAGATCGGGGCGAGGATCGCCTCCAGCTCCTCCGGGGTCTCGGCCAGACGCGCGGTGTAGTCCTGCTGCTTCCACTGCGAGTAGCGGAAGATGACCGGGAACTCGGCGGACACGCGCTCGCGCACGGCCGCGACGATCTCCGCGGCGAACCGGGCGCGGGCGACCGGGTCGCCGCCGTAGCCGTCGGCGCGGCGGTTGGTGCCCTCCCACAGGAACTGGTCCAGCAGGTAGCCGTGGGCGCCGTGGATCTCGACACCGTCGAAGCCGATGCGCTCGGCGTCGGCCGCGGCCTGCGCGAAGGCGCCGATCACGTCGTCGATGTCGGACTGCGTCATGGCCTGGCCCTTGGGCTCGGCACCGGCCTTGTGCACGCCGGAGGGGCCCATGGCGGGGGCGTCCGCGAACGGCGGCTCGCCCTGGCGGCGGACCATGCCGATGTGCCAGAGCTGCGGGACGATCGTGCCGCCCGCAGCGTGCACCTCACGCGCCACCTTCTCCCAGCCCGCGAGCTGCTCCTCGCCGTGGAAGCGCGGCACGCTGTCGCTCTGGCCGGCCGAGTCGTGCCCGACGTACGTACCCTCGGTGACGATCAGGCCGACGCCGTTCGCGGCGCGGCGGGAGTAGTACGACACCACGTCCTCGCCGGGGACGCCGCCCGGGGAGAACATCCGGGTCATCGGCGCCATCGCGATCCGGTTCGGCACGGTGAGGCCGTTCAGCGTGATCGGGCGGGACAGGAGCTGGGCCGCGCGGCTGGCGGCGGACGTCGAGACGGTCACGTGAGGGGCTCCTCGGAAGAACGATGTGGGTGGACCGGCTGGTATGTGAGCACGCAATGGTGCACCTAGTGAAACAACTGCTTCACCCGGCTCCGCATTCCGCCCCGCCGGACCGGGTCCGTGTGACCCCAGCCACGCCCGCCCCCTCAGCTCAGGCCCACCCGCCTCCGGGCCTCCCGGTTCAGCAGCCGGACCCGCTCACGGAGCACGTCGGCGGGGGCGGCTTCGCCGAGGTGTTCCGGCGGTACGTCCCACTCCCTGCCGCCACCGAGGGGCCGCAGCTGAACCCGGCCGCCGACCCGCCCCATGACCTCACCGAGCCGCCCGTCCCGTACGTCGAGGGCGTACGCCCCGAGGGCCGGCCCCTCCTCGTCACCCACCCGCCCGCTCCGCGAGGACGGTGACGAGACGGGCGGCGACATCGAGGTTGCAGCTCCCGAGATCCACCAGGGTGTCGCGCCCGCCGCGGACCGCGGTCACGGGGTCGACGCGGAGCGAGGGCAGTACGATCCCCGCGCCCCGCAGGGCGGTGCGCAGCCGCTCGACCGCCTGATCAGCGGTGTCCGTCATTTCGCTACCTCCACGCTGAGTGTTCCCGTTCTGCACACAGAGTGGCGGAGCTGCTTCTAGCCTGGCCAGACAGCCCGCGCCAACAACCTCACCTGTGGGACAGGGGGCAGCGATGCCAGGCCCGAAGGACCTCGACCCGTCGTCGTCACCGCGAGCGATGATCGGAGCGGAGCTGCGCCATGCGCGGGAGCGGAAGGGGTTGAGCCAGGAGCAGTTGGGCCAGCTCCTCTTCGTGAGCGGCTCGTTCATCGGCCAGCTGGAGGCGGGTACGCGCCGGATGCAGTCGGAGTACGCCCGGCTGCTGGACGAAGCGCTGGACACGGGGGACTTCTTCGCGCGGAACTGCGTCGCGGCGGCGAAGTCCAAGTACCCGGAGCACTTCGCCGAGGCGGCGGAAGCGGAGGCGCAGGCCACAGGGATCAGGGAGTACTCACCTCTGCTGATCCCCGGATTGCTCCAGACCCCCGAGTACGCACGAGCCGTGTTCCGCGCCTACCGTCCGACGGAACCCGATCGTCGACTCGACGAGCTGGTGTCGGTTCGCACGAGCCGGGCGGCTCTCCTCGACGATCCAACAGACCTGATGTTGTGGGTGGTGGTGGACGAAGCGGCGCTGCGTCGCGTGACGGGCGGACGGGTCGTGATGGCGGAGGCCGTGCGGCACCTGGCCGACACATCCCGGCAGCACCGCGCGATCGTGCAAGTCCTGCCGTTCGAGGCCGGCGCCCACACGGCGATGGAGGGCCCCATCAGGCTCATGGACTTCGCGGACGCGCCACCGTTGGTGTACTTCGAAGGTGTGGGCACGGGAAGACTGGAGGACGACCCCACCACCGTCAGGCGACGCCAGCACACCTTCGAGTTGCTCGCGGCCTGCGCCCTCTCACCAGCCAAGTCCCTTGTTCTCCTTGATGCGGTGGCACAGGATTACGCGCATGCCAAACACCCCTGAGCCCAGTCCGCACCCCGCCACCTGGCGCAAGTCGACGTACAGCGGTGGCAGTGGCGGCAACTGCTTGGAGGTGAACGACACCCACCCCACCACCCACGTCCCCGTACGGGACTCCAAGGCGCCGCACGGCCCGGCGCTCGCGTTCCGGGCGCAGGCGTGGACCGCGTTCGTGGAGAACCTCAAGGCCGGCTGAGCCTGGCATGCCTCCGAGGCTCAAGTGGCGAGCTCCGAGCCCTCTTTACAAGGATTGGTAGGCGGGTCCCCAACCCACCCTCCCACCCTGCGATTTGACCGGGAGCCACCGACTTGCCACGAACAGTGACGAGGCTCTAGCGTGCCCGCATAACGAACAGCCCCCGTCAGGCGCTACCAACACCTGCGGGGGCTTGACCTACAAGATCGATGAGGCTCGATCCCGTGGCTGAAGCCAAGCTTAGCCCTGCCCCTCGGCAGGCGCACGCACTCCCGCCCGCCATGGCCAACCCCGGCTACGGCAAGCGCTCGGCGCCGGACCAACTCCCGCGCACCAAAGATGACTTCGCGCATCTTCCGCCTCGCGAAGCCGCCATCGCCGCGTACATCGACCGTTTGCCGGACGGCGCCGACATCTCGGTGAAGACGCTGGCCAAGACACTCCCGTACGGCCAGTGCGCCCTGCGTACCGCCCTCAACCGCCTTCAGAACGCCGGGCACTTGAGGCGCGGCAGGGAGCGCCTGGAGTCGGCGGGGACCGGCCCCCGCTGGATCACCCGATCGTGGTTCTCCCGTACGGCCCGCGACGACGGATGGTGGGCCTCCTTCGCCCGGGGCGACGTCACGGAGACCCCGCCGAGGCCCACCCGGACCAGGGCCCACATCCTGCTGGCCGCCCTGGGCCGCAAGACCCCGGCCCTGTCCCTCTCGGCAGCCGACTGCGCCGGCCTCGCCCCGCTGCTGACGGAGTGGTTCGCCCGAGGCGCGTCGGACGACCACATCCTCCGCGCCCTGACGGACGGCCTTCCCGCTCCGATCCACCACCCGGCGGCCCTGCTCCGCCGCCGCCTCACGGACAAAATTCCACCGGAACCGGTGCGCATCCCACCGCGCCGCATCCTGCAATGCGCGAAGTGCGAGGTCCTGGGCCGCCCCGAGGCCCTCCCAGGAGGCATGTGCCGGGCGTGCCGGGGCGAGCAGTCCCCCTGGCAAGGCCCAGCACCCCTGCCGGCCCCGGACGTGCGCGCCCGCGCGGAGGAGATCAGAACCGCGATGTCCGCCCGCAGGCACACATCGGCACCCGTGTGACCCCAGCGGGAACCTCACGCGTCACGACCGCGCTCACGCGGGGGTGTATAAGGATCCAGGACGCCCTCGCGGCCGCTGCAGACCGTCCGGAGCTGCTGCGACGTACGTCTGACGAAGGGGAAGGGGTGGATGTGCGGAGTTCGGGCCCCCCGGACCGAGCCCGGCTCGACCGCGCTCTGGACGGCCTGGCCGTCACTTTCCGCGGCATGACCGCCGTCGGCGACGCGACCCAGTGCACCTGCCACTGGGGCAGCGCGGACGAGCTGGCGCTGCTGAAGGTCCCGGACCTGGAACTCGACCCGGACCTGCTGCGCCGTACTTGGAGCGCGCCCGACTGGAGCGACCACGGCGCGGTACTGCGCCGCGTCCTGCCGCAGTTCGCGCGGGCGCTCGCCGACGGAACCGCGGCAGGCTCGTACGCTCCGGACGAGGTCGGGCAGTCGTTCGCCAGGGGCACCTGGCAGCAGTGGCCCGTGCCCCAGCGCGAGTCGGTGCGGGAGTTCCTGCACGCCTGGTGGTCCCACAGCCTCACCGATCCGGCCCCGGCGATCCCGGTCCACGGCCTTCTGGCCCTGTGCACGGAGGCATCCGCCACACTCACCCCGTGGCTCAGGGTCTGGGCGGCACGCGACCACCCCGTGGCCGACCGGCACCTGGCGGATACGGCGACCCACTGGGTGCGCGACCTCCTGTACGACGACCTCCCGTGGCGCACCTGCCACGACGAGGACGCCCTGCGTACCGAGCTCGCCACCTGGCTCGCCGACCACGCCCCAGGCCGCCTGCCGGCTCACCACACCGACCGCATACTCCTGGCAGCCCTGCCGACCCCGGCCCGCTGGGAGGACCCCCGTTGGCCGGTCCCGCCTTCCTGAGGCGGCCTGGGCGGACCACTACCGTCCCCGTCCTGACGGACCTCCTACCTGTTGATGTTGTTGATGCTGTTGTGGATGTTGATGTCACCCGTGGAGAAGCCGAACAGCCCGCACAGCAGCAGGCAGCCGGAGGGGGTGGTGGGCGGCGGGGTGGGGCCGCTGGTGACCAGGACGGTCGTGGTCCCGTTGGAGGCGTCGCAGTCGCCGTTGCCGTTGTAGGCGGCGGTGATGTTGTGGGTGCCCGCGGTGAAGGTGGTGGTGTAGTCGGCCTGGCCGTTCGCGCCCACGGGCACCGTGGTCAGCTCGGTGGCGCCGTCGAAGAGGGTCACGCCCAGACCGCCGCTGGGGTCGGAGGAGCAGGCGACCGTGGCCTGCAGGTGCACCGGCGAACCCGCGGTGGTCGACTGAGGTGTCGCGGTCACCGTGGTCGTCGAGCCCACCGCGGCCGCGGGGGAGGCCAGCCCCAGCACTGCCGCGAACGCCGCGGCGGCCACCAGCTTGCCCCTGCATCGGATACTTCTCACCGTTCGGCTCCCTACGTCGATCGACGGATCCACGGGCCGTGCGTCGTGGTGATGCCAAGCTACGGTCATCTTTTTTTCGTTCCGGGGAGCCCGCGCGGACAGGCAACCCGATCGGATCAGCCTTCAGATGCCGGGTGGGGCGACACGGGTGTAGGTCAGGCCGGCGGAGGTGCCGCCCGCGGTGGTGACGCTCACCGTCACCGGCCCCGCCGCCCCCGCCGGCGCCACGGCCGTGACCTGCGTGTCGGAGACGACGGTGAACGGGACGCCCTGGCCGCCGAAGGTGACCTTCGTGGCGGTGGTCAGGTTGGCGCCGACGAGGGTGACGACCGCCCCCGCCGAGGTGGGTCCGCTGCCCGGCACCAGAGCGGTCAGCACGGGAGCGGCGATGTAGACGTAGGGGACCGGGTTGCTCGGGCCGCCCGGCGTGGTCACCGTGATCTGCGTGCTGCCCGTGCCGGGCGGTGCGGTGGCCGTGATCTGCGTCGAGGACACCACGGTGAAGGAGGTCGCGTTCGTGGCCCCGAAGCGGACCGCGCTCGCGTTGAGCAGGCCGGTACCGGTCAGCGTCACCACCGTCCCGCCGGACACCGGTCCCTGACCGGGGTCGGCGGTGTTCAGTACGGGAGGCACGGCGTAGAAGAAGTAGGCGTCCGGGGAGGCGGCACTGGTGCCTCCGGGCGTCGTGACGGTGACCGCCGCCGCGCCGGGACCTCCGGCCGGGGTGACGGCGGTGATCTGGCTGGCGGAGTTGACGGTGAACGACGTCGCCGCCACGCCGCCGAAGCGCACGGCACTGGCGCCGGTGAAGCCCGTACCGGTGATGACGACCGTGGTACCGCCCGATGCCGGCCCGCTGTCGGGGGTCACCGCCGTGACGACCGGTACCGCGGCCGCGACGTAGGTGAAGGTCACCGAGTTGCTGGTGCCGGTCGGGCTGACGACGGTCACCGCCACCGGCCCGGCG
This sequence comes from Streptomyces sp. NPDC001781, assembly GCF_053596035.1. Lineage (NCBI taxonomy): Bacteria > Bacillati > Actinomycetota > Actinomycetes > Kitasatosporales > Streptomycetaceae > Streptomyces > Streptomyces sp. NPDC001781. The sequence goes on along the minus strand of NZ_JBSFFI010000001.1, from coordinate 137,720 downwards.
CTGCCGGCCGGGCTGACGGCGGTGATCTGGGTGGCGGAGTTGACGGTGTACGAGGCGGCGGTGCTGCCGAACCGCACGGCGGTGGCCCCTGTCAGCCCGGTCCCCGTGAGGGTGACGGCGGTGCCGCCCGTGGTGGGGCCCTGCGTGGGGTTGGCGGTACTGAGGGTGGGCGGCATGAGGTGCTCCTGACGGGTGTCGTGCCCGGATCGTGGCGGTGCCGCCGCCCGGCGTGGGGACCGGGCGGCGGCGCCGTGGAGATCAGATCGAGGGCGGTGTGACGTAGGTGAAGGCGTCGGCGGCCGTGGCGGACCCGGCCGGGTTGGTGACCACCACGTCGACCGATCCCGCGGCTCCGGGCGGGGTGACCACCGACAGGGTGGTGGTGTTCACCACGGAGAACGGCGCCGGGGTGCCGTCGAAGGTGACCGAGTCGGTGCTGTCGAGGTTGGTGCCGGTGATCGTCACCCCGGTGCCGCCGGACGTGGGCCCGGACGACGGGGCGACGGTGGTGACGGTGGGTACGGCGACGTAGACGTAGGACAGGCCGTTGTTGGAGCCTCCCGCGGTGGTCACGGTGACCCCGACGGGGCCCGCCGCCGCGCCCGCCGGGACGGTGACCGTGAGCTGGGTGTCGGAGACGACCGTCGGGGTGGCGTTCACGCCGCCGAAGGAGACATTGGTCGCGGTGGAGAGGCCGGTGCCGTTGAGGGTGATGGTGTTGCCGCCGGCGAGCGGCCCGGAGGAGGCGCTGAGGGAGGACTTGAAGGGGGCGCCGACGTAGAAGAACGGCACGGGGCTGCTGGTGCCGCCCGGCGTCGTCACCGTCACCCCGACCGTGCCCGTGCCGGAGGGGGACACCGCCGTGACCTGGGTCGGCGAGACGTTGGTGACGCTGGTGGCCGACTTGCTGCCGAACTTGACCGCCGTGGTGCCGGAGAGGTTCGTTCCGGTGATGGTCACCAACGTGCCGCCGCCGGTGGACCCCTGGTTCGGAGAGATGGGCATGAGGAGACTCCTCGCTGACAGAAGGAAGACACAGGACGCAGCCGACCGACGAGCGCAGGGGCGAGGGGTCCGAGCACGCCGCGCGTCACCGTGGTGCCGCTGGGCGCGCCAAAGAAAAAGACCGGCAGAAGCCGCCTCTACCACGAACCCCCGGTATGGGATGGGCGGCCCACCGGTTTGCTGCCACAAGTGACCCATACGAGGGACAGGCTGCCAATGTGCCGAGGGGGGTTTACACCCGGATGGCCGAGCGTGCGGCCAGAGACACTGAGCCCACGCACACCGGCGCACGCCACTGCCGCGCGCACGCCGGCCCCTGGCTGATCACTCGTCTGACGGAGCGCGGCAGTCCGGCGGCGACGGGACGGGCCGGCCCGGGCGAGAAGGGCGGGCAGCGGGTCGCCGGCGTGGACGGGGACGACGCGAAGGCCGATCGGGGCGACGGCGCCGCCGCGAAGACGCCGAAGGGCGGCACCTCCCGTGAGGGAAGTGCCGCCCTGGCGAAGGACAGTTGATCCAGGAGGATCAGAAGTCCATGTCACCGCCCGGCATGCCGCCCGGAGCGGCCGCGGCGGCCTTCTCCGGCTTGTCGGCGATGACGGCCTCGGTGGTGAGGAACAGCGCGGCGATGGAGGCCGCGTTCTGCAGCGCGGAGCGCGTGACCTTCGCCGGGTCGATGATGCCCTCGGCGATCATGTCGACGTACTCGCCGGTCGCGGCGTTCAGGCCGTTGCCGACGGGGAGGTTGCGGACCTTCTCCACGACGACGCCGCCCTCGAGACCACCGTTGACGGCGATCTGCTTCAGCGGGGCCTCCAGCGCGAGCTTGACCGCGTTGGCACCGGTCGCCTCGTCGCCCGACAGCTCCAGCTTGTCGAAGACCTGGCCGGCCTGCAGCAGAGCCACGCCACCACCGGCGACGATGCCCTCCTCGACGGCCGCCTTGGCGTTGCGCACGGCGTCCTCGATGCGGTGCTTGCGCTCCTTGAGCTCCACCTCGGTGGCGGCACCGGCCTTGATGACCGCCACGCCGCCCGCGAGCTTCGCCAGGCGCTCCTGGAGCTTCTCGCGGTCGTAGTCCGAGTCGGAGTTCTCGATCTCGGCGCGGATCTGGTTCACGCGGCCCTGCACCTGCTCCGAGGAGCCGGCGCCGTCCACGATGGTGGTCTCGTCCTTGGTGACGACGACCTTGCGGGCGCGGCCCAGCAGGTCCAGGGAGGCGCTCTCCAGCTTGAGACCGACCTCCTCGGAGATGACCTCGCCACCGGTGAGGATGGCGATGTCGCCGAGCATGGCCTTGCGGCGGTCACCGAAGCCCGGGGCCTTGACCGCGACGGACTTGAAGGTGCCGCGGATCTTGTTGACCACGAGGGTGGAAAGGGCCTCGCCCTCGACGTCCTCGGCGATGATCAGCAGCGGCTTGCCCGACTGCATGACCTTCTCCAGCAGCGGGAGCAGGTCCTTGACCGAGGAGATCTTGGAGTTGGCGATGAGGATGTAGGGGTCCTCGAGCACCGACTCCATGCGCTCCATGTCGGTCGCGAAGTAGGCGGAGATGTAGCCCTTGTCGAAGCGCATGCCCTCGGTGAGCTCCAGCTCGAGACCGAAGGTGTTGCTCTCCTCGACGGTGATGACGCCTTCCTTGCCGACCTTGTCCATCGCCTCGGCGATGAGCTCGCCGATCTGCGTGTCGGCGGCGGAGATGGAGGCGGTGGAGGCGATCTGCTCCTTGGTCTCCACGTCCTTGGCCTGCTCGAGCAGGGCGGTGGAGACGGCCTCGACGGCCTTCTCGATGCCGCGCTTGAGGGCCATCGGGTTGGCGCCGGCGGCCACGTTGCGCAGGCCCTCCTTGACCAGGGCCTGGGCCAGCACGGTCGCGGTGGTCGTACCGTCGCCGGCGACGTCGTCCGTCTTCTTGGCGACTTCCTTGACCAGCTCGGCGCCGATCTTCTCGTACGGGTCCTCGAGCTCGATCTCCTTGGCGATGGAGACACCATCGTTGGTGATCGTGGGGGCGCCCCACTTCTTCTCGAGGACGACGTTGCGGCCCTTGGGGCCGAGCGTCACCTTGACGGCGTCCGCGAGCTGGTTCATGCCGCGCTCGAGGCCGCGCCGCGCCTCCTCGTCGAACGCGATGATCTTGGCCATGTGAAGTGGTCCCTCCAGGACTGGGGGTGATTCCTTCGGACCGCGCCCGCGCCCGCGACGGACGGCTCGCCGGCCTTGTGGTTCCTTGCCCCACCCGGCCTGCGGGCCTCGCCGACCCGGTCCTTCGTTGTCACTCTCACCTTCAGAGTGCTAACGCAATGATTAGCACTCGCCCAGGGCGAGTGCAAGCGCCTTCGAGGGATCAGGACGGGGCGTAACAGGACGAAGGGCCCGCACCCTGTACGGGTGCGGGCCCTGCGCTTGTCCAAAGACGTTCAGGCGGTGACGCGAACCATGTCGGCCTGCGGGCCCTTCTGACCCTGCGAGATCTCGAACTCGACCCGCTGACCCTCTTCCAGGCTGCGGTAGCCGTCCATCTGAATCGCGCTGTAGTGGACGAAGACGTCCGCACCACCGTCGACCGCGATGAAGCCGTACCCCTTCTCCGCGTTGAACCACTTGACGGTGCCCTGAGCCATGGCTAACTCCCCTATTGCTGGCCCTTGCGCAGATCCACACCTCGTGAACCTGGGTCAGACCTCGTCCCCGATCTTCCGGGGGCGTGCGCCGGAACGCGTCGACCGCGGCTGAATGTATCTGTCCAACTGCCGTCTGCAACAGGTCAATCGGACGAGAATTCTGGACGGGCACAGTCCGGAATCTGCCGCAACTTCGGCTGAATTCGGGGCAAGTCGGGCCCCACAAATGCAGCAAATGCCGCACATTACCCGCGCATTTTGGCTACTTCTTGTCGGGCAGGCGGCATGAGCCAACGACGCCCGGCCCTCGGGGACGGGAGCGCGTTCCCCAACTCTACCGCGCTCAATCACACAGAATGGCCCCCTCCGTTTACCTCGCGGAGAGGGCCATTACCGAGGGTGAATTTCAGCCGCCGGCGACCGCCGGAATGATGGAGACACCCGCACCGTCGGGCGTGGCGGTCTGAAGTCCGCCCTCGAAACGCACGTCGTCGTCATTGACGTAGACATTCACGAACCGGCGCAGCCTGCCCTGGTCGTCCAGGACGCGGGCGGCGATGCCCTGGTGGTGCTTCTCCAGGTCCTCGATGACCTCCGCGAGCGTGCCGCCCTCGGCGGCGACCTCGGCCTGCCCGCCGGTGTAGGTGCGCAGGATGGTCGGGATGCGAACGGTCACGCTCATGCGAGGCCAGCCTCTCGGAAGGAGTCCAGGTTCGGGCGGATGGTCGCGGTCAGACCGGTGCCGGCGACCGCGTCCAGGGTCTTGAGGCCGTCGCCGGTGTTGAGGACGACGGTGGTGAGCGAGGGGTCCAGCGCGCCTGTCTCGATCAGCTTGCGGGTGACGCCGACGGTCACCCCGCCCGCCGTCTCGGCGAAGATGCCCTCGGTGCGGGCCAGCAGCCTGATGGCGTCCACGATCTGCGGGTCCGTCACGTCCTCCACCGTCCCGCCGGTGCGGCGCGCGATGTCCAGCACGTACGGTCCGTCGGCCGGGTTGCCGATGGCGAGGGACTTGGCGATGGTGTCCGGCTTCTGCGGCCGCACCACGTCGTGGCCCGCCTTGTACGCGGCGGACACCGGCGAGCAGCCCTCCGCCTGGGCACCGAAGATCTTGTACGGCCTGTCCTCGACCAGGCCGAGCGCGATCAGTTCCCTGAGCCCCTTGTCGATCTTGGTGAGCTGGGAGCCGGAGGCGATCGGCACCACGAGCTGGTCGGGCAGCCTCCAGCCGAGCTGCTCGCAGATCTCGTACGCCAGCGTCTTGGAGCCCTCGGCGTAGTACGGCCGCAGGTTGACGTTGACGAAGCCCCAGCCCTCACCCGCCGGGTCGCCGATCAGCTCGGAGCAGAAGCGGTTCACGTCGTCGTAGTTGCCCTCGATGCCCACCAGCTCACCGCCGTAGACGGCGGCCATGACGACCTTGCCCTGCTCCAGGTCGTGCGGGATGAACACGCAGGAGCGCAGGCCCGCGCGTGCGGCGGCGGCGCCGACCGCGCCGGCCAGGTTGCCGGTGGAGGAGCAGGAGAGGGTGGTGAAGCCGAAGGCACGGGCCGCCTCCAGCGCCTGGGCGACCACGCGGTCCTTGAAGGAGTGCGTCGGGTTGCCGGAGTCGTCCTTGACGAACAGCCCGCCGGTGACGCCGAGTTCGCGCGCCAGGCGGTCGGCCTTGACCAGCGGTGTCCAGCCCGGGTTGAGGTTCGGCTTGTCGGCCACGTCGGCGGGGACGGGCAGCAGCGGGGCGTAGCGCCAGATGTTCGCCGGGCCGGACTCGATGCGCGCCCGGAGCTTCTCGGTGTCGTAGGCGGAGAAGTCGTAGGCGATCTCCAGCGGCCCGAAGCACTCCTCGCAGGCGAAGACGGGACCGAGCGGGACGCGGTGTCCGCACTCCCGACAGCTCAGGGCGGCGGCGGGGCCGAGATCGACGGTGGGGGTGGCGACAGTCTGCACAGCCATGGAGGCGAGGCCCTTTCTCCTCATCTTCCTCACGACGCATCTCGCCGTGAGACGGATTTGGCACCTTCCCTAGCCGGGAGCCTCGCGCGTGCCGCGACGTGTCGCGCACGGGAGACCGGCTGGAGGGTTGCCGGGGCTTCATCGGGCCGTTTCCCTCTGCCCCTCTGGATGAGCGGTATTCGGTTGTGGACGCCGTCCGACCTCGACATGCGATGGTCATCGGCGTTGTTCAAGACTGTAACCGAAGGCCAGGAGAGTTGAAGGTGTCGTCCGAACCGCGAGATGGATCAGGCAGTGAGGAGCCGCAGACCATGCTGGAGGAAACCGAGCGCTGGCTGGCCACCCGCTCCTGGTCGGTGGCCGACCGCCCGCTGCACCGCGTGCTGGCCGCCAAGCAGCGGTCCGGGCAGCGGATCTCCGTGGTGCTGCCCGCGCTGAACGAGGAGGCGACGGTCGGCGAGATCGTCTCCGTGATCCGCCACGACCTGGTCTTCCAGGCTCCGCTGGTGGACGAGATAGTCGTGGTGGACTCCGGGTCCACCGACCGAACCGCCGAGGTGGCCGCCGCCGCGGGCGCGCGGGTGGTGCACCGGGACGAGATCCTGCCCCGGCTGCCCGCCGTGCCCGGCAAGGGCGAGGTGCTGTGGCGCAGCCTGCTGGCGACCGAGGGGGACGTCATCGCCTTCGTCGACGCCGACCTGCGCGAGTTCTCCTCCGACTTCGTCCTCGGCATCGTCGGCCCGCTGCTCACCGATCCGGGGATCGACCTGGTCAAGGCGATGTACGACCGTCCGCTGGGCGGCGCCGCCGGGCAGGGCGGCCGGGTGACGGAGCTGATGGCGCGGCCGCTGCTGAACATGCACTGGCCGCAGCTCGCCGGGTTCGTGCAGCCACTCGGCGGGGAGTACGCGGCCCGGCGCTCGCTGCTGGAGCGACTGCCGTTCCCGGTGGGGTACGGGGTCGAGCTGGGCATGCTGGTGGACTCGCTGCACCTGGTCGGGCTGGACGCGCTGGCCCAGGTGGACGTGGGCGAACGCAGGCACCGGCACCAGGACGGGCAGGCGCTCGGCCGGATGGCCGCCGCGATCTACCGCACCGCGCAGCTCCGGCTCGCGCGCGGGCACCTGGTGCGGCCCGCGCTGACCCAGTTCGAGCGGGGGGTGAGCGGTTTCGAGCCGCGTACCCATTCGGTGGACACCGAGGAGCGGCCGCCGATGACGGAGATCGCGGAGTACGCGGAGCGGCGGGCGGCGTGAGCGGGCCGTATACAGCCGGGCTCGCCGGTCGCGCGTACGTTTGAGCGTTTGCGGGCCGGGCTAGGTTGAGGCCATGGCTACGCAGGGTGCTGAGGTGCTGGTCGCGTCCAATCGCGGCCCGGTTTCGTACACGGTGGGTCCGGACGGGTCGTTGGGTTCCCGCCGGGGCGGCGGCGGTCTCGTCTCGGGGCTGTCGGCGATCGGTCCGGACACGGACGCGGTGTGGGTGTGCGCCGCGCTCGGGGACGGCGACCGGGAGGCGGTGCGGCGCGCGGACGGCGGGCTGCTGCCCGCGGAGGACACCGGCGGGCAGCGGGTGCGGATGCTGGACATCGACGCCGGCGTCTACGCCGACGCGTACAACGGGATCGCCAACTCGGCGCTGTGGTTCGTGCACCACATGATGTACCAGACGCCGCTGGAGCCGGTGTTCGACGCGGAGTTCCGCCGGCAGTGGGACGCGTACCGCGCCTACAACCAGGCGTTCGCGCAGGCGCTGGCCGAGGAGGCGGCGCCGGGGGCGGCGGTGCTGATCCAGGACTACCACCTGGCCCTGGCCCCCCGGATGCTGCGCAAGCTCCGGCCCGACCTGCGCATCGGCCACTTCTCGCACACGCCCTGGGCGCCGCCGGACTACTTCCGCCTGCTCCCGGACGACATCGCGGCCGAGCTGCTCATCGGCATCCTGGGCGCGGACCGGGCGGCCTTCCTGACCCGGCGCTGGGCGGACGCGTTCACCGACTGCTGCCACGCGGTACTGGGCCCGGGCATCCCGTCGGGTACGGAGATCGGGGTGCACGGCCTGGGCGCGGACGCGGAGTTCCTGCGGGAGCGGGCGCACCGGGCCGACGTGGACGAGCGGATGGCGGTGCTGCGGGAGCAGATCGGGGAGGGGCGCCGGTCGATCGTCCGGGTGGACCGCACCGAGCTGTCCAAGAACATCGTGCGCGGCCTGCTGGCGTACCGTCGCCTCCTCGAGAACCACCCCGAGTGGCGCGAGCGCGTGGTCCACGTCGCCTTCGCCTACCCCTCCCGCCAGGACCTCGCCCTGTACCGCTCCTACATGGAGGAGGTACGCCGGGTCGCGGAGGAGATCAACTCCGAGTACGGCACGGCCGGCTGGACCCCGGTCCTGCTCCACCTCGACGACGACTTCGCCCGCTCCCTGGCCGCTTACCGCCTCGCCGACGTGGCCCTGGTCAACCCCATCCGCGACGGCATGAACCTGGTCGCCAAGGAGGTCCCGGTCGTCTCCGACGAGGGCGTGGCCCTGGTCCTGTCCCGCGAGGCGGGCGCGTACGAGGAGCTGGCCGAGCACGCCATCACGGTCAACCCGTACGACGTGGTCGGCACGGCCGAGGCCCTCCACGAGGCCCTGACCCTCCCGGACCCGGCCCGCGCCGAACGCTCCAAGCACCTGTCCGACGCGGCCACGGCCCTGCCCCCCACCAAGTGGTTCCTGGACCAGTTGAACGCGCTGCGGGGGTGACGCGCGAAGGCCGGCCTGTTCAGTTCCAGGCCAGCCAGCCGACGCCCACGGCGGTGACGAGTCCGGCCCCGGCCCAGGCGGCGGGGCGGCTGCGGCGGTCGGCCAGGATGCCGACCAGCGCGGCGGCCAGCAGCACGACCGTCGTACCGATCACGGCGCGCAACAGACCGTCGTGGTAGCCGAACTCGTCCAGGTGCCTGCCGAAGTACAGGAACCAGGCGCTCTTCATACGCCCTCCGATTCGTATGTGCGTGGCGCCCGTCGGCCTCAGCCGAGGTGCGCCGCCAGGTTTCCGAGCAACTCCACCACACCCTCGGGGCCGTCCACCACCAGGTCGGCGCGGTCCGCCAGTTCCGTCACCTCGCTGCTGCCGCTGCACACCAGGAGGGAGGGGACGCCCTCGGAGCGGAGTTTCTCCAGGGCCGCGAAGGCGGGGAGGTCGCCGAGGTCGTCGCCCGCGTAGAGGACGGACTCGGCGGCGGTGGCGCGGAAGTGGTCCAGGAGGGCCACTCCCTTGTCCATGCCGGGCGGGCGGAGTTCGAGGACCAGGCGGCCCGGTTCGACGATGAGGCCGTGGCGGGTGGCGAGGTCGGTGAGGGGGGCGCGCAGGGTCTCGAAGGCGGCTTCGGGATCCTCGGCGCGCCGGGTGTGGACGGCGACCGCGCGGCCCTTCTCCTCGATCCAGGTACCGGGCCAGGCGCCTGCCCGGTCGAGGACACCGGGGAGTTCCGCGCGGACCGCGGCGACGCCGGGGTGCGGGGCGGGCGCGGTGACGTTTCCGGTCGCGGCCTCCCAGCGCTCGGCGCCGTAGTGGCCGAGGACGACGAGGTGCTCCAGGCCGGGCACCCCGGCGAAGCCGCCGTTGCGGACCGCGACCCCGGCCGGGCGGCCGGTGACCACGGCGACGGAGGCGACCTTCGGCGCGAGCGCCGCCAGCGCGGGCACCGTGCCGGGGTGGGCGCGGGCCTGGTCGGGGTCGGCGACGATGGGGGCCAGCGTGCCGTCGAAGTCCAGGCCGATCACGGCGGTGCTGGGCCGCCGGAGCAGCGCTCGCAGACCGTCGCGGCCCGCCTGGGTCACCGGCACCGGCAGCGCGCTGTCCTCGGGGATGTCAGGGATGCCCATAGGGCGACACTATCCGCGCCGGGCCACCCTCACGCCTCCGAGGAGGCACTCCGGTCAGGCCCCTGGCGTTGCGACCTTCTCGCCTCGCGCACCCGGCGCAGCCGGTTGACCGTCACCGGGTCGTGGGCGAGGGCGCGCTCGTCGTCCAGCAGGGCGTTGAGGAGCTGGTAGTAGCGGACCGGCGCGAGCCCGAGCTGCTCGCGGATGGCGCGCTCCTTCGCGCCGGGGCCGGGAGAGCCCCGGCGCTCCAGCGCGAGGATCGCCTTCTCACGGCTGCCGAGTTCCATGCCGGCAACCGTAACCCCGGCCACCGACAGCGGTCTCAGCCCTGGGACTGGGCCGTGCTGTCGGCGACCGTGGCGGCGGCCTGGAGCCGGGTGAGCACGCCCGCGGGGCTGCCGCCGGGGGAGACGGCCTGCCCGATCTCCTTCTTCACGGACGCGCTGACCGCCGCCCAGGAGGTCTTGTTCACCGGGTACTGCTCGGCGGTCGGCAACTGGTCCAGGAAGGCGTGCAGCGGGACGTCGGTCCTCGCGTCCGACTGGCTCATCGCCTCGGAGGCCGAGGTGGTGACGGGCAGCAGACCGTACTTGCGGGAGAAGTCGAGCACGTTCTTCTGCTCGTACACGAAGTCGAGGAAGGCGCCGATCTGGCGGGCGTGGCCGTTCTGCCTGAAGGCCAGCATCCAGTCGGTGACGCCCATCGCGGCCCGCGCCCGCCCGGTGCGGCCCGGCATCGGGACCATGCCGAACTTCACGCCCTTCGCCTCGGCCTGCCGGATCAGTGTGGGGTGGCCGTTGAGCATGCCGACCTGTCCGTTCGCGAACGCGGCGAACGCGGCGGCCCGGTTGAGCCGGCCCGGGGCGACGGGCCCGGTGAGCCCCTTGCCCACCAGGTCGTCCCTGAGCCAGGTGAGCGTCTCGCCGTTCACCGCGGAGTCGATCGTGTAGGTGCCGATGTCGTCGGTGTAGCCGCTGCCGCCGCTCAGCAGCCACTGCATGGTCTCGGCCTGCGCCTCCTCGGGGCCGAGGGGCAGTGCGAAGGGGTACTTCACCCCCTTGGCCTTGAGCGCCTCGGCGTCGGAGGCCAGCTCGTCCCAGGTGGCGGGCGGGGTGATGCCGGCCTGCTGGAACAGCGTCTTGTTGTAGAAGAGCACGCGCGTGGAGGCCGCGAACGGCATCGCGTAGGGCGTGTGGTTCCAGTCCCCCGCGCCGGCGAGCTGCGACACGAAGTCGGCCTGGGTGCCGATGGAGAGGGTGTCGGACATCGGGTACAGCTTCCCGGCGGCCGCGTAGTCGGCGTACGCGCCGATCTGGGCCATGTCGGGGGCGTTCCCGGAGTCGACCATCGCCTTGACCCTGGCGTCGACGTCGTTCCAGGAGTAGACGCTGACCTGCACCTTCACATCGGGGTGCTTCGCCTCGTAGGCGTCGGCCAGCGCGGCCCAGTACTTCTTGGAGCTGTTGGCGGCGGAGTCGCCGTAGTCGGCGGCGACCAGCTTGAGGGTCGTGTCCGCGGAGCCCGTGCTCCCGCAGCCGCCGAGCATCGCCGTCATGCCCAGTGCGGACACCGCCGCGATCGTTCCTGCCGTACGCCGACGCACCCTCGAAGCCCCTGTCCCCTTGGTCAGACCATTCGGTCTCGAACGCATAAGGTCTACACCACGCGAGTGGACTAGACCTCTCGTGGGTCGTCGGGTCACACTGGGCCGGTGAGACATGTCATCGCCCTGGACGTGGGCGGTACCTCGATGAAGGCCGCGCTCGTCGGCGAGGACGGCGCGGTGCTGCACCGTGCCCGCCGCGAGACGGGCCGCGAGGGCGGACCGGACGCGGTCGTCGAGAACCTCCTCGCCTTCGCCGCCGACCTGCGCGCGCACGGCACCGAGCACCTCGGCGCCCCCGCGCTCGCGGCCGGCGTCGCCGTGCCCGGCACCGTCGACGAGGCGGACGGCACCGCCCTGTACTCGGCCAACCTCGGCTGGCGCGACGTACCGCTGCGCGCGCTGCTCACCGAGCGGCTCGGCATGCCCGTCGCCCTCGGCCACGACGTGCGCACCGGCGGCCTCGCCGAGGGCCGCGCCGGGGCCGGCCGGGGCGCGGACCGCTTCCTGTTCGTCGCGCTGGGCACCGGCATCGCCGGGGCGATCGGCCTGGCCGGCGGGGTCGAGGCGGGCGCGAACGGCTTCGCCGGGGAGATCGGCCACATCGTCGTGCGCCCCGGCGGCCGCCCCTGCCCGTGCGGCCAGACCGGCTGCCTGGAGCGGTACGCATCCGCCGCCGCCGTCGGCACCGCCTGGGCCACGGCGAGCGGCCGCGCGGACGCGGACGCCGCCGACTGCGCACGGGCCGTCGCCGCCGGGGACCCGGACGCGGCCCGCGTCTGGACCGAGGCGGTCGACGCGCTCGCGGACGGCCTCGTCACCGCGCTCACCCTGCTCGACCCCGGCACCCTGATCGTCGGCGGCGGGCTCGCCGAGGCCGGTGAGGTGCTGTTCGGGCCGCTCGGCACGGCCGTCGGAAGCCGGCTCACCTTCCAGCGCACACCCGTCCTCGTCCCCGCCGCGCTCGGCGACGGCGCCGGCTGCCTGGGCGCGGCGCTGCTCGCCCAGGACCTGCTCCAGCACATCCCCCAGACCACGGAGGTACGCACCTGATGGCCGACAACAGCGCACGCCCGCTGGTGCTCACCGGCGGCACCGTGGTGCTGCCCACCGGCGAGGTGCCGGGCGGGCGGATCGCCGTCGACGGCCGCCGGATCGCCGAGCGCGCGCCCGAGGGCGCCGACGTGCTCGACGTGACCGGCCACTGGGTGGTCCCCGGCTTCGTGGACCTGCACAACCACGGCGGCGGCGGAGCGGCCTTCTCCGGCAGCGCCGAGGACGCGCTCACCGCCGTCCGTACGCACCGCCGGCACGGCACCACCACGCTGGTCGCCTCCACCGTCACCGACGACCTGGACGCGCTGGCCCGCCAGGCCGCCCTGCTCGCCGAACTCGCCGAGCAGGGCGACATCGCGGGCGTCCACTTCGAGGGACCTTTCATCTCCCCGTGCCGCAAGGGCGCGCACTCCGAGGCGCTGCTGCGCGACCCCGACCCGGCCGAGGTCCGCAAGCTGGTCGACGCCGCGCGCGGCCACGCGAGGATGGTCACCCTCGCCACCGAACTGCCGGGCGGCCTGGACTCCGTACGCCTCCTCGCCGAGCAGGGCGTGATCGCGGCCGTCGGGCACACCGACGCGACCTACGAGCAGACGGTCGCCGCCATCGACGCGGGCGCCACCGTCGCCACCCACCTCTTCAACGCGATGCCTCCCATCGGCCACCGCGACCCCGGCCCGATCACCGCCCTGCTGGAGGACGACCGGATCACCGTCGAGCTGATCAACGACGGCACCCATCTGCACCCCGCCGCCCTGCAGTTGGCCTTCCACCACGCCGGTGCCGAGCGGGTCGCCCTCATCACCGACGCGATGGACGCGGCGGGCTCCGCCGACGGCCGCTATCTGCTCGGCCCGCTGGAGGTCGAGGTCCGCGACGGCGTGGCGCGGCTGGTGGAGGGCGGCTCCATCGCGGGCTCGACGCTGACCCTGGACCGCGCCTTCCGGCGGGCGGTCACCGTGGACGGCCTGCCGGTCACGGACGTGGTCAGGGCGCTGTCGGCCAACCCGGCCCGGCTGCTCGGCCTGGCGGACCGGATCGGCTCGCTGGAGCCCGGCAAGGACGCCGACCTCGTGCTGCTGGACGCCGACTTCGCGCTCAAGGCCGTCATGCGCCGGGGCGAATGGGTGGTCGCGCCCCAACTGCCCTGATCCGTACCCGGCTTCTCCGGACGGCGTCCGTCCCTCAACTGGGCCGGACGCCGTCTCTTTGGCATGATCAGGGCCCCGGAAACCGAGGCGTACGGAGAATCGAGGGAGGTCGGACCGGGTGATCCTCACGGTCACGCTGAACACCGCTCTCGACATCACGTACCGCGTGGCGTCGCTGCGGCCGCACGCCGAGCACCGGGTGTCGGATGTCGCGGAACGGCCCGGCGGCAAGGGCGTCAACGTGGCGCGCGTGCTCGCCGCGCTCGGGCACGGGGTGACGGTCACCGGCTTCGCGGGCGGGTCGGCCGGCCAGGTACTGCGCGAGCGGCTGGCGGACGCACCGGGGATCACCGACGCGCTGGTGCCGGTCGCCGGAGCGACCCGCCGCACGGTCGCCGTGGTGGACCGGCTCACCGGCGACACGACCCAGCTGAACGAGCCCGGCCCGCACATAGGCGCCGCCGAGTGGGCCGCCTTCCTGCGCGCCTACGACGCCCTCCTCGCCGACGCCCGGGCGGTCGCCCTCTGCGGCAGCCTGCCGCCGGGCGTGCCGGTGGGCGCGTACGCGGGGCTGATACGTGTGGCCCGGTCGGCCGGGGTGCCGGTACTGCTGGACACGGGCGGGGAACCGCTGCGGCGGGGGATCGCGGCCCGGCCCGACATCCTCAAGCCCAACGCGGCGGAGCTGGCCGAACTCACCGGCTCCCACGAGCCGGCCCGTGCCACCCGCGACGCCCGCCGCCGGGGCGCCCGGGCGGTGGTCGCCTCCCTGGGCGCGGACGGCCTGCTGGCCGCGACCCCCGAGGGCGACTGGCGCGCCGCCCCGCCCGCCCGCCTGCGCGGCAACCCGACCGGCGCGGGCGACGCCGCGGTCGCGGGACTGCTGTCCGGGCTGGTCGACGGCCTCCCCTGGCCCGCACGCCTCAGCCGCGCCACCGCACTGTCGGCGGCGGCCGTACTGGCGCCCGCGGCCGGGGAGTTCGACCCTGCCGAGTACGAGCGGCAACTGGAACGCGCCACGGTGACGGCCGAGGAGTCGGCCGCCTGAGGACGCGCGCCGGCTACCGCCAGCCCTTCTCCAGCCAGAACTGGTCCAGGTTGACGTCGCACTGGTTGCCGCTGCCGCAGGAGATGCTGATCGTGTTCGAGCCCTTCTGGAGCTGGAGGTTGGCCCAGGTGTGGGTCCAGCCGCGCTCCCAGTCGCCCTCGGGGGCGTGGGCGAAGTTCGACATGTTCAGCGGGCGATTCTGCGAGGTGCCGTTGACCGTCAGCGTGGTGTTGGCGTCCTTGCCCGGCACGCCGTAGTTGACGTTCAGCGTGTACTTGCCCGGCTTCGGCACGTCCACCGTCCAGGTCACCGACGCGCCGACCTGGTTCAGGCCGCCCACGTAGGAGCCGCCCGCCGACTTCGCGCCCTTGACGTCGGAGGCCGGGGACGCGCCGCCCGCGAGCTGGACGGCGTCGTCGACCGCGTCGGCCTTCGGCAGCTCGCCGGCCTCGCCGGTGCTGGTGGCCTTCGGGCTCGGCGGTTCCTCCTGCGCCTGGGTCGGGGAGGAGCCCGCCTGGTCGCCGCCCTTGTCGTCGTCGGAGTCGCCGCCCAGCATCGCGATGCTGATGCCGATGACGACCGCCGCGACCACCGCGATGGCGCCGATCAGCAGACCCTTGGTGTTCGGCCCGCGCCGCCCGCCGCCACCGCCGTGCGACGACTGCCGGGAGGCGGGAGCACCGCCGGGCATCGTCTCCGGTGCCTGGTAGTGGGCCGCGGTCGTCTGTCCGTAGCCGCTCTGCTGCGGGGCGGGCTGCTGCGGCTGGCCGTACCGGCGCTCACCGACGGGGCGCACCCTGTTGACCGCGTTGGGATAGCCGTAACCACCGGACGGCGGCTGGGCCCCTCGGGCCTGGCCGTCGGCGTACAGGTAGCCGAACGGGTCGTCTTCCTCGGGCTTGCTCGCGCCGTTGTCGCCGGGCGTCATCCCTGGGTACTCCTCAACAAGTGCGGGCGGGCGGGGTACGGGGTTGGAATGGCGAGCCTACCCTCCCGCACACCTCGATTCGCTCGGACGGGGGACCCCCGAACGGACGCCCGAAGCGCGGAGCCCTGCACCGTCGGCGCTACGACCTGGGTTTCACCCGGCACGCCGATGCTGTTTGGGACGAGATCGTTTCTCAACGTACATCCGCTCGTCGGCGGACTTCAGCACTTCGTCGGCCGTCATGCCGCAGTGCGCCCAGCCGATGCCGAAACTGGCGCCCACCCGGACCGCCCGGCCCTCGGCCCGGATCGGCTGGACGATCTCGTTGCGCAGCCGCACCGCGAGGTCGGCGGCGTCGGCCTGGCCGAGGCCGTCGGCGAGGATCACGAACTCGTCGCCGCCGAGCCGGGCCACGGTGTCGCCGTCCCGCAGGCCCGCGCTGAGCCGGCGGGCCACCTCGATGAGGACCGCGTCGCCCGCGTTGTGCCCGAAGCGGTCGTTGATCGACTTGAAGCCGTCCAGGTCGCAGAAGAGGACCGCGAGCCCCTTCGTGCCGTCGTCGGCGCCCTGCTCGGGGGCGACGGTGTGCACATGGTGGTCGAAGGCGTCGTACGCCTCGGCGCCCGTCGCGAAGTCGAAGCCGTGCGCGTCACCGGAGCCGGCCGGGTGGCCGTAGGCGGCGTCCAGGGAGTCCAGGGCGCCGAGGTGGGCCGGGCGGCGGCACAGCCGGGCGGCGAGCCGGGAGCGCAGTTCGGCGGAGTTCGGCAGCCCGGTCAGGGAGTCGTGGGAGGCGCGGTGGGCGAGCTGGAGCTCGCGGCGCTTGCGCTCCTCTATGTCCTCGACGTGGGTGAGCAGGAAGCGCGGGCCGTCGGCGGCGTCAGCGACCACGGAGTTGCGCAGGGACACCCAGACGTAGCTGCCGTCGCGCCGGGCGAGCCGCAGCTCGGCCCGGCCGCCCTCGGCGGAGGTGCGCATCAGGGTGCCGATGTCCTCGGGGTGGACGAGGTCGGAGAAGGAGTAGCGGCGCATCGCGGAGGCGGGCCGGCCGAGCAGCCGGCACAGGGCGTCGTTGGCGCGCAGGACGCGGCCGTGCTGGTCGCCGCCCATCTCGGCGATGGCCATGCCGGAGGGGGCGTATTCGAACGCCTGACGGAAGGATTCCTCACTGGCGCGCAGGGCCTGCTGGTCGCGCTCCAGGCGGACCAGGGCGCGCTGCATGTTCGCGCGGAGGTACGCGTTGCTGATGGCGATGGCGGCCTGGAAGGCGTACATCTGCAGGGCCTCGCGGCCCCAGGCGCCCGGGCGGCGGCCGGAGAGGGGGCGGTCGACGGAAATGACGCCGAGCAGTCCGCCGCGGGCGCCGCCCTGGGCTCCGGGTGCGTACATCGGGGCGAAGAGGCGGTCGCCGGGGTGCCACTCGCCGGGAGCGAGGGGGGTGGGGCCGTCGGCGTACCACTGGGGGACGTCGTCGTCGTCCAGGACCCAGCCCTCGGTGTGGGGTATGAACACCAGGTCGCCCCAGAGCTCGCCCATGCCCAGGCGGCGGTCCCAGGATTCGCGGGAGCCGGTGCGGCCGGTGATGAGGGCCTCGGCGGCGGAGTTGCCGGAGACGGCGGCGACGACCAGGTCGCCGTCGGGGCGGACGAGGTTCACGCAGGCCATCTCGTAGCCGAGGGCGCCGACCGCGCCGTCCGCGACGATCTGGAGGGTGTCGGCCTGGCTGCGCGCGGTGTTCATCTCGGCCATGACCTGGTGAAGCTGACGCAGTGACGTCAGAGGGACGTACGGCTCCCGATCGGTCTCCATGCTCGCCCTCCCCCTGCTGTCCACAGGCTTTCCGCCACTGAATCACAGCGCGCTGCTCACTCGGTACACAGGGTCAACAATTCCGCACTCCTTGTGACTCAAGTCACAGAAGAACTTGAACAATTGAGTGCAGTTTCCGCACTTTCCCGTTGCGTTCCCCGATCGCAAAGGCAGCGAAGTTGCGCATATGCCGCCGGCCACTCGGGGGCCGCCCTCGCGTCACGGTCCGGTCCTCTGGTCCTAGGTCCGGCCTACACCGGAGGCCCGATGCGGCGGGCGCGGGCGGCCGACTAGCGTTTCCGGTGTGCTGAACTCCCTCTCCCCCACCGCCGCGGCCACTTCTGTGCATGCTGAGGGGGTGAGCGACGACGAGTTCCGGGCCGCGATGTCCCGGCTGGCCGCGGGCGTGGTCCTGGTGACCGCGCAGGAACCGCCGCTGGACCCCGACGACCCGTACGCGCCGGGCGGTGAGGACGCGGGCATGACGGCCACGGCCTTCATGTCGGTCTCGCTGGACCCGCCGCTGGTCCTGGTCAGTCTGCGCACCGGGTCCCGCATGGACGACCTGCTGGACGAGCAGCCGCTCTGGGCGGTCTCCGTCCTCGCCGGGCACCAGCGGCAGATCGCCGGCCGCTTCGCCATGAAGGGCCGGGTCAGCGACCGTCTCCTCTTCGCCGACCTCGCCTGCGACCGGGGCGAGGCCACCGGCGCCCCCCTCGTCCCCGACGCCCTCGCCACCCTGGAGTGCCGCACCGAGCAGCGCGTCGAGGCCGGCGACCACACCCTGGTCATCGGCCGCGTCCTGACGGCCCGACTCCCGAGCGCGGAGGGCGGGCCACTGCTGTACTACCGGGGCCGGTACCGGCACCTGGGCTGAAGCCCGTAAACGGGGAGCGCCCGGCAAGGGCGCCGCCCTAAGGTGCCCGCATGTCACTCAGTCTCGGCGAGGTCACATCCGCGAACCTCGAAGCCGCCCTGGCCATCCGCGTGCGACCCGATCAGGAGCACGCCGTCCGACCGGTCGCGCACTCGCTCGCCGAGGCGTACGTGCACCCCGCCAAGGTGGCCTGGCCGAGGCTGATCCTCGACGGGGACACGGCGGTCGGGTTCCTGATGGCCTTCGTGGACATCGACTGGCGCGCGGACGGCGGGAGCGTGCGGCGCTCCGGGCTGTGGCGGCTGAACATCGACGCGGGCCGGCAGGGCAAGGGCTACGGGCGGTTCGCCGTGGAGTCGGTGGCGGCGGAACTGCGGCGGCGGGGGTGCGGCGAGCTGTACGTCACCTGGCATCCCGGCGCACACGGGCCGGGCGGGTTCTACCGGCGGCTCGGCTTCCGTACGACGGACGAGACGAGCGGGGGCGAGACGGTCGGGGTACTCGACCTGTCCTAACCCCAGTCCCGGCCCGAGCGGCCGCGCTTGGTGTCGGCCCGTTGCTTCTTCTCGCGCAGCCGGCGTTCGTTGATGCCCCGTGGGATGCGGGTCGGGCGGCGGGGTTTGGGCGGGGGCGCGGTGGCCTCGGCGAGGAGGGCGGCGAGGCGCACGGCGGCGGTCTCGCGGTTGCGCCACTGGGAGCGGTGCTCGGATGACCGTACGACGATCATTCCGTCCACCAGGCGTGCGGCCAGGCGTTCGAGCGCGCGTTCCTTCCACACCGGGGGCAGCGCCTCGGTACGGGCGAGGTCGAAGCGCAGTTCCACCTGGGAGTCGCTGGTGTTGACGTGCTGGCCCCCGGGCCCGGAAGAGCGCGAGAAACGCCAGGTCAGCTCGGCCTCGGGAAGCGAGACGGAGCCACGGATGAGATAGGGCCCGGACATGTGTCCCATGTTCCCGGCTCCGGCCGCCCCGAGTCACCCCGATTTCCGGCACGCCTGCCGGGAGTGCCGGAGCAGCTCGGTAAAAAAGGTAAAGCGGGGCGGAACCCGAGGCACCCCTCCCGCCGTTCTAACCGGTGACGTAGCTTCGTCGGCAAGATACTCGTAAGGGAAGGGACTCCCAATCATGGCTGTAAGCCTGTCCAAGGGTGGCAACGTCTCGCTCACCAAGGAGGCTCCGGGCCTGACCGCCGTCACCGTGGGCCTCGGCTGGGACGTCCGCACCACCACCGGCACGGACTTCGACCTGGACGCCTCCGCCATCGCGGTCAACGGCCAGGGCAAGGTCTACTCGGACCAGCACTTCGTCTTCTTCAACAACAAGCAGACGCCGGACAGCTCCATCGTCCACACCGGTGACAACCGTACGGGCGAGGGCGCGGGCGACGACGAGGCGATCAACGTCAACCTGGCCGCCCTCCCGGCCGACGTCGAGAAGATCGTCTTCCCGGTCTCCATCTACGACGCCGAGAACCGCGGCCAGAACTTCGGCCAGGTCCGCAACGCCTACATCCGCATCGTCAACCAGGCCGGCGGCACCGAGATCGCCCGCTACGACCTCTCCGAGGACGCGGCCACCGAGACCGCCATGGTCTTCGGCGAGCTGTACCGCAACGGCGCGGAGTGGAAGTTCCGCGCGGTCGGCCAGGGCTACGCCTCCGGCCTGGTCGGCATCGCCCAGGACTTCGGCGTCAACGTCTGAGAACGGCCGCAGCCGGCTCCGGGGACCTGCCCGGAGCCGGGGTGCGCCCAGCCGTCCGGCGAGCCCGTGCGGCCGCCGGACCTGGGCCGCCGCCGGCCAGGCGGGCACACCGGCCTCCGGCCCGTGGGACCATCTGACGTGCTCGACATCGGCTACGCGCTCTCCAACCGCTTTCCGGACCCCCCGCAGACGGACTACCGCCGGGCGGACGTCCGGGCGCTGCGGCACGACCTGTTCTGCGGGGACGTGTACCTGGCCGACACCACGTCGGACCGGGAGTTGTCCACAGCCTGGGGATGGGTGCCGGTGCTGGACTTCGCGTGGGCGTTGTGCGACATCGCGGAGCAGTTGGACAAGGACCCGATGGGCTCGCGTGCCGCCCGCCCGCAGCGCGCGGAGCTGGACTTCACCGAGTCCACGGACCGCATGCTGTTCGAGCGCCGCTTCGGCTGGGTGGACATCGAGTCGGACTGGATGCCCGCCGAGGAACCCCCGCTGAGCTTCTCGCACGCCGAGTTCCGCCGCGAGGCCCGCGACTTCCTGCACGACGTCCTCGCGGACCTGACCGACATGCACGAGGACCTCGCCGAGAACCCCGCGATCTGGACCCTCCAGGCCCGCTACCCCCGCCTCTCCTGAGCCCTCACTCCACCCTGATCCCGAGTTCCGCCGCGAGCAGCGGGGCCAGGTCCAGCAACTGACCCGTCCCGATCAGCGCGCCGGAGAGCCGGTCCAGCCCGCGCGTGATCTCCAGCGGAGCGGCCCCCCGCAGATCGACGTCCTTGAGCGTGGCGCGGGAGAGGTCGGCGGACTTCAGGGCGCAGTCGACGAACTCCACCCGCTCCAGCCGGGCGCCGCCGAAGTCGGGCTCCACCAGCACACAGGACTCGAAGACCACGTCCTTGAGCCGCGCCTCGCGCAGGTTGAGGAAGTCGAGCTTGCCGCCGCGCACCACCACCCGCTCCAGCACCGCCCCGTGCAGTTGGGCGCCCCCGAGCCGGGGTGAGCGGAACTCCACGTCCCGGAAGGTCGCCTCGGCGAGCTGCGTACCCACCCCGCGCACCCCGTCGAGCACCGAGTCCAGCACCCGCGCCCGCCCGAGCCCGGTCCCGTCCAGCACGCAGCCGGTGAGACGGCAGTCCATGAACCGGGCGCCGCCGCCCTGCTGCCCCGACAGGTCGGCCCCCCGGAACTCCAGCCCGTCGTAGTCCCCGTCCCGCTCCAGCTCCCCGTCCGTCCAGGGAGCCGGCTGCGGCAGCCGCAGCTCCGGGCGCCGCGCGCCCCGTACCGTCGTGCCGCCGCCCGTACCCGTCGCTCGTCTCGTCGCCATCGCCCCATGCTGCACCCCCGCACCGACACCGCCCCGGACCGTGGTGCCCGAACCGCCCAGGGCCCCTGACGGCGCCGGGCGGCGGCCCTCCGACGCGGGATGCGCACCGCCCCGATCCATGGTCTTCTGGCCAGATGAGCATCGGCCGAACGGGTGAGCGTGGTCCGGTCCCCGCCGGAACCGGGGCAGCCGATCCCCGCCGCTGGTGGGGCCTCGTCGTGATCGCGCTGGCCCAGCTGATGGTGGTGCTGGACGCGACGATCGTGAACATCGCCCTGCCCTCGGCGCAGCACGCCCTGCACATGTCCGACGGCAACCGGCAGTGGGTCATCACGGCCTACACCCTCGCCTTCGGCGGACTCCTGCTGCTGGGCGGGCGGATCGCGGACCTGGTGGGCCGCAAACGCACCTTCGTCATCGGGCTGGTCGGCTTCGCGCTGGCCTCCGCGCTGGGCGGCGCGGCGGGCAGCTCCGGGATGCTCTTCGGCGCCCGCGCGCTGCAGGGCGTGTTCGCGGCCGTCCTCGCGCCGTCCGCGCTGTCCCTGCTGACCACGACGTTCACCGACCCGCGCGAACGCGGCAAGGCGTTCGGGATCTACGGCGCGCTCGCGGGCAGCGGGTCGGCGATCGGGTTCATCCTCGGCGGCCTGCTCACGGAGTACCTGAACTGGCGCTGGTGCCTGTACGTCAACGTGCCCATCGCGATCGTCGCCGTGCTCGGCGCCTTCGCCCTGCTGCGCGACCGGCCCGGTCACGGCGGCACCGCCCGGCTCGACGTCCTGGGCGCGGTGCTCGGCTGCGGCGGGCTGGTGGCCGTCGTCTACGGGTTCAGCGAGGCCGAGCCGCGCGGCTGGACCGATCCGCTGGTGCTGGCGCTGTTCGCGGTGGGGATCGTGCTGCTGGTGGTGTTCGTGTGGTGGCAGAACCGGGCACCGGACCCGCTGCTACCGCTTCACATCGTGCGGGACCGGAACCGCGCGGGGTGCTTCCTCACCATGCTGCTCGCGGTGATCGGCATGTTCGGGCTGTTCCTGTTCATGACCTACTACCTCCAGGTCATCCTCGGCTACTCCCCCGTCCGGGCGGGCCTCGGCTTCCTGCCGCTGACCGCCGCGATCATCATCGGCTCGACCCAGATATCCGCCCGGCTGCTGAACCGGGTGGCGCCGCGCCTGCTGATGGTGCCGGGCATGCTGCTGGCCTGCGGGGGGCTGCTGCTGCTCACGCGGATGACGGTGCACTCGTCGTACGCCTCGGAGATCCTGCCCGCGCTGCTGCTGCTCGGGCTCGGCATGGGCCTCACCTTCATGCCGGTGTTCGCCACCGCCACGGCCGGGGTCGCCCCGCGCGACTCAGGGGTCACCTCGGCGACCGTCAACACCGCCCAGCAGGTCGGCGGCTCCATCGGCACGGCCCTGCTCAACACCATCGCGACCACCAGCGCCGCCGCCTACGTCACCGCCCACCTGCGCGGCCCGGCCGAGCGGGCCGGTGTGGTCCCGGCGGGCGTGGTGCACGGCTACACGGTGGCCATCTGGTGGGCGGCCGCGGTGATGCTGCTGGCCGCCCTGGTGGCGGGTGTGATGGTCACGGCGAAGCCGCCCCGGCACGGGATGCCCGCGAAGGCGCAGGTACGGGAGTCAGTCGGCTGAACGGGCCAGGTCCGTCAGGGCGCCGTCGGTGAGGCGGTACACGGTCCACTCGTCCTGCGGGCGGGCGCCGAGCCTCTCGTAGAAGCCGATGGCGGGCCGGTTCCAGTTCAGCACCGACCACTCCAGGCGCTCGTAGCCCCGCTCGGCGCAGATCCGGGCCAGCTCGGTGAGGAGGGCGCGGCCGTGGCCGCCGCCGCGTGCGGCGGGGCGGACGTACAGGTCCTCCAGGTGGATGCCGTGCACACCGCGCCAGGTGGAGAAGTTCAGGAACCACAGCGCGAAGCCGGCGGGCTCGCCGGTGGTGTCGTCCACCGCCAGGTGGGCGTAGGCCGCCGGGCGCTCGCCGAACAGCGCGTCCCGCAGCTGCGCCTCGGTGGCCCGTGCCTCGTCGGGCTCCTTCTCGTACTCGGCGAGCTCGCGGATCATCGTGTGGACGACGGGCACGTCGTCGGGGCGCGCGGTACGGATCATGCCCGGCAGCGTAGTCAGCCCGACGGCGCGGCCGGCGTGCGGAACGGGTGCCAGGTACTCCCCCGGCCCCGCACCAGCGGATAGCAGGCCAGCCCGATCAGCGCGGCCAGGGCGTGCCCGACGTCGGTGAAGGTCCGGCCGTCGACGAGAGGCAGGGAGTAGACGGCGAGCAGCACGGCGAGATACGGGTACCGCCAGGGCGGGGCGATCCGGTACGTCAGTACGCCCATGACCCCCGCGAGGGCGTAACTGACCCCGATGTCGAGGGTGTTGACGGCCGAGGCGGGCGCGTGCCCGTCGTTCACCGCCCGCAGCAACGCCAGCTCGCTGATCAGTGTGGCCAGCACATGCGCGGCCGCACAGACCACGATCCAGCGAGCCGTCCCCACCCACCGCTCCACCTGTGCGTGGAACACGCTGTACGCCGCCACGTACGGCAGCCAGCGCCCTCCGTCGATCCACATCCCGCTCGTGATCAGCACGCGGACCGGGTTCTGCGACAACTCGTGGATGTTGGTGGACCGCTGCCGCAGGAACTCCTTCTCGAACTCCGGCGACATGTGATGCAAGGCCACAGTGGTGACGAACAGCACGGCAAGCCACACATAGGTGCCGGGCGCGGACCGCACGTAGGCCGCCACCGCCCGACCAGCTCGCCCCAAACCGGCACCCCGTCTCACACCCGCCAGTATGGGCGCGGGCGCGCCCACCCCGCCCTCCGGCCGCCCCGCCCTGACGCACCGAGCGCACCACTTCGGGGCCGCCGGCACCCGCGCGCCGACGGCCCGCCCCGGTCCGCCCTGCCCCGCCGGGGACTACGCCGGCCGGGTGACGCACGCCGGACGCCGCGACACGGCGTACGGCTCGCCGCGGGACGGGCGTTGCGGGCTCTTTGACAGACACGCCCCCGGACGGACCATCGCATGGGATACCAGACAAACCAGTCATACCGTACACGGTATGAAGAAATGTCACCTCGCATACCTCGCCTGCACCGCGGCGCTCGTGAGCGCGGGAGTGGGGGCGGTCCCCGCGGCCGCCGCTCACCAGACCCTCGTGGTCCGTCCGGGCGAGTCGATCCAGAAGGCCGTCGACGCCGCACGGGCCGGGGACACCGTGCTGGTCCTCGCCGGCACCTACCACGAGAGCGTGAAGATCGGCACGGACCGCGTCACGCTGCGCGGCGCGGGCGCCCGGACGATCCTCAAGCCCGCCGCCGTCAAGACCGGCAAGAGCGCCGGCGCCTGCGCCCAGAACGGCAACGGCATCTGCGTCCTCGGCACCAAGAAGAGGGACGTCCGGGGCGTCACCGTCGCCGACCTCACCGTCACCGGGTTCGCCCGCGCCGGCGTCTTCGGCATGGCGACCGACCGCATGACGGTCCGCCATGTGCACGCCGTCGACAACCGCACCTGGGGCATCGCCCAGGAGCGCTCGACGCGCGGCTTGTTCCGCGAGAACGTCGCCGAGCGCAACGGCGACGCCGGAATCTTCCTCGCCAACACGATCAAGGAGGAGGCGGGCGCGTACGACGCCGGAACCCTGGTCGAGCACAACCGCCTTCAGGACAACCGCATCGGCGTCACCGTCCGCCGCCTGCGTGACGTGAACGTCCAGGACAACGGCATCAGCGGCAACTGCGCCGGCGTCTTCGTCGTCGGTGACGAGAACATCCCGAAGGCCGGTCACCTGACCGTCGCCCGCAACTACGTCCGGGAGAACAACAAGTACTGCCCGAAGACAGCGCGCCTGCCCGCCCTCCAGGGCTCCGGCATCGTGCTGACCGGCGTCGAGCGGACCCGTGTGACCGGCAACCTCGTGCGCGGCAACGCCGGCAGATCCCCGCTCTCCGGCGGCATCGTGCTCTTCAAGAGCATGGTCGGCGCCACCGGCGACAACAACCGTGTCGTTGGCAACATGCTGTCGGCCAACGCCCCCGCGGACCTGGTGAACACCGACACGGGCAAGGGCAACAGGTTCACGCGCAACTCCTGCCGGGCCTCGAAGCCCGCGGGCCTGTGCTGACCGCCCGCCCCCTGCCCATCGATGACCGAAGAAGGCCGAAGAACGAGAAAGGGCGGCAGATGACGACCGCTGAGACAGCCCCACCGCCCCCCATGCGCCTGCGCGAGCTGGTGTTCGGGGCGGCGTGCGCCGCCGCCGTCCGGGCCGCCGCCCGGCTCGGCGTCGCCGACGCCCTCGGTGACGAACCCCGGCCCGTGGAGGACCTGGCGGCCTCGGTGAAGACCGAGCCCAAGCCGCTGCGCCGGCTGCTGCGCGCCCTGTCCTGCTACGGCGTCTTCGCCGAGCACCCGGACGGCACCTTCGCGCACACCGACATGTCCCGCCTGCTGCGCGAGGACGACCCCAACAGCCTCCGCGCCATCGCCCTGTGGTGCACCGAGCCGTGGACCTGGGACGCCTGGCCCAGGCTGGACGAGGCCGTGCGCACCGGGGACAACGTCGTGGAGTCCCTCTACGGAAAGGAGTTCTTCACCTACCTCAACGAGGACGCCCCCGAGTCCGCGGACGTCTTCAACCAGGCCATGACCCGCTCCAGCGAGCAGTCGGCCCGCGAGGTCGCCGCCCTGCTCGACCTGTCCGGCGCCGGATCGGTGGCGGACTGCGGCGGCGGCCAGGGCCATGTGGTGGCCTGCCTGCTCGACAAGTACCCGACGATGCGCGGCAGCCTGCTGGACCTGCCCCGCGTGGTCGAGAACGCCCTGCCCCGCCTGCGTACCGGCGACCTCGCCGACCGCGCCGAGATCGTGCCCGGTGACGTGCGCGCCTCGGTCCCGGTGAAGGCCGACGTCTACGTCATCAAGAACATCCTGGAGTGGGACGACGAGAGCACCGCCCGGCTGCTCGGCAACGTCACCGCGGCGGGCGGCCCCGGCACCCGCGTGATCGTCATCGAGAACCTGGTGGACGACACCCCCTCGATGCGCTTCAGCACCGCGATGGACCTGCTGCTCCTGCTGAACGTGGGCGGCGCCAAGCACACGACCGAGTCCATGGTCGGCCGGCTCACCTCGGCGGGCCTGGTCGTGGACGACATCCGTCCGGTCAACCCGTACCTGCACGCCTTCGAGTGCCACGTCGCCGGCTGACGCGGCCTCCGTACGGCGAGACCGGCCGCCGGGTCCGCGACGCTGCGGGCCCGGCGGCCGGTGGTCTTCCTCAGGGGAGTCGGACGGTCAGTCGCGCTCCCACACGTAGAAGCGCTCCGCCATCGCGTCCTTCGGGGAGCGCCAGGTCTCCGGGTCGTAGGCGCTGACGTACGCCGACAGGCGCTCGCTGATCCCGCGGAACTCCGGGTGGCCGGCCACCTTGGCGATGGCCGGGGCCGGGTCGCTGTCCGACTCGACGAGGTGCATGTACACGTCGCCGAACTGGAACAGGCTGCGGCGGCGCACCCCGACGAGGTGCGGCAGTTCGCCCCGGTCCGACTCCGCGAAGATCTTGGCGATGTCCTGGGCCGAGCCCGGTGCCATCCGGGCCACGATCAGTCCCTGGTGCATGGGAGGTGTCCTCTCCTGCCTCTTCGGCCGCTCGCCGGTCAGTCGGCCAGGGCCGGGGCGGGGCGGTCCCCGGCGGCCTGCTGGATCTTGTCCCGGATGAGCGCCATCTGGACCTTGGAGTTGCGGTTGATGTTGTCGGTCATCCACTCGTCGTCGACCGGCGCCTCGGGCTTCATGGCGAAGTCCTGCGTCCACACCATCCGGGTGCCGGCGGGCACCTCCTCGTAGGCCCAGTGGATGTCCATGTGGGCGAAGGGGCCGGTCTCCACGCGGCGGGCGCGAACCGTGCGGTTCTGGCGGTCCGGCTCGCGCTCGGAGACCCAGCTCCACACGGTGCCGTTGTCGTCCGGGTGCATGGTGAGCCGGAACGTCGTCTTCCGGCCCTCCCGCTTGAGGACCTCGACGGACGCGTACTCGCTGAAGAGCTGCGGCCAGTTCTCCAGGTCGTTGGTCATGTCCCAGACCAGGTCGAGCGGGGCGGCGATGGTGATCTCGTTCCGGGTGTGTCCGGCCATGTCAGGCTCCTGCCATCAGTGCGCTGTTGACGAGGTCGAGGAACGCCTGCGGCGTCTTGCAGCGCTCGGCGTCCGGGGGCATCGGGGTGCCGTGCCGGTTCTCCAGCTCGCCGACGATGCCCAGCAGGCCGAGCGAGTCGAGCCCCAGCGTCTCGAAGGGGGTCGCGGGCTGCGCCCGCAGCAGTTCCGGAGCGACGGTGATGCCCGCCGCCTTCTTCATGAGGGCGGCCAGTTCTTCTTCGGTGATCTGCGCGTTCATGCCGTTCTCTCCTTTGCTGTTCGCCTACTTGGCGCCGTGCCGCAACACCAGCGCCGAGTTCGACCCCATGAGGCCCCGGCTGAGGACCAGCGCCGTGCGCGGCTCGGCCACGCGGGCGCTCCCGGTCACGAGGTCCAGGTCGTGGCAGACGTCCACCACGTTCGGCGTCGGCGGGATCAGGCCGTGCTCCATCGCCAGCACCGCCGCCGACACGTCCAGCACCGGTGCCGCGCAGTAGCCGCGGCCGATACCGGTCTTCGGTGCCGTCACCGGCACCCGTCGCCCGTGCTCGCCGAGCGCGTCCACCAGCGCCAGCGCCTCGGCACGGTCCGCCTCCGGCACACCGAGGGCGTCGGCGAAGACCATGTCGACCTCCTCCGGCGCGCAACCGGCTTCCGCCAGCGCGGTCCGGATGGCCTGCGCCAGCCCCTCGCGGGACTCGGCCCAGCGGGAGGCCCCGGTGAACGTCGCCGCGTGGCCCGCGACGTACGCCCGGACCTCGGCCCCGCGCTCCCGCGCGGACCGCTCGGCCTCGACGACGAGCATCGCGCCGCCCTCGGCGGGCACGAACCCGCACGCCGCGTCGGTGAAGGGGCGGTACGCGCGCGCCGGGTCGCTCTCGCCGCTCAGCTCCCCGTACCCGAGCTGGCAGACCACCGAGTACGGCGCGAGCGGCGCCTCGGTGGAGCCGGCCACCATCACATCGGTGCCCCGGCGTACCGCGCGGGCGGCGTGCGCGAGGGCGTCCAGACCGCCCGCCTCGTCGGAGGCGACCACCGAGCAGGGCCCCTTGAGGCCGCGCCGGATGGAGATCTGGCCGGTGCTGGCCGCGTAGAACCAGGCGATGGACTGGTACGGGCCCACGAACCGGCTGCCCTTGCCCCACAACTGCTGGAGCTCGCGCTGGCCGAACTCGCCGCCGCCGGAGCCGGAGGCGGTGACCACCCCGATGGAGAAGGGGTCCGCCTCGGTGTCCGCCTGGCCCAGCCGGGCGTCCTCCAGGGCCAGGTCCGCCGCCGCCATGGCGAAGTGCGTGAAGCGGTCGGTCTGCACCAGGAAGCGTTCCTCGACCACGGCGGGGTCGAAGGCGCGGACCTCGCCCGCCACCTTCAGCGGCAGGTCCTGGCAGCCCTCGCGGGTCACCCGGTCCAGGACGCTGACGCCCTCCTGGGTGGACTTCCAGAAGGTCTCGGTGCTGATGCCGTTCGGTGCGACCACCCCGATACCGGTGACGGCCGCGCGCCGTTCCTCGGCTGCGCTCATCGTGTCCTCACTCCCTCGGCCGGGTCAGGATCACCGCGGACTGGAAACCGCCGAACCCGCTGCCCACGGAGAGCACGCCGTTCAGCTTCCGCTCCCGTGCCTCGCGCGGGACGTAGTCCAGGTCGCACTCGGGGTCGGGGGTCGTGTAGTTCGCGGTGGGGGGGACGGCCTGCTTGGCGAGCGCCAGCACGCACGCCACCACCTCGATGGCCCCGATCGCCCCGAGAGAGTGCCCCACCATCGACTTGATGGAGCTCATCGGGGTGTCGTAGGCGTGCTGCCCGAGCGCCCGCTTCACCGCGGCCGTCTCGTGGCGGTCGTTCTGCCGGGTGCCGGAACCGTGCGCGTTGACGTAGTCGATCGCGGTCGGGTCGATCCGGGCCTGGTCCATGGCGGTCTCGATCGCGCGGGCCATCTCCAGGCCCTCGGGGGTCAGACCGGTCATGTGGTATGCGTTGCCGAACGTGGCGTACCCGCTGAGCTCGCAGTACACGTGCGCGCCGCGGGCCCGGGCGTGCTCCAGCTCCTCGAGCACCAGCACCGCGCCGCCCTCGCCCATGACGAACCCGTCACGGTCGTTGTCGAAGGGGCGGGAGGCGTGCGCCGGGTCGTCGTTGTTCGGGGACGTCGCCTTGATCGCGTCGAAGCACGCCATCGTGATCGGGGATATCGGCGAGTCCGAGGCACCGGCCAGGCATATGTCCGCCCGGCCCTCCTGCACCGTGTGGAAGGCGTACCCGACGGCGTCCAGGCCCGAGGTGCAGCCCGTGGACACCGTCTGCACCGGGCCCCGCGCGCCGAACCGCTCGGCCACCGACGAGGCGACCGTGCTGGGCGAGAACGCCCGGTGCAGTTCGGGGCGGGCCTGGGTGTGGTCCACATCCCAGCGCTGGCCACCGTGGCTGACCAGCACGTAGTCGTTCTCCAGCCGGGTGGTGCCGCCGACCGCTGTGCCCACCGACACCGCGATCCGGTACGGGTCCTCGGCCGCGAGGTCGAGACCCGAGTCGTGCACCGCCTCGTCGCCGGCCACCAGCGCGAACTGGATGTACCGGTCCGCCCGCTGCACCTGCTCGGCGTCGAGCCCGTAGGCCGCCGGGTCGAAGTCGCACTCGGCGGCGATCCGGGACCGCAGCCCCGAGGGGTCGAAGAAGGTGATGCCGCGCGTCGCGGTCCGGCCGTTGGACAGCAGGTCCCAGAACGCGGGCGTACCGATCCCGCCCGGAGCCACGATGCCTATGCCCGTGACCGCCACCCGCCGGGTCATGAGCGCACCTGGTCCCGGCCGGCGGCCACGGCACCACCGGCCTCGGTCACCACCGCGGCGGCCCCGATGACGTCCGTCTCCTCGGTGTCGACGTGACCGAGCTGCGGACGCGGGGCCAGCGGACCCAGGTGGAAGACGAGACGCGCCTCCTCGTCACCCACGTTGCGGAAGCGGTGCCGCATGTGGGCGGGGATCATCAGGCCCTGCTCCGGCTCGAGGGGGTGCGCCTCGCCGTCGAGGTCCACCTCCAGCCGGCCGCAGATCACGTACACGAACTCCTCGGAGTACGGGTGGTAGTGCTCCCCGATGCGGTCGCCGGGCTGGACGATGGCCACGCCCATGAAGCCGCTGGTGGAGCCGACCGTCGCCGGGGTCAGCATGGCGCGCAGGTCACCGCCGCGCCGGGTGTTGTGCTCGGTGTCCTCGAGGTTGATGATCTTGGGGCGGTGTTGGATCACAGCTTCCTCCGTGGGATGTGCCGCGTCGGCGGTTGTGAAGTGAGGGGCGGCCACCGGATCAGACGCCCGGGGCGCGGCGGTCGGTGACGAGGTCCATCCGGGCGGCGTCGCCGGCGAGCAGCGCGCGCAGCTCGGCGGCCGCGGCCGCGTCGGCGGGCAGTGCGTCCACGCTGTTGCCGCGTACGTCCACCAGGCGCACCACCACGTCGTCGCGCTGGAAGACCGTGCTGCGCAGCACCGCGCTCGCCGGGTCGTCGGCCGCCGTCTGGTCGTGCTGGGAGAGCAGCTCGGCCAGCCGCATGCCCTGGCCGGCGCGGGCCGGGTAGAACAGCGCGAGGCGGTTGCCCTCCGGCTGGTCGTCGGCGACCACGTGGTGCACGGCGGGGAGCGCCGCACGGGTGAAGAACATCCGGGCCGACTCCTGGTCGTCCAGGTCCCGGTCCTGCTCCAGGTAGGGGTTGATGGCCTCCTCGACCGCCCGCACCTCGGGCTGCCGGGCCACGTGCCGCAGCGCCGCGAGCAGGTCGCCGCGCACCTCGATGGCCCGCACCACCCGGTTGCCCTGCATGAACAGCGAGGTCCGCAGGAGCTGCGTGGTGTCGTCCACGCGGGCCTTCGGCGAGGCGTAGTCCGCGAGGATCGCCGCGACCTTCTCCTCGGTGCCCGGCTTCACGGTGAAGGTGAGCGCGTGCCGGATGACTCCGTCACCGATGCGCGGGTGCGCCTGGAGGCGGCGGCCGGGGGCCGACTCGGCGGGGACCGCCGGACCGCCCGTCTCGCGGACGATGTGGAAGCGCAGCGAACGGGTGTCGCGCACGCAGGAGTGCAGCGGCTCCACCATGTGCACGTGCTCCTCGCTGTTCACCCACGTGAGGAACGGCGGGGCGCTCTCCCATTCGCTGGTGATGAGCCACTGCGAGGGGTTCTCGATGGACTGGCAGAGCTGGTCGCTGACGTGACCGGGCACCTGGGTGACCTGCGAGCAGAGCTGCTCGTACGCCTCCAGGAACTGCTGCTGCGCGCCGTCGTACACGTCGACCAGGAGGACGACCCGCAGCGGGGAGCCGTCGAACACGGACTGGGATACACGCCTGGACACCTCGCGTGCCGGCGTTTCTGAGGGACGTTCAGACGTGGTGGTCATCCTGCACACATCTCCTTCGCGGGGCAGAACCGGTGCCGGCCTGGGATCGGGCCCGGCAGCGTGCCTTGATCCTGTGCCGGGCTCCACGAGCCCGCGACTCCTGTGAACCACGTGGGTGATTGGGCACGCGGAGGTGCCGCCACCGGGAAGTGAAGAGTCAACGGCGCCCCACGCGCCCACCCCCTGCCACTGGAGGCTTCGATGCATCAGAAAGCCGACCACCGGGTTCCCGTCCTCATCGTGGGCGGCTCACTGGTGGGCCTGTCCATGTCCGTGTTCCTGGGCCGTCTCGGTGTGCGGCACATGCTCGTCGAACGGCACTCCGGGACATCGATCCACCCACGTGGGCGAGGCAACAACGTCCGCACGATGGAGCTGTTCCGGGTCGCCGGGGTCGAGCCGGACATCAGGGCGGCGGCCTCGCTGCTCGCCGACAACCACGGCATCCTCCAGACGCCCACCCTTGTGGGTGACGCCGGGGAGTGGCTGTTCAGGAACATCGACCCGGGCGGCGGCCTGGCGCGGTTCAGCCCCACGGCCTGGTGCCTGTGCAGCCAGAACGACCTCGAACCGGTGCTGGTGGACAGCGCGCGCGAACTCGGCGGCGACCTCAGGTACTTCCACCAGATGGAGTCCTTCGAGCAGGACGCCGACGGAGTGACGGCCACGGTGTTCGACCGGAACACCGAGGAACGGTTCACCGTCCGGGCGGACTACCTCGTCGCCGCCGACGGCCCGCGCAGTCCCGTCCGGCGTGCCCTCGGCATCGGGCAGAGCGGGCCCGGCGAACTGTTCGCCAACGTCAGCGTCACCTTCCGGTCCCGCGCGCTGGCCGACGTGGTCGGCGACCGCCGCTTCATCTGCTGCTACCTCACCCACCCGGACGCGGACGGCGCGCTGCTGCCCGTGGACAACAAGGAGAACTGGGTCTTCCACGCGCCCTGGCACCCCGAGCGCGGCGAGACGCTGGACGACTTCACCGAGGAGCGGCTGCGCGACCACATCCGCCGGGCGGTCGGCGTGGACGAACTCGACGTGAAGATCACCGGTATGGCCTCCTGGCGTGCCGCCGAACGCGTCGCCGACCTCTACTCCAGCGGGCGGGTCCTCCTGGCCGGCGACTCCGCCCACGAGATGTCCCCGACCGGCGCGTTCGGCTCCAACACCGGTATCCAGGACGCCCACAACCTCGCCTGGAAGCTGTCGGCCGTGCTCTCCGGCTGGGCGGGCCCCGGCCTGCTGGAGTCCTACGGCGCCGAGCGCCGCCCGGTCGCGGCCGCCACCAGCGCCCGCGCCTCGGCCCGCTCGGTCGAGCACAGCCACCCCGGTTTCGCCCCGGCCCCCGGAGTGGGCGGCGCCAAGCGCGGCGGCATCCTCAACGTGGTCCTCGGCTACCGCTACCCGGCCGGCGCGGTGCTGGGCGCCGACCCCTACTCCGAGGTCGTCCCGGACGCCCTCGCCCTGGACGGCCGCCCCGGCACCCGCGCCCCGCACCTCTGGCTCCGCCGCGGCGGCCTGCGCCTGTCCACGCTCGACCTGTACGAGCGCTCGATGGTCCTGCTGACCGACGCCCCCGACGACGCGGGCTGGCACGCGGCGGCCCGCCGGATCGCGGCGGAGGACGGCATCGCCCTCGACGCCTACCGCGTCGGCCCCGGCCCGGACGCCGACCTCAGCTACGACACCGAGGGCGACGACTGGGCGAAGGCGCACGGCACCACCGCCGACGGCGCGGTCCTCGTCCGCCCCGACGGCTTCGTCGCCTGGCGTGCGACGAGCGCGGCGGCGGACCCGGACACGGTCCTGAGGGAGGCCCTGACGGCACTGCTGTCCCGGCCCTGACCGACCGAGCCCCGAAGGCCGCCCGCACCTCCCCGGTGCGGGCGGCGAACTGACCGCGCGACGCACCCGGATCGACGCCGCCGCGCAGGACGGGCCGCGCGGCGCCACCCGGGAGATCCAGCCGGCCCTGTACCGGCTCCAGGACGCTCTCCGGGGCCTCCAGCAGCGCTACGTCTTCGACCTCGGACCGGCGCCCGGCATGCTGGTGGGGCGACGGGAGCCAAGTCACCTGCGCGGTCCTCGGAGTGCCGGCGGCGGCTCTCGCCCGGGCCGGTCCGCGCGCCTCGGACGAGCCCGCCGGGGATCACGGGACGGCCCTCAAATGCGCGAGTTCCGCAGCGACTGCCACACGGCACCGGCCAGCGCCCGCGTCGACCGCGGGACGGACAGCCCCTCGTGCTCCCGGTACAGCTGCCAGTTGTACTGAACGAGGGACAGCTTGTTGGAGGACAGCGATCCCGCCTGGTGCGCCCGGTACACCGCGAGCGGCTCGCGCAGACCTCGCGCATCGGCGCCGTCCCGCATGATCGACAGCCACAGGGCGTAGTCCTGCCGCTTCCGCATCTCCGGCATCAGCCTCGTGCCCAGCACATTGCGGTCGTACATGGCGGTCAGCGCACCGATGTGGTCCCGCACCAGCATCGCGCGGTAGTCCACGTGCTCCCGCGCACGGACCACCCGCCCGTTCGGGCGGAACTCGGTGCTCTCGCCGTCGTAGTCGGCGTCCATCTTGTAGTAGGAGGTGAACGTCAGAGGCGCGCTGCCCCCGGCGGCGAACTCGATCTGCCGCTCGGTCTTCTCCGGGAGCCACATGTCGTCGCTGTCCAGGAAGGCGACGTAGTCCCCCCGGGCCCGCTCGATCGCGAGGTTGCGGGCCCGTCCGGCACCGCCCTGCTCGGGGGCCGACCGCGGCAGCACGCGCTCGTCCTGGCGGGCGAACTCCATGAGCAGGTCCAGGGAGCCGTCGACGGACTTGTCGTCGGTGACCAGCAGCTCCAGGTCGCTGTGCGTCTGCGTGAGCACCGACCGGACCGCCGCGCCGAGGGTGGCGGCCGAGTTGTAGACGGGCATCACGACCGACACCAGGGGCACAGCGCTTCTCCTTGCTCAGCAGACCTACGAGACCACGAAGGCCCAGGTCAGATACCTCCCGACCTGGACCCCGATGGAGCCCCCTGTCGGATTCGAACCGACGACCTACGCATTACAAGTGCGTTGCTCTGGCCGGACTGAGCTAAGGAGGCGTGGGCCGGTGGGCCCGTGTGTGTGCAGTGTACCCATGCGGGGGTGTGGGGCGGTGGGGGAAATTCGGAGGCGTCCGGGTACTGACAGGGCAGGTCACCGCCGGGTACGGTCCTGAGCTGGTTCACCTGGGTGAACCAGCGAACCACCTTCCTACAACGGATCGTCCGGCACGTTCCTGCCGGTAGAAGGGGGCCCCTCACCATGGCCACTGTCACGTTCGACAAGGCGACCCGGATCTATCCGGGCTCCACCAAGCCCGCCGTCGACGCACTGGAGATCGCGATCGAGGACGGCGAGTTCCTCGTCCTGGTCGGCCCGTCCGGCTGCGGCAAGTCCACCTCGCTCCGCATGCTCGCGGGGCTCGAGGACGTCAACGGCGGCGCCATCCGCATCGGTGACCGCGATGTCACCCACCTGCCGCCCAAGGACCGGGACATCGCCATGGTGTTCCAGAACTACGCGCTCTACCCGCACATGACGGTCGCCGACAACATGGGCTTCGCCCTGAAGATCGCGGGCGTCAACAAGGCGGACATCCGGGCGAAGGTCGAGGAGGCCGCCAGGATCCTCGACCTCACCGAGTACCTGGACCGCAAGCCCAAGGCGCTCTCCGGCGGTCAGCGCCAGCGTGTCGCCATGGGCCGCGCCATCGTCCGCGAGCCGCAGGTCTTCCTCATGGACGAGCCGCTGTCCAACCTGGACGCCAAGCTCCGCGTCTCCACCCGTACCCAGATCGCCTCCCTCCAGCGGCGCCTGGGCATCACCACCGTCTACGTCACCCACGACCAGGTCGAGGCCATGACGATGGGCGACCGGGTGGCCGTGCTCAAGGACGGCCTGCTCCAGCAGGTCGACACGCCTCGCAACATGTACGACCGCCCCGCCAACCTCTTCGTGGCCGGCTTCATCGGCTCCCCCGCGATGAACCTGGTCGAGGTGCCGATCACCGACGGCGGTGTGAAGTTCGGCAACAGCGTGGTGCCGGTCGGCCGGGACGCGCTCTCGGCCGCCGCCGACCGGGGCGACACCACCGTGACGGTCGGCGTCCGCCCCGAGCACTTCGACGTGGTCGAGCTGGGCGGCGGCGCTGCGGCCACCACGCTCACCAAGGACAGCGCCGACGCCCCGGCCGGCCTCGCCGTCTCGGTGAACGTCGTCGAGGAGCTGGGCGCCGACGGGTACGTCTACGGCACCGTCGAGGTCGGCGGCGACGTGCGGGACCTCGTCGTCCGGGTGAACGGGCGTCAGGTGCCGGAGAAGGGCTCCACGCTGCACGTCGTGCCGCGGCCGGGCGAGATCCACGTGTTCTCAAGCTCCACGGGCGAGCGCCTCTCCGACTGACCGGCGCACACAGGCGGTTCACAGGAAGGGGGTCCCGCGGGGCCCCCTTCCGCGTACCCGGGCCCGGTTCGGCGGATATCCACGCACAGGGACCGATTCGGGCGCCCGACGTCAACCCCCTACCCAGAAAGCAGCGCGACTTCATCCCCCGTAAGGGTGACTAAATGTCGCCAAATCAGCACCGAGCGCTACCCTCACTCGCGTGACGCACTCCACCATCCCTCAGACACGACGCGGCCACCGGGGCGGCCCTGCCCGCCGGATCGGCCGCACTCTCGCCCTCGTCCTGCCCGTCGTCCTGGTGCTCTCCGGAACCCTCGCGGTCACGCGGGTCAACTGGAGCGGGGACTCCGAAGGCTCCGTGCTCACCGCCTCGGACGTCGCCCAGGCCCCCGCGAAGCCCGGCACCGCCCGTACGGTCACCGCCAGGAAGGCGGCGCCCCAGGACGTCCTGCGCGAGCAGCTGCTGACCGAGCTTCAGGACAAGAACCCCGGCGTGGTCCTCACCCACCTCCAGCAGGCGGTCAACGGCCACCCCGCGCTCGCCGAGCACTGCACCTCCATCGCCCGCACCCTGGGCCGGGCCGCGGTCCGTCTCTACGGCGCCTCCCGGGCCCAGTCCTACGCCCGCCCGGTGTGCGACACGTCCTTCGCGACGGGTGTGCTCGCGGCACACAGCTGACCGGCACCCACGAGCGGTCCTGTCGAGCCCCCTGGAACCCGCCGGGGGGCCACGTACAGTTCGGGGCATGACCCATCCGAACGTCGCCGCGCGCCCCACCCAAGCCGTTGTCCTGGCCGGTGGCCAGGGGTCCCGGCTGCGCCCCTACACGGACGACCGGCCCAAGCCGATGGTCGAGATCCCCGGCACGGGCACCCCGATCATCGGCCACCAGCTCAACTGGCTGGCCGCAGAGGGCGTCACGGACGTGGTGGTCTCCTGCGGCCATCTCGCCGAGGTGCTCCAGAAGTGGCTGGCCTCGGCCGAGCTGCCGCTGTCGGTGACCACCGTCGTGGAGACCGAGCCGCTCGGCCGCGGCGGCGGCCTGAAGTACGCCGCCGGGCACCTCCCCCGCCCCGACCGGCCCTGGTACGCCACCAACGGCGACATCTGGACCCGCTTCTCCCTGCGGGACATGGCCGACTTCCACACCGAGCGGGACGCGGTCGCCACCCTCGCGCTGGCCCGGCCGCGCATCCCCTGGGGCGCCGTGCGCACGGACGGCTTCGGGCACATCACCGACTTCATCGAGGCCCCGCCGTCCACCGTCGAGATCAACGCCGGTGTGTACGTGTTCTCCCCCGAGTTCCGTGACCTGCTGCCCGACCGGGGCGACCACGAGCGCGCCACGTTCCCCCGCCTGGCCCGCGAGCGCAGACTCGCCGGCTTCCCGCTGCCCCAGGGCGCCTACTGGCGGGCCATCGACACCGTCAAGGACCTGACCGAGGCCGCCAAGGAACTCGACGCCGACCGCGCCTGACGAGCCCACGCCGAAGGGCCCCGTACCTCATCGCGAGGTACGGGGCCCTTGGCCCGGCCGAGGGGGTCAGTTGCCGAACAGACCGCCCACCAGGCCGGGCTGACCGGTGGAGGAGCCGCCCGCGTCGCTCCCGCCGCCCGTGTCCGAGCCGCCGCCCGAGGTGCCCGAGCCGGTGCCGCCGGTGGCGGTCCCGCCCGCGCTCGCCGGCCCCGCCGTGGTGGTGGGGGCACCACCACCACCGGTGGTCGGCGTGGTCCGCTGGGGCGGGGCCTGGCCGGTGGTGCCCTGGGTCTGGCTGGGCGCGGCCGGAGCCGTGCCGGCCGTACGGCCCGTGCCCGCAGTGCCGGCCGCGCCGGACGGGCTCGCGCCCGCCGTGGCAACGCCCGTGGGCGAGCTGGACGCCGAGGGGCTGGCCTGCCTGCGCGGAGCGCCGGGCTGCGAGGGCAGCGGCGAACCGGGCTGGTTGTTGCGGGGCGCCTCACCCGGACCGGGCACGACCACCCGGCCGGCCTCACGTACCGCACCGCCGAGCAGCGAGCCGACCAGCAGGGTCAGCCCGACCGTCACGGCCGTGATCAGCGCACCCCGGCGCAGCACGTACCGGCGCAGGTCCCAGAGGGCGGCGCGGGGGCCCAGGATGCGCCAGGCGCTGCCCGCGAGCCTGCCGTCCACCGAGTACACCGGGGCACCCGCGATGACCAGCGGGGACCATGCGGCCAGGTAGATGATGTCGGGCGCGTCGTACGCCGGCACCGTCTTCCAGCTCACGGTGACGATGAGCGCGGCCGAGAGCAGCGCGCCCACGACCGCGGCGACCCGCTGCCAGCAGCCCAGGACGGTCAGCACGCCGACCACGACCTGGAGGAAGGCGATGACGAGCCCGGAGCCCACCGGGTGGTGCAGCGCGAACTGGCGCAGCGGCTCCGCCACGTCCCACGGGTGCAGCGTGTTGAGCCACTTGACCATGGAGCCGCGTTCGCCGCCGTCGAAGTAGACGGGGTCGCACAGCTTGCCCATGCCGGCGTACATCGAGATGAAGCCGAGGAAGACCCGCAGCGGGAGCAGGACCACGCCGAGGTTCATCCGGCGGCCGGGGTAGTACGCGTGCCGCGCCGGGTCGTCGCCGCGCCGCGCGGCCCGCGGGCCGACGGGCCGGGCTTCCGGCTCGTCGGAGTCGAACTCGCCTCCCGCGTAGGCCGGTTCGCCGTACGGGGGCTCGTCGTAGGACGGCTCGTCGTAGGCGCTGCCGACCGGGCGCATGTGCGGCAGCAGCCGGGTGCCGCCGTCGGGGCCGGTGCGCTGGTGGCCGAGGACGGGGGTCTCCACCGTCGGGTCGAGCCGGTCGTAGCCGTCCCCGTAGCCGGTGCGGTCCGGGTCGAGGCGCGGGATGACCCGGGTGGCACCGGCCGGTTCCTCGGGGTGGCGCACGCTGCTGCCCCGGACGGCCTGGAGCAGGCGGTGGGTACCGGTGTCGTCGGGCGCGGACCGGCCGCTCCAGACGACCGGACGGCGCCGGCCCGCGGCCCCGCCCGCCGGGCCCGCGGCACCCATGCGCGCGGGGTCCTGAGCGCTCAGGTGCCGGGCGACTCTCGGGGACTGGGCGCGCCTGCCCGCCGTCCCCAACTGCACGCGGAAGCTGGCGTGATTGACGATGACCTGCGCCGGATCGCTCGGCACCTTCACCATGCTCAGCGCGGGAGCGTCGTCGAAGCCCGACGAGCGGTCCCCCGTGGGAGTGCGGGGTGTTCTGGTGTCCACACTCATCTAACCGAGTGACGCCGAGTTAGGACACTGCTTTGACCGGCCCGATGTGTCCGGGCCGCGTCAAAGTCGTCGTGAACGCCGGTAGTCCCCCGGAATTACCGCATCCGGGGGAATTGCCGAACGTCCGTTCAGGAGCGGCGGCGGGACGCCTCGTACAGCACGACACCGGCGGCGACACCGGCGTTGAGGGACTCCGCGCCACCCGGCATGGGGATGCGGACGCGGTGGTCGCAGGTCTCGCCGACCAGGCGGGACAGGCCCTTGCCCTCGCTGCCGACCACGATGACGACCGGGCCGGACAGCGCCGCGAGGTCGCCCACCTCGGCCTCACCGTCGGCGGCCAGGCCGACCACGGTGATCCCGGCCTTCTTGTACTGCTCCAGGGTCCGGGTGAGGTTGGTGGCACGGGCGACCGGCGTACGAGCGGCCGCACCGGCCGACGACTTCCAGGCACCGGCGCTCATGCCGGCCGAGCGGCGCTCGGGCACGACCACGCCGTGGCCGCCGAAGGCGGAGACGGAGCGGACGACGGCGCCGAGGTTGCGAGGGTCGGTGACGCCGTCGAGGGCGACGATCAGCGGGTCCTCGCCCTTGTCGTAGGCGCCGGCGGGCAGGTCCTCGGGGTGCGCGTACTCGTACGGCGGGACCTGGAGGACGAGGCCCTGGTGGTTCAGGCCGTTGGTCATGCGGTCCAGCTCGGGGCGCGGGGCCTCCATGAGGTGGATGTTGCCGCGCTCGGCGGCGAGCTGCAGGGCCTCGCGGACCCGCTCGTCGTTGTCGATGAACTGCTGGACGTAGAGCATGGTGGCGGGCACGCCGTCGCGCAGCGCCTCGAACACGGGGTTGCGGCCGACGACCAGCTCGGAGGAGGAGCGGCCCGCGCCCTTGCGCTGCGGCGGACGGCCCTGGGCACGGCGGACCTTGGCGGCGGCGGCGCGCTGCTTGGCGTGGCCCTTGCGCATCTCGGCCGGGGGCGTGGGGCCCTTGCCCTCCAGGCCACGGCGCCGCTGGCCGCCGCTGCCGACCTGTGCACCCTTCTTGCCTGACATGCGGCGGTTGTTCGCCATGAGTTACCCGTCTCCGTAAGCGTTCGTACGTATGTATGCAGTGTGCCGCCCGGATCGCCGGGCGGCACACTCGATCAAGCCGTGTGGCTAGCGCGGGCCGAGGCTCCAGCGCGGGCCCTGCGGGCTGTCCTCGACGACCAGGCCGGACTGGCCGAGCTGGTCGCGGATGGCGTCGGCGGTGACCCAGTCCTTGCGGCCGCGAGCGGACTCGCGCTGTTCCAGGACGAGCCGGACGAGGCTGTCCACCACGCCGTGGAGGTCTTCGCCGCGCTCGCCGCCCTCACCGGCCCACTCGGGGTCCAGCGGGTCGAGACCGAGGACGCCGAGCATGGCGCGCACCTCGGCGAGGCGGGCGACGGCCGCCTCCTTGTCGTCGGCGGCCAGCGCGCTGTTGCCCTGCCGGACGGTGGTGTGCACGACGGCGAGGGCCTGCGGCACGCCCAGGTCGTCGTCCATCGCCTCGGCGAAGGCCGGCGGCACCTCGGTGGCCGGTTCGACCTCGCCCCCCGCCTTCTCCAGCGCGCGCTGCACGAAGCCCTCGATGCGCGCGAACGCCACCTCGGCCTCGCGCAGCGACTCCTCGCTGTACTCGATCATCGAGCGGTAGTGCGGAGTGCCGAGGTAGTAGCGCAGGACGATCGGACGCCACTGCTTGACCATCTCGGAGACCAGCACGCTGTTGCCGAGCGACTTGGACATCTTGTCGCCCGCCATGGTCACCCAGGCGTTGTGCACCCAGTACCGGGCGAAGTCGTCGCCGAAGGCCTTGGCCTGGGCGATCTCGTTCTCGTGGTGCG
Organism: Streptomyces sp. NPDC001781; assembly: GCF_053596035.1. Lineage (NCBI taxonomy): Bacteria > Bacillati > Actinomycetota > Actinomycetes > Kitasatosporales > Streptomycetaceae > Streptomyces > Streptomyces sp. NPDC001781. The sequence continues at coordinate 96,679 of NZ_JBSFFI010000001.1, read as the reverse complement.
GGAAGATCAGGTCCAGGCCGCCGCCGTGGATGTCGAAGACGGTGCCCAGGTACTTGTGCGCCATGGCCGAGCACTCCAGGTGCCAGCCGGGGCGGCCGGGCCCCCAGGGCGTCGGCCAGCTCGGCTCGCCCGGCTTGACCGCCTTCCACATGGCGAAGTCGCGTGGGTCCCGCTTGCCGGTCTCGCCCTCGCCGGACGGCTGTAGCAGGTTGTCCAGCTCCTGCCGGGACAGCTCCAGGTAGCCCTCGAAGGAGCGCACGTCGAAGTAGACGTTGCCGTCCGCCTCGTAGGCGTGGCCGCGCTCGATGAGGCCCTGCATCATCTCGGTCATCTCGGTGACGTGGCCGGTGGCGCGGGGCTCGTAGGTGGGCGGGAGGCAGCCGAGCGCGGCGTAGGCGTCGTTGAACGCCCGCTCGTTCTCGTACCCGATGGCCCACCAGGGGCGCTTCTGCTCGTGGGCCTTGTTGATGATCTTGTCGTCGATGTCCGTGACGTTGCGGATGAACGTCACGGCGTAGCCGCGGTAGTCGAACCAGCGGCGCATGATGTCGAAGTTCAGGCCCGAGCGGATGTGCCCGATGTGCGGTGCCGCCTGGACGGTGGCGCCACACAGGTAGATCGAGACGCAGCCCGGCTGGACCGGGGTGAAGTCACGGATCTGCCGGGCGCTGGTGTCGTACAGGCGAATGGTCACGCCACCAGGGTAGTGGGCGCATTGCGATGCAGTGCGCCCGGACGGGAAAACAGCCGCCCGACGGCCTCCTCAGAGGCGGCCGACCACCTTGCGCGGGGTGATGCGGACGACGACCCGCTCGGCGTCGTCGACGGAGGCCGGGTTGAACTCCGCGTACTTCTTGCCGCTGTACTTCAGGGACAGCTCGTCGATGAGGGCCTGGCCGCCCTCGGTGGTCATCTCGGCGGTGCCGCGGATCTCGGCGTACTCGTAGGGGTTCTCCGGGTCCACGACGACGACGGTGACCCGCGGGTCGCGCCGGAGGTTCTTCTCCTTGCGCCGGTCGACCGTGGTGGAGATCAGGACGTCGTCCCCGTCCCGCTTCACCCACACCGGTGACATCTGCGGGCTGCCGTCGGGCTGGACGGTGCCTACGACGATGAACACGGGGGTGTCCAGCAGGGACTTGAGCCGGTCGGACAGCGCTGCGGACATGAAGATCCTCCTCGATCGACGGTGCTGTGCGGGTACCCTCGCACGCCCCTACGACACGCGCACCACGAGCGCCGTGGCGACCGCCATCAGGCCCTCCTCCCGGCCGGGGAAGCCGAGCCCGTCGGTGGTCGCGCCGGAGACGGAGACCGGTGCCCCGGCGGCGGCGCTGAGGATGCGCTGCGCCTCGTCCCGTCGCTTGCCGATCTTCGGGCGCGGCCCGACGACCTGCACCGCGACATTGCCGATGGCGAAGCCGGCCTCGCGCACGATCCGGGCCGCCTCGGTGAGCAGGACGACCCCGGACGCGCCGGACCACTCGGGCCGGCCGGTGCCGAAGTGCGCTCCCAGGTCACCGAGCCCGGCGGCGGAGAAGAGCGCGTTGCACGCGGCGTGCGCGACCACGTCCGCGTCGGAGTGACCGGCCAGGCCGGGCCCCGCGTCCTCCCACTTCAGCCCGGCGCACCACAGCTCGCGGCCGTCCTCGAAGGCGTGGATGTCGGTGCCGATGCCCACCTGGGGCAGGGCGGGGATCTCAGAAGCCATCGTTGAGCCTCCTGCGGGCGAGGACCGCCTCGGCGAGTACGAGGTCCAGCGGGCGGGTCACCTTGAACGCCTCCTCGTGACCGGGCACGGTCACCACCCGCTCGCCGAGCCGCTCGACCATGCTCGCGTCGTCGGTGACGTCCTCGGTGACGGTCTCGTGGGCACGGACCAGGGTGGCCCGGTCGAAGCCCTGCGGGGTCTGGACGGCGCGCAGCCGGGCCCGGACGGGCGTGCCGAGCACCGGCTCGGGCTCGCCGGGGACGGCCGCGGGCTCGACCTCCTTGACCGTGTCGGCCAGGGGCAGCGCCGGGACCACGGCCGGGGCGCCGTCGCGTACCGCCTCCACGACCGCGTCCACGGTGTCGACGGGGACCAGGGGGCGGGCGGCGTCGTGCACGAGGACGACGTCGTAGGCGGGAGGCAGGGCGTCCAGGCCCAGGCGCACCGACTCCTGGCGGCTCGGCCCGCCGGGCACGACCAGGAAGTCCGTCCGCTCGGGCAGGGCGTACGCGTCCAGCAGCGACCTGACCTCGGCGGCGCCGTCCGGCGGGGCGACGACCACCACCAGGGAGACGTGCCGGGAGGCGGCCAGGGCGCGGATCGCGTGGATCAGCATGGGCGTGCCGTTCAGCGCGCGGAGCGCCTTCGGGGCGCCCGGTCCGAGGCGTACGCCCCGGCCGGCGGCGGGGATCACGGCGGCGACACGGCTGTCCTGGCGCGGCTCGGCGGGCGCGGGACGCGATTCGTCAGACATCGGTTCCTGTCAGGTTTGTGTGCTCGGGGCCGGTGGGTATGGCCTGGAGGAGCGCCTGGGGCGCGACGCCTTGACCGGACCCTTTCCGTGAACCGCGGTCGAGCCGTCCACCCCGGACGCGGACATGGCAGCGGCACGGCAGGGGCAGCGCACAGGGGGGCGTACGGGGACGAACATGCCGCAGCGCCCGGCGACAGGGTGATTGTCATCGGGCACCACGGCATTTTTGCTGCGCTGGGCGTGAAGGCGGGCGGGGCTCGCCGCCCGCTCCGCGTCAGGAGGCGAGTACCTCGTCGAGCAGCGCCTCGGCCTTGTCCTCGTTGGTGTTCTCCGCGAGGGCCAGCTCGCTCACCAGGATCTGGCGGGCCTTGGCGAGCATCCGCTTCTCACCGGCGGAGAGACCGCGCTCGCGCTCACGGCGCCACAGGTCACGCACGACTTCCGCGACCTTGATGACGTCGCCGGAGGCGAGCTTCTCCAGATTTGCCTTGTAGCGGCGCGACCAGTTCGTGGGCTCCTCGGCGTACGGCGCGCGCAGCACCTCGAAGACCCGGTCCAGACCGTCCTGACCGACCACATCACGCACGCCGACGAACTCCGCATTGTCCGCTGGCACACGTACCGTCAGGTCGCCCTGGGCGACCTTCAGCACCAAGTAGGTCTTGTCCACGCCTTTGATCTGACGAGTTTCGATTGCCTCGATCAGCGCGGCCCCGTGATGGGGATAGACCACGGTGTCGCCAACCTTGAACGTCATGTGACAGGTACCCCTTCCGTGGCTATCAAGAGTAACACGGATACGGCGTCTTCTGAATGGCGTTTTCGCAGGTCAGGGCATATCTCAGGGCTTGACAACAGCAACCGGGACGTGCTGCGGGCCACTCGCGGAAGCGGGTATTCGCAGGTGGGGGCCGCTCTGCGTGCAGAGTGAAACATCTGTGTCACACGCCTCGGAGAGCCGCCCAGATTGGCCGAATGTACCGTTTTGACCGCTTCCAAGCGTACGACTTCCGCTCCTTCGTTCGATGACCGGAGCCTGGTACGAGGCGATTCCGGAATTGATCACGCCGCTCGGCGGTGATCAATTCCGGACACCCGCTTATTCCTTCACGAAAATGCCGCCCGGAGTGTCGCGGGGTGTCACCGGGATGCCGTCAACCGTGTCGCACGGCGTTATCCGAATGGCGGACGGGAAGCGCGGGGCGGGTGATCAGCGGGGTGCCCGGTACCCCCAGCGGGAGGGAAGCGGGGTGGTTGGGGAGGGTCGGGTGCGGCGGCGCGGGAACGGCTCGGTAGCCTGAGGGCGCTGACAGATCCTTAGGGCGGCTTTACAGGACAGCCGCCCCTGTGCGTTCAAGGAGTTGCCGCCGCCGTGAGCAGCAGCCTTCGACGCGGCGTCCTCGCCGCATCCGCCCTCGCGTTCTCGATCGCCTCGCTCGCCGCCTGCGGCGCCGGCAACAACGCCCAGACCCTGGAGATCCGGCCGGACAACGCCGCGACCAGCGTCGGGGCCATCAAGGTGCAGAACGCCCTGGTCGTCACCCAGCCCGACGCCAAGGCCGACGGTCCGGCCGTCGTCGCCGCCACGCTGTTCAACGACGGCGCGACCGACCAGGACCTCCAGTCGATCTCCGTCGACGGCAGCGACGCGAAGGTCGAGCTGAAGCCCGCCAAGGGCGGCAAGCTCACCGTCCCGGCCCACGGCCGTCTCGTCATCGGCGGCAAGGACAACGCCTCCGCCGTGCTGGCCAGCGGCCGCGAGGCGGTGCAGAACGGCAACGCGCAGAAGGTCACCTTCACCTTCAGCAAGACCGGCGCCGTCGGCCTGCGCGCCTTCGTCGTCCCGGCGACCAGCTACTTCAGCGGCTGGGGCCCGAGCGAGGTGCCGTCCGCGCCGGCCGCCGCGACCTCCTCGCCGTCGGGCAGCCCGTCCTCCAGCGACAAGCCCGAGGGCGACAAGGCCGGCTCCTCCGCCCCGGCGTCCTCCCCGAGCGCCTCCGCGTCGGCGTCCGCGGGCAACTGAGCCGTACGCACGCGTGAGGGGGGCGCCCGGCCGGGTGCCCCCCTCACTCACGTACGCGCCGCTCTCGCGGCCTACGGCTCGAACTTGTAGCCCAGCCCGCGCACCGTCACCAGGTAGCGCGGCGCGCCCGGGTCGGGCTCGATCTTGGCGCGCAGCCGCTTCACATGGACGTCGAGGGTCTTGGTGTCGCCCACGTAGTCGGCACCCCACACCCGGTCGATGAGCTGCATCCGGGTCAGTACCCGGCCGGCGTTGCGCAGCAGCATCTCCAGCAGGTCGAACTCCTTCAGCGGCAGGTCGATCTTGGCCCCGGACACCGTCACCACATGGCGGTCGACGTCCATCCGGACCGGCCCGGCCTCCAGCGCGGCCGGGGTGACCTCCTCCGGCTCGCCGCGCCTGCGCAGCACCGCGCGGATACGGGCGACCAGCTCGCGCGAGGAGAAGGGCTTGGTGACGTAGTCGTCGGCCCCTATCTCCAGGCCGACCACCTTGTCGATCTCGCTGTCCTTGGCGGTCACCATGATCACCGGGACGTTGGAGCGGCCGCGCAGCTGGCGGCACACCTCGGTGCCGGGCAGCCCCGGCAGCATCAGGTCCAGCAGCACCAGGTCGGCGCCGTTGCGTTCGAACTCGTCCAGGCCGTCGGGGCCGGTCGCGGCGACGGCGACCTCGAAACCCTCCTTGCGCAGCATGTACGACAGGGCGTCGGAGAAGGACTCCTCGTCCTCGACGACGAGCACTCGGGTCACGGAAGGACCTCCGGGGAGGGAAGCGGAACGTACGGGGACGGGTCGGCGGGCCCGGACTCGTCGCCGAGCTCGGGCTGCCTGGCCGCGCGGTCACGGGCGACGCCCGCCTCCGGCAGCCGCAGGGTGAAGGTGGAGCCCTGGCCCTCGGCGCTCCAGACCGAGACCTCGCCGCCGTGCGAGGCGACCACGTGCTTGACGATGGCGAGGCCGAGGCCCGTGCCGCCGGTGGCGCGCGAGCGGGCGGGGTCGACGCGGTAGAAGCGCTCGAAGATGCGCTCCTTGTCCTTGTCGGATATGCCGATGCCCTGGTCGGTCACGGCGAGTTCGATCAGCTCGCCGCCCGGGGCGGAGATCCGGCGGGCGGAGATGCCCACGCGGGTGTGGGCCGGGGAGTAGTTGACCGCGTTCTCGACCAGGTTGCCGAGGGCGGCGGCGAGCTGGCCCCGGTTGCCCCACACGTGCAGGGCGGTCCGTACCGCGCCGGGCGGGTCCTGGATGGCGGTGGCCATGATGATCTGCTTCGTGCCGGCCTGGTGGCGGCAGCGGTCGACGGCCTCGGCGACCAGCTCGTCCACCCGCACCGGCTCGGCGTCCTCCAGCGGGTCGTCGTTCTGCACCCGCGAGAGGTCGATCAGCTCCTGGACCAGGTTGGTCAGCCGGGTGGCCTCGATCTGCATCCGCCCGGCGAAGCGCTGGACCGCGTCGGGCTCGTCGGAGGCGTCCATGACGGCCTCGGAGAGCAGCGAGAGCGCCCCTACGGGGGTCTTCAGCTCGTGGCTCACGTTGGCCACGAAGTCACGGCGCACCGCCTCGATGCGGCGGGCCTCGGTCAGGTCCTCGACCAGGAGCAGCACCAGCCGGGAGCCGAGCGGGGCCACCCGGGCGGACACGGCCAGGGCCTCGCCCCGGCCGGTTCCGCGCCGGGGCAGGTCCAGCTCGACCTGCCGTATCTCCCCGTCACGCCGGGTGTCGCGCGTCATCTGGAGCATCGGCTCCACGGCGAGCTTGCCGCCCCGGACGAGTCCGAGGGCGTACGCGGCGGAGCTGGCCTTGACCACGGCGTCGGCCTCGTCGAGGACGACCGCGGAGGAGCGGAGCACCGAGAGCACGGTGTCCACGCCGGGCGGGAGCACCGCGTCGGTGTGCAGGGAGGTACGGGTGGGGCGCTTCTGGTCGCGTTCGCTCCAGCGGAACGCCAGCATGGCGATGACACCGGTGAGTACACCGGCGATCGCCGCCGCTGCGGCGACCGCCGCGTTCACGTCCATGTCTCCAGGTTAGGCATGGCGTCCATCCTGGCCACAGCCGCCGCGGTGCGACCTCGGGCACTCGTCGCCCAGAGTTCACCTTCCATCCAGTGATGGTTCATTCGGGAGGGCGGAAACCGACGCGTACGGGTCGGAACGTGGGAGCGTGGGGGTTCGCACCGGCCACCGGCCCGGCCCCCGACGACACCTGGTAGTAGGAAAGGGAACCTGATGCGGGACGCGTACCACGAGGAACTGGACTCGATCGGCGACGGTCTGGTGGAGATGGCCCGGCTGGTCGGCTCCGCCATCGGGCGCGCCACCACCGCCATCCTGGACGCCGACCTGAAGCTGGCCGAGAGCGTGATCGAGGCCGACCAGCGGGTCGACGAACTCCAGCACGACCTGGAGGCGCGGGCGATAGCCCTGCTGGCACGGCAGCAGCCGGTGGCGACGGACCTGCGCATCGTCGTCACCTCGCTGCGGATGTCGGCCGACCTGGAGCGCTCGGGCGACCTCGCCCAGCACGTGGCCAAGCTGACCCGGCTGCGGTTCCCCGACCGCGCGGTCCCGCAGGACCTGCACGCCACGATCCTGGAGATGGGCCAGCTCGCGCAGCGCCTGATGGCGAAGGCGGCGGAAGTCATCATCACCAAGGACGTCGACCTCGCGCTCCAGCTGGAGCAGGACGACGACGACATGGACCTCCTCCACCGCACCCTCTTCCAGCACCTCATCGACGACCGCTGGAAGCACGGCATCGAGACGGCGGTGGACGTCACCCTGCTGGGCCGCTACTACGAGCGCTACGCGGACCACGCGGTGGCGGTCGCGAAGCGGGTCGTCTACCTGGTGACGGGCGAACACGCCGACGACCTCCAGCAGGAGGGCACGACGGGCTGAGCCGCCCTCTCTGAGTACGGGTGCTCATGTGCGGCCCCGCCCGCCGGCCGCACTCTGCCTCCATGACGGAAACGCTCCCGGCCCCGAGACGCCGGTACCCCTGGTCGCGCCGGACCCGCCCGGGTGTGGACCTCGCCCTGGCGGTCCCCCTGCTCCTGCTGGAGACCGGCTGGCCGGCCCTGGACCGGATCTACGGCCTCGGGCTGGAGGTTTGGGCGGCCCAGGGCGACCGGGCTCGCGTCGACGCGGCGGAAGCGGCGTTCGCGGGGCGCCTGTGGGTGTACCTGGCGATCGCCCTCACCCTGGCCGCCCTCGCGGCGCTCTTCCGCGCCCGGTGGACGCTGATCGTCCATCTCCTGGTCGCGCTGCTGGTGGGGGGCGTGCTGGCGGGGGTGCGGACGGAGTGGGAGCGGGGGCACGACTCCTCACCGGGGTGTGTGCGGTACGGGCCGAACTGCTGAGCCGGTGCCGCTCGCCCGTCACGCGTCCGCCCGGCCCGGAGCCCGGCCCGTACGGCACCATGGCCCGTCATGACCCACCCCACCCCGTGGCACCGCCCCATGCTTCCCCGTGCCGGCACCGAACGGCACCGCACCGCCACCGTCCTGGAGCTGTTCTTCGACCTCTGTTTCGTCACCGCGGTGGCCCAGACCGCCGCCGCCTTCGAGCACGAGCTCGCGGCGGGCAGACTGGGCCACGGCGTCCTCGGCTACGTGCTCGTGTTCTTCGCCATCTGGTGGGCGTGGATGAACTTCACGTGGTTCGCCTCGGCGTACGACACGGACGACGTGCCGTACCGCCTGCTCACGCTGCTCCAGCTCTCCGGCGCGCTGGTACTGGCGGCGGGGGCGTCGAAGGCGCTGGAGGAGTACGACTTCAGGGTCATCACCTACGGATACGTCGTGATGCGGCTGGCCATGGTGAGCCAGTGGCTGCGCGCCGCCCGCAGCGACCCGGAGCGGCGGCGTACCTGTCTGCGGTACGCGGTCGGCATCCTCGTCGTCCAGATCGGCTGGGTCGCGCGGCTGTGGCTGCCGGACGGCGCCGGGCTGCCGTCCTTCCTCGTGCTGGTCGCCGCCGAACTCGCCGTCCCCGCCTGGGCGGAGCGCGCCGGGCAGACCACCTGGCACCCGCATCACATCGCCGAGCGGTACGGCCTGTTCACCCTGATCGTCCTCGGCGAGTCCATCACCGCCGCGACCGGCACCGTCCGCGCCGCCCTCGACACCGAGATCTCCCCCGGCGACATCGCCCCGCTCGTGGTCGGCGGCGTCCTCACCGTCTTCGCCATGTGGTGGCTGTACTTCACCGGGAGCGCGGCCGGAACGCTCACCTCCCTCGGCACGGCGCTCCGCTGGGGCTACGGCCACTACTTCGTCTACGCCTCCGCAGCGGCCGTCGCCGCCGGGCTCGCCGCCGAGATCGCGCACCGCACGGGGCACGGGCACCTCGACGGGGTGGTGATCGGGGCCGCGTACACGGTGCCGGTCGCGCTGTACGTCACGGTGCTACGGCTGCTGCACCGGGGAGCGGACAGGTTCGGCGTGCTGGACGTGACCTGGGCGCTGGGCGCCCTCGCCGTCCTCGCGGTCACCTTCACTCCGAGCCCGGTACTGGCCACGGGGTGCGTGATGTCGGTGCTGGTGGCGGCGGTGGTCGTGGTGTCGGGACGCGCCGGGCGCCCGGCCGTCGCGTGATGCCGGTCCCGGCGTCGCTCAGACCTGCAGCGGTACCGGGTGCACCTCGTCCGGCTTGTGTCCGGCACGTTCGTGGATGCGCTGGACCGCCTCGGCCGAGGGGGCCTCGGACAGGCAGTAGACCGTGCCGGATTCCGGGTCCGCCCAGGCGGCCTCGAAGTGCACGTTCTCCTCGTGCTCGATGGCCAGGTCGGCCTGGTGGGCCTGCGCCAGCTGGTCGGCCGTGATGCCTTCCATGTCATGGTGGACGTCCATGAACCTGGGCATGGTCACACCTCCTCGCGATGTTCCTCTCTCCATGCTGGGCCCACACGTCCCCACATGGCTACTCGTTCACTGATCCGAGCGCGTCAGAGCGCGTCGAGGGGCCCCGGAGTTCCGGAGCCCCCCGACACCGCCTCCCTCAGCCGCACTGGCAGGGGGCACCCTGCTGGCAGCCGCAGCCGCAGCCCGAGCCGCAGCCGCAGGCGGCCAGCAGCGGCAGGCTCCTGGTCTGGACGGGCTGTTCGCCGTCGCGGTCCTTGGTGGGGTCGGTCGTGGTGCTCGGGGATTCGGGCATGGATCCTCCTCGACACGGGGGCCAGGCGCCCCCGCCCATTCCATGCCCGCTCCCCCGGGCGCATCAACGGCGCACGGATGCGCCCGCACACCACACCTCACCTCCGCGAGCCCCTCCGACCTCGCCACGGGGTGACGGCTCCGGCGGCTTTGCGGGGTTCTGGCTCGTCCGCCCGCAGCACGCGCTTACCGACCAGCCCGTGGTCTTCCTGGGCTCCGAAGGTGAGACCGGCGTCGTGGCGCGCAATCTGAGCGCCTTCCTGTGGCTGCCGGCCGGAGGACATGGGCCTTGGGAAGCAGCCACCTCATACGAGCCTGACTGGACTCCCCGCTGCAATCAGGACCGGGCGGCCGTCGCCGGACGCCGACTGCAAGCAGCCGGCGGCTGACGTCATCGAGCAGGCGCCCCGTGAGCTCCCGGACTGTGGTTTGGCTGATCAGAAACGGTGGACCCGTGCGCCCGGTGGTCGTCGTTGGTCGTCATTGGCCACTGCCGAGCGGCCTCGGACGGCCCAGAGACGGCCCAGAGACAGCCCAGCTTCGTCTCACTCGGCCGACTGGCGGCACCTTCGAGGCGCCCTGCCTGAACCTCAGCCGACGACAGTCCACCACGACGGCGGGTGCGCCGGCCGATCACGCGCGCGTGTGCCTCGCTGCACCCCCACCGGTCTCAGCATGCTGCCCGTGCCGTGGACCAGAGCAGATACCGACGGCCAGGGCCTGACGACGGCGGCCGGCCGAGTCCTCAGCTCGGGAAGCCGAGGTGATCTTTGAATTCCCCGGTGTTCCCCGTGGTTCCCCTCGTGGCACGGGCCTGGCACGACCACTTGGCTCGCGGTCGGCCAACGCCTTTACCGTCACGGTAGCTTCCGTCGACTCGGCCCCCACCGGCCCGTAGCACCACGGACATCACTTCACCACGACGTTGTCCCCGGACGAAGTCGACGGCCCGGTGGTGGTGTTTCCGTAGTACACCCAGCGCCACGTACCCGTCTTGGATGCCTTCACGGTCGTCCTGAGATCACCCGAGCTGTTCGCGTACACCTTCTTCACCGTGGTGTAGGAGGCGGCACCGGAGGGCTTGAACTGCAGGCTCACAGGACGGCCTCCGTAGGAGGCGTACTTCCTGGTTTCCCAGTTGGCCCGCGTGACCTTTCCGGTCACGCTGATGGTCTTGCCCTTGGCCACCGGTTCCGGCGAGGCGTTGACGGTCAGATGGGAGTTGCGCTTGACGTAGACCGTCAGACCCTCGTCATCGGTGTCACCACCGTCGCCCTTGAAGAACACCTGGGCCCCGACCTTCCAGACCCCGGCCTCACTGTTGCGCATGTCCCATACGCTCGGGTCGAAGGACATCGTCTCCTTGAAGTCGCAGACGCCCTTGCTCACCTTGATGCAGTCGCTCGTCTCGATGGCGTGCCAAAGCTGATCACCACCGTCCGCACCACCGCGGTACAGGAACACCGCCGGGTACTCCCACGCCTCAGTGGTCGCCATCCGGAAGGAGGCGGGCGCCGCGACCTCCTTCGACACCCCGATCACAATCGGCTTGCCCCCGTTCACCTGGACACGGGTGAACGAGACCCCACCCTCGGCCGCCCCGGCCGGCGCCGCGGCCACGGCCGTGAACACCGCCACCGCACCACCGGCTACGACGACTCTCCAGACCTGCTTCCCCACCTGATCCCCAATCTCCTTACAGAAGGGCACCGAAGGCTCACCCCTTCCGACGCCATACAGACAGCCGGCATCCGCACGGGGTTGTACCCCCGCGAATCACAATGGGGCATCAGACAATCCCCGCCTCCTGCGAGGCGGAGGGTCGGTACGGTGCCCAGGATCCGGGCGGCCTCTGGTGAGGGTCCGCTGGCGTCTGCGCTCAGACCTTGAGGGAAGGGGCTGCCGCCTGATGGCCGGGCACATCCAGGACCGTTGGTACAGGACCGAGACCGGCCCGGACGGGAAAGCGTGCAAGGTCAAGACCGACCGCCACGGGTCCGGTCTCCGTTACCGCGCTCGCTACATCGGCCCGCCGGTAGGGAGAAGGCGAAAAGCTTCCCCGACCGGCAGAAGCGGCTCGCCGATCAGTGGCCGGCGCACATCGATGCCAACTGAAGCTGAGCCGCAGCAAGGCCGTGTTCGCCCCACCGGGAAGCGGTTCCTGACGGTCGAGGTCACCTTGCCGTGGAAGGTGGCGGACGGTCCACCGGTGACCAAGCGGCTGGTCTTCGCCGGACCGCGCGGTGGCCACGTCTGGCGCACCTCGCTCAACGAATAGGCGTGGAAGCGGATTCTCGCCTCCCTCGGCGGCTTTCCCAAGCAGAAGCCTGGCGGGTCGTACGTCGCGTCACGGCCCAGCAGCACCAACAAGCCCCCTACTTACGGAGAAACCGCAGGTAGGGGGCCTGTTCGTGCGCGCTTACTTCTTCTTGCCCTGGGTCTGGGGGGCAAGATTTTCACCCCTGGTCAGCGGGCCACTCATCTCAACTGACCTGCGGTTGGGCTGTCACTGTTGGTCGTTATTGGTCGACCGCTGTCGGCCTCGGAGGGCCCAGCGAGGGCCCGGCGGTGTCGCCCTGGGCTCTCAGTCACGAAGAAGAGCAGCCTCCTGATCCGTAGGCATGTGCAGAACATGCTGCCGCGCCAGAGAGTCAGAGCCAGAGCGCCACGGCGCTGGCCGCCCGACCGCAGCCGTCCCCGGGTGTACGCAGCAGTTGATGTCAGCGGGCGCGACCGATACACCACACGGACGTAACCAGGACATGTAGCTTGATTACTCTCAATATATCTAATTTCGCGAATCCAGTTGTGTAGGCCATGTGAAGGCGATCATCATGAGCGGATGAGAATGACCCGCGCACGGATTGAGAACTTCCGCTGCCTGGCAGACGCAGAAGTTCGTTTTGATGACGTGACCTCCATCATCGGCCCTAATGGTGTTGGCAAGTCCACCATTCTGCGCGCCCTCGACTGGTTCTTCAATGGAGAAAAGGAAACGTCGCTCAGCACCGACGACCTTTGCGACAACGCCACATCACAAAAGATCCGGGTCGAGGTGGAATTCGACTCCTTTACAGACCGGGACCGCGAAGAGCTTGGACACTACGCACCCGAAGGCGTCGACAATATAACAATTTGGCGCACATGGGAAAACGGCGAGGATAAGATAACAGGCAAGGGCAAGACCTTCCCTCCGTTCGAAATAGTGCGTAGCCAACAAGGCGCCACGGCAAAGCGCCAGCAGTACAAAGTCCTGCGTGAAAAGTATCCGGAACTGGGGCTGCCAGCCGCGGGAAGTGAAAAACTAGTCGAAGACGCCATGATTGCCTGGGAGCGCAGTAACCCCGATCGACTAGTGGAATCAGAAGTCTCGGCAAACAACTTCTTTGGTTTCGCAGGCAAAGGAAAGTTGGCGAGCCTTTACGAGTTCATCCTAGTCAGCGCGGACTTGCGGGCTCTGGAAGAATCTGCGGACACTCGGTCAACCATTTTTGGGAAGATCATCGAACGAACTATAGATCGGAAGATCGCGGATGCAGAACTCGCCGAGCTGGACGATAGGGTCAATCAGGAACGAGCCGTAATCGCCACTCGAAACTTCGGTCCTCAGCTCTCACTAATTTCCAAGGAACTCACCGACGCCGTCGAGCTGTTCTCAACGGGGCGTAATGTTGTGGTTTCGCCGATCGACGTACCCTACAAGCCCGTTAAGGCTTCCTTTAGGGTAAGCATCCAGGATGGAAGTGTCGAGACAGGGATTGAGCGCCAAGGGCACGGTTTCCAGCGGGCGATGATTATCGCCGCCCTGAAGCTTCTATCTGACAGGGGCAGCGGCAGTGGCAGCCCGAGAGAAGCATCTTTGTGCCTCGCCATCGAAGAACCGGAACTCTACCAACACCCAGTACAGGCGAGAGCGTTCGCGCAAGTCCTGCGCAAAATTGCAGAGGAACCGACCCAGAACACGCAGGTGGCTTACGCTACGCACAATCCGATCTTTGTGGACTCGAGAAACTTCCACGAAGTTAGGCGGATTAATCGCCTCCATGCCCATGACCGTAAACAAGGTGTTTCCGTAGCCCACGTTGGCGTGGAGGACGTAGTAGAAGCCCTAGATGGAATTGTCCCTGAGGAGCGCGTCAAAAAGCAGATCAATTCCGCTATCTTGAACAGTCTCTCCGAAGCATTGTTCGCGTCCGCCGTAGTGCTCGTTGAGGGACCGACGGACAGAGCAGTGCTTGAAGGGTGTGCCGCACGCGATATCGCTCCTCTTGCCGTTGAAGGAATTCACGTTGCCGAGGCCGGCGGTAAATCATCGCTTCCGTTGAGTCATGCAATTCTCGACCTTCTCGGTATCCCCTGTTACGTCGTATTCGATGCGGACAGCGGAATCGGATACCGGAGCGAGCTCAAGAATAGAAACGCTGACGCCGCCCGTAAGGCAGAACAGGCTATGGAGGGAGAAAACCTGCGCCTGTTCCGCTACTTGGGTAGGCACGGGGTTACGGGTTGGCCTTCAACTCACGCTACCGCCTCGTACGCTGTGTACGCCGACAGGCTAGAAGAAGTACTCAGCAGTGAGTGGCCGGAGTGGGGCCACAGAGTGACGGAGCTTGTCGATTCCGGGCTCGGCTACAGCGAGAAGAATTCAGCCACTTACTCACAAGCGTCCGAAACCGCAGACGGACGGCCGCCTGCGGTTATTGAGCAAATGCTCAGCTACATCAGGAATTTGGCTAGGCAAGGGTAAATATGGAACGAAAGATTGTACGCTCCTCCAATATAGTCTCCATTGGATACGATGCAGCCAGCATGACTCTAGAAGTGGAGTTCAATAGTGGCGTGTATCGATATCACGCCGTGCCACATGGCGCTTACAGAAAACTGATGGCGGCAAGCAGCCATGGAAGATACCTAGCGACCTTCATTAAGGGACGCTATTCCTACAGCAAAGTCAGTTGAACCGCGTCTGGGTGGCGCAGAGTATGGCAATGCTGAACATCTACACGGGGCCGGCCACGGTCCTCATGAACGGGCTGGAGGTGCCGGTGCAGGCGCGTCTCCGCTACATCCTCGATCCATTGACAGTGGAGGACTTCTCCTACGACCGGCACAAGACCTGGTCCGGGTCTGTGCGGACTGACGCGGGCGTTGATCTGTTCGACGCTGCGCCTGGAGTTCTGCGCATGCCGGACGGCAGCGAGGGTGAGTTCATGGCGACGGGCGGGGCGCCGAACGAGGTCGGCATCTCGGGCCTGGGTCCGGCGCCAGCCATGCTCGTTGATGGGGCTGGTGCATAGCCGGGTGAACTTGTGGGTGGGCCGGGGTTCTACCCCTTCCGGGCGCACCGGTTCGCCCGGCCCACCCATGACGCGGGCGGTGACGGCCGCTAGGCACGCCTGCCCCAGTCGAGGGCTCACCGACAGCGTACGATGTGGAATGTCAGCGGTCTGCGAGACGATGCGCGTATGCCGACTCTGGACGATCTGCCGCCGTACCGTCGCGCAAAGCTCCTCTGGGAGTTCGGACACTTGGGTGCGTACGCCGTCGAGCAGATGGTGCGGGACGCCCATCCCTGCTGGATACCCAGAGGTGACGGAACCCGCCCACGCGCCGTCCTCGGCGACGATGGGCTGTATCACCTCACGGGCGCGCGCGTGCTGCTGTGCGCTCCGCATCATGGGACGCACGAGCCCGTGCTGTCGGGCGGAGAGATGGACCTTGCGGAAGTTCCCCGCGACCAGCGATGCCGACAGTACGGCAGGGATTCGGCTCTTCATCACTGGCCGCCACCGCCAGCGAGAACAGTGGCCGTCCGGCGCATGCGCTCGGCCCTGGTGGAAGCACTGGGCCTCGACTGCCACCTGTGCGGGCGATACCCAGGAGCGATGGTCGACCACGATCACGAGACGGGTATGGTCCGCGGGCTGCTGTGTGCACTGTGCAACCGATCACTGGAGCACTGCCCGCACCTCGGCAGCTGCCCAATGGCCGAGTACATGGCCCACCCGCCTGCGGTGGCCCTGCGCCTGGTGTATCCGAAGCACCTGGAGTGGAAGCCCAGCGCGGCACGACGGGCGAAGGTGATCGGTGATCTCGGCTTCGATCCGTTCGACGAGCTAGGGCCGGTGTGGGACCGGTGACAACGCCGGGGCGCCTCTTCAATGAGTGCGGCGGGAGGGGCCGCTCCTCGCACGTCCAGAGAGGCTTAGGGCGCGTAGGTGTGGTCGAGGAGGTAGATGGTGGCAGCAACCTCCGTGACTTCCAACTGTAATGAGCCCTGGCACGCGGTCGCCATGTCTTGTTGAAAGCGGGTCACCTCGGAGTCCGCGGGCAGGCCGATGGCGCCGTCTGCCTTTCGTGCCCCTAGCAGCATGTCAGCGGCCATAGCCCACCGCTCGTGCGCGTTCATGTCGGAGCCGTAGTCGCCACACGTGGTGTCGCTGTACGGCGTCTTCCAGGTCTGGTCGTATTTACCCGGAGCGGGGCTCTCGGCCTGCGTTGCGGGGGTGGAGTCAGCGCCATATGTGCCGCTGCTCCGCTCGTTGCTGCCGCAGGCAGTGAGCGTGGCCGCGAGGACGGCGACGGGGATGAATGAAAATCTGGCGTGCATGGTCCCCCCAAGGACGGTTCTGGGCCTCGTCAGTGTGGCGCCGGGCGAAGCGGGGGTGCGTGCGTCGTGCATGCTTCGTATCGCAGGTGTGACACGAACGGCTTCCACTGTCGCTCGGCGGTCCGGGCGGGCTCCCGTCTCCCACCGGCACCGGTCGTCACCCGGCCTTCCGGACCGCCGCGACTCAGGCTAGCCCCGTCAGTGCGACTGCGCGGTAGAGGACAGCCACGCCTACGCCTCGGCGAGGTTCTCACTTAAGACCCTCGGCCCTCGCGGGCCCCGTGGCGTCCTTGAGCTCTGCCGCGGCCTCGACGATGGCCTCGTACAGGGTCGCCCTCGCTTCGGTCTGGGTGGTGCGGCTCGTCTCCTGGTTCATGGACATGTTGTGCTCCTGTCTGGTCTCACCGGGTCGCATGTGGGGCGTAGCAGGCTGGTGCCTGATACGCCCCCTTCAACGTTGAGGGGAAGGATCACACACGGCACCGACCACGCCCCCTCTCTCTGTGCAGGCGTTGCCAGTCGCTCGCCACCGTGTGTAGGGGCACGCCACGCTCGACCAGTGTCTCGATGACCTAACTGTGCTAGTAATCCTGCGTGTTACCGGGGCAGACTGGCGCCGTGGTAGATCCGATCACTGCTGGGACTTCTGCCCTCGCCAAGGCTGCGGGCAGCGCCGTCACCAAGCAGCTCACCTCGAAGACCGGCCTCCAGCTCGGGAGCCGGGACGAGCGACGGCTCGTGTACGCCCGCTTCCAGGCGGCGGTGACCAGCGCCTACACGTACAACGCCGGCGTGTATTACGAGATGCAGCTCTACACGGTCTACCTGGGAAAACAGCACCGCATACCGCTGACGGTCAAGCCCGGCGGCACTATGGCCGCCCGCGATGCCCTGCGCGGCCTGCACGCCCACCAGGCCGAGCTTCTCCAGGCGTACCTAGAGCTTCGCCTCGTGTCCAACCCTGCGCCCCTCGTCGCCGCCGACGAGGTTCTTGAGCAGATGAACGCCCTGTACGAGCTGGGCATCAACGCCCCCAAGGAGCCGATGGAATCCGCCGTCAACCGCGTGGCTGCGGCACAGCGCAGGTTCACCGACGTGTGCCGGGACGACCTCTGGTACCTGCCGCAGAGGTGGCAGGTGTACCGCCCCATGTGGTGGAAGGCCCGGAGGTGGCGGCGGCACGCCATCCCGGCACCGGAGCAGCAGCCCCGCCCGGAGTAACCCGGCGGGCGGTGAATGTGCCGCTGAACCAGGCTGGGGGCATGTCTTCTCGCCGCATCGTCGCTGCTCCGACACGATGGAGGCTAGTCCCAGTTGGGGACGGGCAGAACCGCAGCTTCTCCAGCGCCTTCCCATGACACGCGGAACTCGCGCGGCACAGGCGCGCCCCAAGCTCCGAGCACCATGAACTCGGTCGATTCGCCCTTGCGAACCACGGCGTCCTCAGGAACCTGACGTGTCAGGCCCTTAGGGTGATCACCGACGTCAACCTGCACACCCGTAGCAACCTCCGACCCGGTGTTGCGGAGGACGAATACGTTCTTCTTCGGCCGGTCCAACTCCCAGGACACTGCCGCTGCATGGCGTACGGGTTGCGCGGCGATCTGTGCCTCTGCGTGCGCTTGAACGGCCGCGGGCAGCCGCTCGATGAGCCGCTGGAGAGCCTCCTCTGTGGCGAGTGCCCTCCTCTCGGCTGCATCTGCATGCCGTCGGGCTATGTCGTCAGCTTCTATCTGTCTCCGGGCCTGCCGCCTCTGCTGCCACAAGCCGAGTGCCACAGTGAGGACCGCAACGAGGACACCGATCCATCCGGCCCAGTCGCCTGCTTCGAGTGCCATGGTCATGGCGGGACGATAGCTCGCGGTGCTGACAAGACAGGGGCCACACCGTGGCCAACGGTCGTGATATCTCGTGACGAAATCTGAGATCCCACATCTGGTCGAGTTCGGGGTAGTGGCGGAGGCCGGTCGTCCCACCCGGAACCATCTGGTTCGGCGCGATGGGCTTCGGCATGGTCACGGTGCCAACCGGCAGCTTCACCAGTCCCGTTCAAGCAGCCAACGGGAGCCTGGCCGGCTTGGGCGTGCGGTCAGTGAACCCGTGATCCGCCAGCCGTGCCGCTCGCTGTGCAAGCCACCCAGAGACCCTTGGTCCACCGTTCACCGCAGCGCCCTCGCGAACCGTACGGACGTGCTCGAAGCCCTGCGCAAGGTAATACCGCTGGAGCCCCTCGTTTGTTGTCCACGCGTCCAGCCGGAGCCACCGAGCGCCAGCACAGTGTGCGCGGTCACCCGCCCAGTCGAGCAGCCGGCCACCAAGGTTCTGCCCGGCATACTCGCGGGCAATGGTGAGCTTATTGACGAACATGGACGGTTCGATCAGTTCGTCGTCAGTCCACAGACCGTCTTCAGCGTCCGGGGTGAGCGTGATCGTTCCGGCAGTCGTATGCCCATCGTGGAGCATGAACACGGTGCCCGCTTCGATCGTGGCCAACAGCTTGTCAGCCGGGTACGGACGGCTCCACTGGTCGGAGCCGAGATCTCGCAGCCAAGCTGCCGCCTCCTCACGGAAGGCGAGCAGCTTGGCCACGTCACGCGGTTCTGCGGGAGTGATGATCACTCGTTCTCACCTCGGGCGGACAGCTCGCCAATCTCGTAGTTGATCCGATTCAGGTCGCCCCGGAACGTCGTGACGGTGCAGCGGATGGGCCGGTCCTGCGAGTAGCCCGTGCGGGTCCAGAGCATCACCGGCACACCGGCCCCAATCTCCAGTAGGCGAGCCTCCTCAGGCGTGGGCATTCGAGCCGCGATCTCGTCGAAGTACCCAACCTGCTCGATACCCCGAGAAGCGAGATACCGCGTCGTGCCCTCAGCGATGTCGCCTGGCTCAGCCAGTCGCGGCGACTCGTCCACCAGCCACGCGGGATAGTAGGTCGCCTGCGTGGACCATGGAACGTCGTCCACATAGCGATGACAGAACCGCAATACCGTCTTCGTACCCGGCTCGATCTTCAGTCGCTCAGCGATCTCCTGCGACGCAGGCAGCACCTCGACACGGAACGTCTGGTGCGGCCGGCGCCCCGCATTCGTCACGTCTGTGTTGTAAGCGTCGCCGTTCTGCGGGAACGTCAGGTCCTCAAAGCGAGACGCGTTGAGCTCGAACGCCTCGTGCGACTTGACCTCGTATCCGAGTCCCTGGCTGGACGAGATCAGCCCCTCACTGACCAGCAGACTCAGCCCGTTGCGGATGGTGTTCCGCGACGCGTCGAAGCGCTCCTGTAGGTCGTTCTCAGAGGGCAGCCGCGACCCAGGCGCATGGTTGCCATTGACGATCTCGCGGCGCAGAGCGTCGGCCACTTGCCGGTACTTCGGCTGCTTGTTCATGGCCCCATCATGACGCACTCGCGCAACTTGTTGGTACATGTAGCCCCTAACCCCTTGACGCCTCACCGTCCATCAGTGCAACATCACTGCATCAGCTTGTACCAACAAGTTGAGCAGGTGGTGCAATACCTTCGAGTATGCCCGCCTGCGTCGAGAACTCAACAGCGTGATCCGCCACAGACACGACGGCCGTGACCACACCAGCCGAGGTGAGCGGAGATCAGTCGGTCATCTCCCGTCAGGGACACGTGCCGACTCAAAAGAACGGATCTGCCCAAGGGCGCCCACGCCGCGCGAAGAGACCGGGATGCGATTCCTCGGAGGAGCGGGACTGAGGGACAGATCCATATCGCGCAGTACGGGCCGTCACCTCCCGTCGAAAGGCGTCCGGCGCGGCTCAGGCCCGCGCATCTTCGACTTCCGCCGCATTAGCGCGGCGGTCGGTTGCCTCCGCTGCTCGTCTCGTACGAGTGGCGCTGAGGGGAGCCGGATCTACCGACTTCAACGGCGCGCGACCCCGGTGCGGGAACACCGGGGCCGCTGTTCGGGCCGTTCCTGTATGAGAGGAACCAGACCCAATGAGCCACATCGTTACTGTTCAGGACGCTGTTACGGCGTTCGAGGACTTCATGGAGCCGACCAGCGCGGAGCTGGACGCGATTGAGCGTGAGATGCCCGTCATCCTGGCGGACGTTGATCTGCTGGACGCGCACATCGCCACCCTGGACCGCACCCCGACCGAGCTGGACGCCCGCCGCATCCGCCGGGCCCGGCGCCGGGCGCTGGCCGCCCGCGTCGCCCTGCTCAACCTGACGGCCGCCGGTGCGAGCCTTCCGGGTGGTGCGGCGTGAAGGTCAAGACCGTTCTTCCCGCCGTCGCCATGACGGCGGTGTCCATGATCCTCACCCTCGCGGTGGTCATGATGTGGCTGGGCCGGGCGGTGCCGTGGCCGGTCGCGCTGGTCGTCGGTCTCGGGATCGACGGCGGCTGGCTGGCCACCCTCGCCTACGAACGCCGTCTCGCCGCGCAGGGCGACCACAGCACCCCGGTCACCGTCGTCGGCTGGTGCTTCGGACTGCTGGCCGCCGGCGTCCTCATCGCCCACGCCCTCACCGCCGAGTCGTCGGCAGGCGCGTGGCTGGCCGTCGCATGGCTGCCCATCGCCGCCAAGGCACTGTGGCTGGTCCACGGCCTGTGGGAACGCACCGCATTGACCCCGGCCGCGCTGGGGGCGATCCGGGGTATCCGGCAGGAGGCCCGCGATGAAGCGGCCGTGGCCCGCGCCCGGCTGCGGGCGGAGGCGTCCACGGAGGAGACGCGGCTGACGGCCGTGACGGAGGCCGGTGCCCGCGTCGCACGTGTCCAGGCGAAGACCGCGCAGACCCTCTCGCGGGCGTGGTCGACGCTCGAAAGCGCGCGGGATGGTGAGGACACCGGGCGGGCGTTGACCAGCGTGACGCGGCCCGTCACGCCCGGCGTCACAGCCCATTGGGATCTGCCGGTGTGGGGGCCGTCGGAGCCGGTGCCGGCGCTGGAGTCGGCGCCCGCGCTCAGTGATGACGCGCTGGACGCGGTGGTCGACCAGATTCGGCACAGCGAGGACCCCGCCCTGTCGTACCGCGAGATGGCGGCCCGGTTCCGGGCGAGCGGTCACGCCGCGTCCGAGGTCCGCCTCCGCGCGGCCTGGAAGCGCGTCGTCTGATGGCCGCGCTGCCGGTCTACCGGTGGCGGCTGGCCCCGGACGGCTACGCCACGCGTCGTCAGCTCCGTGCCGTCGGGCTCCGGCCCGGCGGCCAGGACGTGGCCGCCCAGCTCGAACGCCCCCGCAGCCGACGCGGCCCGCTGGTCGCCTACCTCTACCGCGTCGACCTGGCCAAGCCCGTCCGGCCCATGACGCCGGGCCGGCGGGCGTCGCTGGCCAAGGCCAACCGCGCCCGCCGGATCTGCCCGCAGTGCGGCACGGATGCGGGCTACGTCATCCCCTCTTCGCTCGGCACCTGCGTGCCCTGCGACTCCCCTTCCACCACCGCAAGGAGTGCGTGATGGGCAAGCCCGACACCCGCCGTCTGGATCGGGAGATCCAGCAGGCGACCCGCAAGCTCGACGCGGTCCGCAACCGCGAGCTGTGGCCGCTCGACGGCCGCGAGCGCCGCGCCGTCCTCGGCGCCGCCGTCTCCGGTTCCTACCGCGTCACCCGTGGCCGCAGTACGGGCCGTGCGGAGCAGCGGCTCGACACCGCCTGGCAGAGCGCGGAGACCCGACTGGTCGCGGAGATCGCCGCCATGCAGTTGGAGCGGGCGCAGATCGTCCGAGAGAACGCCAAGGCCAAGGCCGTGAAGAAGTCCACCGGCTGGTTCTGACCCCCACCCCACTCAGCCTTCCGCCCCTGAAGGGGTGTCAGGAGTCGTCTCGTCATGACAGAGAACGTCGTCTCTCTGCACAAGAACCCCGCACCGCCCACCGACCCGGCCCCCGTGACCACCCTCACCGTGGTCCCTGACCCTGCCCCGGCCAAGCCCGTCCCGCTGTGGGTCCGGTCCGGCCGGGCCATCCGTACCGCCGCTACGCACGACGCCACACGGACGACTGCTCGCACGGTGGTCCGGCACGGTCTGTACGTCGTCGGCGGGGTCCGGATCGTAGCGAAGCGGGCGTGGGACGGGCGGACGGCCGCCCGCTACGAGCGCTACATGCGTACCGCTGAAGCCGCGGGGAACTTCGAGGCGGCGGCGGAGTGGGAGGAGCGCGGGCAGCGCTTCCGCGACGCCCGCCACCGCCGCCGCATGGACCTCCTGCACTCCCCGCTCGACGCGGCCAAGGGCGCCGCCGTCACCACCGGCATGGGCATTGGCGGACTCGTCCTCATCGGCATCGCCATGGCAATCGCCACCAAGGACGCCACCGAGGTCGTCACCCCCGTCATGGCGGTCATCAAGTTCATCAACCTGATGGTCACCATCGTCCAAGTCGTCTGGGGACCGGCCGTCTCACTCGCCCCGTTCCTGGCGCTGCTGGCGCTGTGGGCGGTTGGGAGCAAGCAGCAGGCCGCACCGGCGTGGGCGCTCCCGGACCGGGTGCGCAACGGTGAGGGCGAGCCCATCACCCCGTCCATCGTGGTCAAGGCCCTGCGCGACCTCGGCGTCCCGGCTCTGCGCAACGCCATCAAGGAGATGGGCGACGCCGGCGCGTCGATGCTGTCTCCGATCGTGATCGCAGGGTGCGGGGTCGAGGTCGACGTGACGCTCCCTTCGGGGGTGTCTACGGCCGAGGTGCAGCAGCGTCGCCGGAAGCTGGCGGAGAACCTGTCCCGGCACGAGCACGAAGTGTTCATCACTCTGCCGCCGGCGGCGCGCACGGTCCGGCTGTGGGTGGCCGACTCCGGTGCGCTGGATGAGCCGATCGGCCCGTCTCCGCTGGTCACCGACGAGACCCTGACCGCCGACTACGCCAAGGGAAAGGCCCCGTGGGGGCAGGATCTGCGCGGGGACGCTGCGCAGATCAGCCTGTACCAGCGGCACCTGCTCATCACAGGTCTGTCGAACCAGGGCAAGACCGCCGCGTTGCGGGCGCTCGCGCTGTGGCTGGCGCTGGACCGGTCGGTGGAGTTCTGGATGGGTGACCTAAAGGGCGCCGGCGACTGGGCCATGTTCGACGGCATCGCCACCCGGCTTATCCAGGGCCCGACCGACGACCACGTCATCCAGGTCACGGAGATGCTGGAGGACGCGGTCGAGGAGATGAACCACCGTCTCCAGGCACCGCCCGGCACGGTGTTCCCGCTGCTGGTCGTGGTGGTGGACGAGGCGCAGGTGGCGTTCATGTGCCCGCTCAAGGACACGGAGAAGCGGCCCTACGGCGGCTCCAGCGCCACCTCCCGCTACTTCATGGCAGCGCGGAAGATCCACAATCAGGGTCGGGCAGTCAACGTGCTGCTGTGGCAGGGCACGCAGGACCCCACCGACCAGAACCTTCCCAAGCTCGTTCGGGAGGGCGCGCACACCCGCGCCTCCCTCGCGCTGGGCACCGAGTCCCAGGCCCGCATGGCCCTGGGGGACAAGGCCGTCGACGGCGGCGCCGCCCCCAACCTCCTGCGCCCCGGCCTGGACAAGGGAACACTTGTCGTCGCCTCCGACGGGATCGACATCCCCAAGGGCCAGTCTTCCATCACCGTGCGCACGCACTACATCAGCACCGAGGACGCCGAAGCCATCGCCCGCCGCGCCAAGGCGCTGCGCGACGGAGTCACCACCCTCACCCTGATCGAGCGGGGCCAGGAGCGTGACCCGCTCGCGGACATCGCCGCCGTCATCGCAGACGCCCCCCGCCTACGGACGCAGGACGTGATCAAGCGTCTCTCCGCGCTGGACGCGGACGCGTACGGGGACTGGTCGCCCGGCGACCTCACCCGCGTCCTGGACGGCACCGGCGCCGAGCCCTACAAGTCCGACGGCCGCATGGTCGTCGGCCGCGACCAGATCACCCGCGCCCTCGCCCACCGCGACGACACAGGTTCCGCTTCCGGCGCCTGACGGCAGGGAGCCCAGCCCTCACGGGTCAGGGAGGCAGGGAGAACTCCCTCACCGCCTCCCTGACCCACCTCCCTGCACCTGACCTGCATAAATGATCGTTCAGGGAGTCAGGGAGGCATGCAGGTCAGCACCTCTGCCACCCCCTCCACAGCCACCCTCCAAGGGGGTGGTTCCGCCTCCCTGACCGAGCACCGGAAGGGATTCCACATGCACCCCCAGAACACCCCGCACGCGCCCGCACAGCGGGCCGTCGAGGTCCACCAGCCCACCCCGCTCACCCCCGCTCACATCGCCCTGACGCCGGTCGTTCCAGTGCAGCCGGCCACCGTCCCCACCGTGGCGAGCGTCGTCCTCCCGGACGGTCGGATCATCACCGGCTACGCCGTGAGCCCCGTTCAGCCGGAGCCGGCCACGGCCAAGCCGGTCGTGTCGCGGGCGGCGGTGAACGGCGCCCTTGGGGGCGTCGGGTTCCTCGCCGTGTGCGGCGGACTGCTGCTGCTCACCACCTTCATCACCGCCCTGACGGCTCTGATCACCCAGCTCATCACGCTGGCGGCGGTTCTGTTCGGCGGGTTCATCGCTGTCCAGGTCCTCGCCGTCGGCTGCCACAGCGGCGGCGGGACCACGGTGAACATCCGCAAGGCCGTGATCAAGCGCAACCACTTCCACCGCTAGCAACGCCAAGGGCGACCCCTGCTCTCGCCAAAGAAACCGGGGTCGCCCTTGTCCATCCAGCACGCTCCAATCGAACTGGAGACATCCAGCATGACCCAACCCGCCCCCATCCGGCGAGTGCCCGGCCAACGGCCGCGCCTGCTGAACACCGCGCTCACGCTGGCCGCACACGGCATTCCACCCATGCCGCTGCGGGCGGGCAAGGTGCCGTTCGGTAACTGCCCCGTCTGCACGGCCAACGCGTGCGGCGGCCGGCCGAACATGAAGACTCCCGGCCCCTGCCAGTGCCCCGGTGTCTGCCACGCGTGGGCCGCCGCCACCACCGACCCGCACGTCCTCACCTCCCCGCCGTGGCTGGCCGCGTGGCGCCGGGCCGCCGCCGTCGCCTACCACCCCGGTGGCGCTGGCTTGACTGTGGTCGACCTGGACGACGCGGCGGCCGTGGCCTGGGCCCGTGCGAGCCTGCCCGCCACCCGCACCGTGCCGACGACGCGGGGGGAGCACTGGATCTACCAGGGCACCATGCGGTCCGTGAACGCCGTCCGCCCCGGCGTCGACATCAAATCCGCAATGGCTTACGCCCGTTGGCTTGGTCCCGGCACCGGCTCCATGGCCGCTC
This sequence comes from Streptomyces sp. NPDC001781, assembly GCF_053596035.1. Taxonomy (NCBI): domain Bacteria; kingdom Bacillati; phylum Actinomycetota; class Actinomycetes; order Kitasatosporales; family Streptomycetaceae; genus Streptomyces; species Streptomyces sp. NPDC001781. The sequence goes on along the minus strand of NZ_JBSFFI010000001.1, from coordinate 71,218 downwards.
TCCCGGACGCGGTTCGCGCACTGGCAGCGAAGGAGTCGCCCATGGTCCGCAGGGCGCCACAGGCGCCCACAGCACCTCTCAGGAGCGGGCAGGGAGAGTGCCCGCACCGCACGCCCGCCTACCTGGAACGTGGCATCACCATGGCGGAGCAGCGCATCACCGAGGCCCGCAGCACGGTGCACGCCACCGTCTACCGGACGTTCCTCGCGGTGCTGTCCACGCACGGCCGGTGCGGCTGCCTCACCGAGACACACACCGCCCGCCTGTTCACCGCAGCACAGGCCAAAGGCGAATCGCCCCGGCACTGCACCGAGGCGTGGACCAACGCCCTGACCACGTTGGGACTGTGACCATGTCCGACGACGAGAAGAACCCCGGCCGCGAAGTCATCACCGACTACGCGCAAGCGCACTTCCGGTACTTCCGCACCGCCGACGGCACTGTGTACGCGCAGCGCAATGGCCACCCCGTCGCGCGGCCGATCCGCTCCCAGGGCACCACGGGCAGCCACCGGCAGGAACTCATGGTCGGCCTGTACCGCGACGGACTTGGCGTGTTCAACGGGACCGCTCTCAAGGAGGCGTTGGACTTGATCGAGGCGCTCGCGCTGACCGAGGACGTGCAGGCGGTCCACATCCGCGTGGCCCCCGGATTCAACGGGGCTACGTGGCTGGACCTGGGCCGCGCCGACGGGCAGTCCGTGCGCATCCATCCCACCGGCTGGGACATCGCCATCCCGGACCCGCGTGAGGTGTGCTGGCGGCGCACCCAGCTCACCGGCGAACTGCCCCTTCCGGCTAAGGACACCGACGGCAAGGGCATCGACCTGCTGCTGAGGTTGTGCAATTTCGCCACCGCCGAGACCGAATGCCTGGCCATCGCCTGGCTCATCGGCTGCCTCGGCCCCTCCGTCCCCGTCCCCGCCCCGTTTCTCACCGGCCCGCAGGGCGCGGGCAAGTCCACCGGGGGCCGGATGCTCGTGCGGATCATCGAGGGGATGACCGGCGACCTGCGCCGGGCCCCGAAGGATGAGGAGAACCTGATCGCGGCGGTGGCCGCCGGGTGGGTCACCGCCCTGGACAACCTCTCCCACATGACGCCGGACCTGTCCGACGCCATGTGCTGCATCGTCACCGGCGCGGAAAACGTCAAACGCGCCCTATTCACCGACGGCGACGTCTTCCGCGCCCGCTACCGCCGCCCCTTGCTCCTGACCGGCATCGACGTTGGAGTCATCCGGCCCGACCTCGCGGAACGACTCCTGCCCCTGCGCCTGGAACGGCCGACGGTCCGGCGCACCGAGGCGGAACTGTGGGCGGAGTACGCGGAAGCTCTGCCCGTCGTCCTCGGCTCGCTGCTCGATCTCACGGTGAAGGTGCGCGCGGTCGAGGCGGAGACGCCCACAGATCTACGGATGGCGGACTTCGCCCACCTGTGCGCGCAGCTCGACGCCGCAACCAGCCTCGGGGCCCTCGCCGCCTACCGGGCCAGCCTGGACGACCTCAACGATGACGTGATCGAGGGCGACCTACTCGCACAGACCGTCCTCCGGCACGCCGACACCCTCACGCCGGGCGCCGAGCAGCGGATGACCTCCACGGAGTGGCTGCACTGCCTCAGCGTCCTCTACAGCGGCGACGACTGCCGTCCCCTGCCCAAGGGCTGGCCCACCACCGGGAAAGTCCTCTCCGACCGGCTCAAGCGCCTCCAGCCGACCCTGGCCGCACGCGGCGTCCTCATCGACTCCGGCCGCACCAAAGAGGGCCGCTACCTCGAAATGACCCGCGCCCTCGCCACATCCCCGCACAACCAGCAGACGCTCTGAGCGGCACCGCCGTACGAGCAAGAGGAGCACCACCGGCCAGGCGTGCTCCTCTTGCAGTTCGGCGGCAGCGCCGCCCTGCGATAGACGCGCCGCGAAGCGGCTCCTTCTTCATGCTCTGAGCCGCGCCGCACCATCACAGACACCCCCCTCTCTTTTCCTAAGTGGGGAACGCTGCGTCACCTGCGTCACCAGAGGCCGGGAGACGGCACTTGACCTGCGCATACAGGGGTGACGCAGAGCCGGAAAGTCTGCGTCACCCCGCGTCACCTGCGTCATCGGTGACGCACAGCCTGCGTCACCGATGACGCACCCCGGCCTCTCTGCGTCACCGGAAACCCGCAGGTCAGCAGCCCGGATGACGCAGGTGACGCGGTGACGCAGAAATCCGAACCTCGGACACACACGGAATCCGAGACCCCCCGAAGCGCATGCGACTCAACCTCTGAGGACCCCATGAGCCGAACCCCTTCCGCTCAACCCGACCCCCGCGCCACCCTCCGCAGCGGCTTGCCCGACCGGTACCTCACTCCCGACGACATCGCCGAGATCTTCCGCGTCCCCCTCGAAACCGTCTACCAGTGGCGCAGGAAGCGCACCGGTCCTCCCGGCTTCCGCGTCGGCAAGCACGTCCGCTACGACCCCACCGAAGTGGGGGCGTACGTCGCCCAACTCAAGAACGTCGACCGCGTCGCGGCCTGACGCGACTCCGCACACCGCCAGGGGTGGCCGTTGAGCGGCCACCCCTGATCCATGCCGAGAAGGGACCTTGCCTCCTATGGCAGGCAGCATCCAAGACCGCTGGTACAAGACCGAGACCGACGCAAACGGCAAGACCATCCGCGTCAAGACCGAGCGTCACGGGACCGGCCTGCGTTACCGCGCCCGCTACTTCGCCCCCGACGGTAAGCGCAGGGGCAAGTCCTTCCCCGACGGACAAAAGCGGCTCGCTGAGCAGTGGCTGAGCAAGGTCACAGCGGACGTGGCTCGGGGCGACTACATCGACCCGAGCGCGTCCCGGACATCGTTTCAGGAGTTCGCTGAACCCTGGCTTGCGAGCCAGAGCGGAGACCCGAACACCCGCGCTTCGATGCAGTCTCAGCTCAAGCTGCACGCCTTCCCCCGCATCGGTTCGCGGCCTCTGGGGTCCTTCCAGCCAAGCCACATCCGGGAGTTCGTGACGCAGCTCGAAGCGTCCGGCATGTCCGGCGCCTACGCCCGTGTGATCTTCTCCAACGTCCGTGCCGTCCTCTCCGCCGCCGTCGAGGACGGCTACCTTCGCAGGAACCCGTGCAACTCCCGCACGGTGACGCTCCCCGAAATGGGCACGCGCAGGGTCGTCCCCTGGGAGCCTGGACGCGTCTTCGCAATGCGGGCAGCGATGGTCGAACGCTTCCGGCCCATGGTGGACGTGGGCGCCGGCTGTGGCCTACGACAAGGCGAGATCCTCGGGCTGTCCGTGGATGAGCTGGACTTCGACAGCGGCACCCTGCACGTGGTGCAGCAGCTCAAGCTCAGCCTGAGCAAGGCCGTGTTCGCGCCTCCGAAGGGTGGCAAGCTCCGTGACGTGCCTCTGCCCGATCCCGTGGCGGAAGAGCTCCAAGAGCACATCAAGCGGTTTCCACCCGTTGAGATCACACTGCCTTGGATGCGGGCGAACGGCCGGCCCGTGACCAAGCGCCTGATCTTCACCGGGCCCAACGGCGGTCACGTCTGGCGCACCTCGCTTAATGAGGACCACTGGAAGCCCGCTCTGGCGTCCGTGGGCGTCATCCCCAAGGCGAAAAGCCGGGAGCACACCGCCGCGCGCGAACACGGCATGCACGCGCTACGGCACTTCTACGCATCGGTGCTGCTGGACGCTGGCGAGAGCATCAAGGCCGTCAGCGAGTACCTCGGACACTCTGATCCGGGACTCACGTTGAAGGTGTACGCACACCTCATGCCGAGCAGCCGCGAACGGGCCCGGAAAGCTCTCAGCCAGGCACTCCGACCGGCGCAGGACCCACTGCACTGAGGTCCCACCCAGGGCCCAGGCCGTGAAAATGCCCCCGCCCCGCGCCATATGCGCAGGTGGGGGGCATGATCACAAACCCTACTTCTTCTTGCCCTGGTTCTTCACGGCCTCGATCGCGGCCTTGGCCGCCTCCGGGTCGAGGTACTTGCCGCCGGGGGTGACCGGCTTGAAGTCGGCGTCGAGTTCGTAGTACAGCGGGATGCCGGTCGGGATGTTCAGGCCCGCGATGTCCTCGTCCGAGATGCCGTCGAGGTGCTTGACGAGGGCGCGGAGGCTGTTGCCGTGGGCGGCGACCAGGACCGTCCTGCCGTCGATGAGGTCGGGGACGATGTCGTCGTACCAGTAGGGAAGCATGCGGACGACGACGTCCTTGAGGCACTCCGTCTGGGGGCGCAGCTCCGGAGGGAGGTCCGCGTAGCGGGCGTCGTTGAACTGGGAGTACTCCGCGTCGCGGGGGAGCGGCGGCGGCGGGGTGTCGTAGGAGCGGCGCCAGAGCATGAACTGCTCCTCGCCGAACTCGGCCAGCGTCTCCGCCTTGTTCTTGCCCTGGAGGGCGCCGTAGTGGCGCTCGTTCAGGCGCCAGCTCCGGTTGACCGGGATCCAGAGGCGGTCCGCGGCCTCCAGCGAGAGCTGGGCCGTGCGGATCGCGCGCTTCTGCAGGGACGTGTGGACCACGTCGGGCAGGAGACCGGCGTCCTTCAGCAGCTCGCCACCGCGTACCGCCTCCTTCTCGCCCTTCTCGTTGAGGTTGACGTCCACCCAGCCGGTGAACAGGTTCTTCGCGTTCCACTCGCTCTCGCCGTGGCGGAGGAGGATCAGCTTGTACGGTGCGTCGGCCATGCCTCAGAGCGTAATCCACCCCCAGGACGGGTCGCCGCGCCGCCGACGGTTGACGGCTTCCGGCTAATCGAGTGGCCACCGAAGGCCCCGTGCGAGTAAGTTCCACTCACCGCACGTGCCACTTACCGGGGGGTCCCATCATGTCCACCGCCGTACCGGGCCGGCTGATCGCCGCCGCCCGGTCCACCGTCTCCGGGCTCCCCCGTGCCTTCTGGTGGCTGTGGGTCAGCACGCTGGTCAACCGGCTCGGCGCGTTCGTGGCCACCTTCATGGCGCTCTACCTCACTCTCGACCGCGGCTACTCCGCCTCCTTCGCGGGCCTGGTCGCCGCCCTGCACGGCCTCGGCGGGGTCGTCTCCTCGCTCGGCGCCGGCGTGATGGCGGACCGGGTGGGCCGACGGCCCACCCTGCTGGTCGCGCAGGTCGGCACCGCCGTCTCCGTCGCGCTGCTCGGATTCATGCGCGATCCGGTCGCCATCGCGGCCGTCGCCTTCCTGGTCGGCGCCGCCGGCAACGCCTCCCGGCCCGCGGTGCAGGCGATGATGGCGGACATCGTGCGGCCCGAGGACCGCGTACGGGCCTTCTCGCTGAACTACTGGGCGCTCAACCTCGGCTTCGCGGTCTCCTCCGTCGCCGCCGGTTTCATCGCCGGGTTCAGCTATCGCGCCGGGTTCCTCATCGAGGCCGGGATGACGCTGGCCTGCGCGATCCTCGTCTTCCTCAAGCTGCCCGAGTCCCGGCCCGCGCCCGTCGCCGAGGATGCCGGGGAACCGGAGACGGGCCTCGGTACGGTGCTGCGCGACCGGCGCTACATGGCGGTCGTCGGCCTGTCCTTCCTCGTCGCCCTCGTCTTCATGCAGGGGGCGGTCGGCCTGCCGGTCGCCATGGGCCAGGCCGGCTTCTCCCCCGCCGGCTACGGCACCGCCATCGCCGTCAACGGCGTCCTGATCGTCGTCCTGCAGATCCCGGTCACCCGCTTCATCGAGCACCGCGACCCGCGCCGCCTGCTGATCGTCTCCTCGCTGCTCGCGGGCTACGGCTTCGGGCTCACCGCCTTCGCCGGGTCGCTGGCCGTCTTCGCGCTCACCGTCTGCGTGTGGACGCTCGCGGAGATCGTCAACGCGCCGACCCAGACCGGCCTCGTCGTCCGCCTCTCCCCCGTCCACGGCCGCGGCCGCTACCAGGGCGTCTTCAGCCTCTCCTGGTCCGTGGCCGCCCTGGTGGGGCCCCTGATGTCCGGCACGGTCATCGACCACCTGGGCGCCGCCTGGCTCTGGGGCGCCTGCGCGGTCATCGGCACGGTGGCGGGGCTGGGGTACGCGCTGCTCATGCGGGGACTGCCGGCGGAGGAGGCGGAGGTGGCGGGCGCGCCGGCTCCGGCGGCGACCCGGCCCGCCGTGGAGAAGGCGGCCTGACCCGCGGGGACCGCCCGCCGGGAGCGCGGAGGCACTCGGCGCAGGGGACCGCCGTCGCGGGAGCGGGCGGCGTCCAGGCCCCCGGCCGGCGCGGGCCGCCCGGGGACTGCGCGCGCACGTGGGCCGGCTGCACCGGGCGCTCGCGAGCCCCGGCGACGAACTGGCCGTGGAGAGCGGGCTCGTCCTCCTCGAAGGGCGCCTCAGGGACCATCTGCATCGCCGTGATCCCGAACCGCCTGGCTCCGAGCCGCTGTTGGCCCGCCGACTGCGTGAACTCCTCGACGAGCACCTCCCCGACGGCCTCACCCTCACCGAGGCGTCCGCACTGCTGCACGCCCATCCCGCCCACCTGGTAAGGGCGTACGGCATCGCGCCGCACCGGTACCCGACCTCGCGCCGGGCCGGCCGGGCCAGGCGGCGGCTGCTGGACGGGCCGGCGCCCGGCGAGGTGGCGGTGGCGTCCGGTTTCTACGACCAGGCCCGTCTGACCCGGCACTTCGAGAAGTCGGCCGGGGTCACACCGGGCCGTTACCGCGACGGCGCCTGAACCGGGTTCAGTCGCGGTCGAGCAGATGCGTGAAGGCGTCCAGGTTGCGGGTGGACTCCCCGCGCGAGACCCGCCATGCGTGTTCGCGGCGGATCGCTGAGGCGTAGCCCAGTTCCAGCAGGGTGTTGAAGGCGCCGTCGGCCGCTTCGAGGATCTGGCCGAGCAGCCGGTCGACCTCTTCGGGGGTGACGGCGGCGAGCGGGAGGCGGGCGGTGACGTAGACGTCGCCGAGCCGGTCGACCGCGTAACTCACGCCGTACAGCTTGAGGTTGCGCTCCAGGAGCCAGCGGTGGACGCCCGCCTCGTTCTCGTCGGGATGCCGGATGACGAACGCGTTGACGGAGAGGGTGTGGCGGCCCACCAGCAGCGAGACGGTGGTGGAGAGCTTCGCGGTGCCGGGGAGCTTGACCACGTAGGAGCCCGGTTCGGGGTTCTCCCACTCCAGTTCGGCGTCCTTGAGCGCGTCCTCGAGGGTGCGCGCGGCCCGTTCCGTCGCCTCGGTGTCAGCCATGCTGCGAGCGTACGCGACGGCGGTGGGACTGGGTCGCGGCCGCGTACACGTCGGCGGTGGCGGAGGCGGAGGTCTCCCAGCCGAAGCCGAGGGCGTGCCGGGCGGCGGCCGCGCCCATGCGGTCGGACAGACCGGGGTCGTCGGCGAAGCGGCGCAGCACGCGCGCGTAGTCGGCGGGGTCGTGGCCCTGGACGAGGAATCCGCTCACTTCGTCGCGCACGGCCACCGGGAGGCCGCCGACCGAGGCGGCCAGCACCGGCGTGCCGGCCGCCTGCGCCTCGATGGCGACGAGCCCGAAGGACTCGTTGTAGGACGGCATGACCAGCACGGACGCGGCCCGGAACCAGTCCGCGAGCTGCTCCTGTCCGACCGGTGGCCGGAACCGCACGACGTCCGCGATGCCGAGCCGCGCGGCGAGCTTGTGGAGCCCCTCCGGTCTGGCGAGTCCGCTGCCGCTGGGGCCGCCGACCACGGGGACGACGATGTTCCGGCGCAGTTCGGGACGCTCGCTGAGCAGGTGGGCGACGGCGCGGAGCAGCACGTCGGGGGCCTTGAGCGGCTGTATACGGCCCGCGAAGAGCGGTATGAGCGCGTCCTGGGGCAGGCCGAGGCGGGCGCGGGCGGCGGCGCGGCCGTCGAGGGGGCGGAAGCGGTCGAGGTTCACGCCGGGGTGGACGACGGCGACCTTCGCGGGGTCGGCGTCGTAGTGCCGGACCAGTTCCGCGGCCTCCTCGGCGGTGTTGGCGATGAGGCGGCGGGCCGCGGAGACGATCTGGGTCTCGCCGATGACACGGGCGGCGGGCTCGGGGGTGTCGCCGGTGGCCAGGCTGGCGTTCTTGACCTTGGCCATGGTGTGCATGGCGTGCACCAGGGGGACGCCCCAGCGCTGGGCGGCGAGCCAGCCGACGTGGCCGGAGAGCCAGTAGTGGGAGTGGACGAGGTCGTAGTGGCCGGGACGGTGGCCGGCCCATGCCTGCATGACACCGTGGGTGAAGGCGCAGAGCTGGGCGGGCAGCTCCTCCTTGGCCAGGCCCTCGTAGGGGCCCGCGTCGACGTGCCGGACGAGGACGCCGGGGGCCAGTTCGACCTTGGGGGCGAGGTCTTTGGAGGTGGCCCGCGTGAAGATCTCGACCTCGATGTTGAGGGCGGCCAGCCGCTGGGCCAGCTCCACGATGTAGACGTTCATGCCGCCCGCGTCGCCGGTGCCGGGCTGGTGCAGCGGCGAGGTGTGCACGGAGAGCATGGCGACCCGGCGTGGCCTGCGGTGCAGTCTCAGCCGGGGGGCGGTTGCGGGGGAGCGACGCCCGAGCCTGCTGACGTACTGGCTCACTGGGCTTCCTCCTCGCTCGGGCACGCCTGCCGGTGGACCGTCCGAGTCCTCCGTGGGGTGCAACAGCGGAGGGGGTTCTTCCCATTTCCCGATCAAGCGTTTTTACCCAATCATGACCCGCACCCGCTCAACCGTTCGACCGAGGGTGCTCACTCCGCCCGCTTACCCTCGTAGACATGGCATCCCGCACGACCCGCCCCGTAGGCACGGTGACGCGCGGGACGACCAACCCCAACCGCCTGCGCCGCATGGACCGCTGGATCGCGGCCACGCACGGCGCCGAACTGCTGCGCGCGGCCGACCCGCTGGCCGTCGACCTCGGTTACGGGGCCGCGCCCTGGACCGCCGTCGAACTGCTCGGCAGGCTGCGCACCGTCGCCCCGCACGCGCGCGTGGTCGGCGTCGAGATCGAACCGGAGCGGGTGGCGGCGGCGAGACCGTACGAGCGCGAGGGGCTCGCCTTCCGGCACGGCGGCTTCGAGGTCCCGGTGCCCGGCCGGCCGCTGCTGATCCGGGCCGCCAACGTGCTGAGGCAGTACGACGAGGAGCAGGTCGCCGCCGTGTGGCGGGGGCTGTGCGCGCGGCTGGCACCGGCGGGCGACGGCTCGCGCGGGGGGCTGCTGGTCGAGGGCACCTGCGACGAGATCGGACGGCGGCACGTCTGGGTCGCGCTCGGCCCCGAGGGGCCGCGCACGGTCACCTTCGCCACTCGGCTCGGCTCCCTGGAACGCCCCTCCGACCTGGCCGAACGGCTGCCGAAGGCACTGATCCACCGCAACGTGCCGGGCGAGCCGGTGCACGCCTTCCTGCGCGACTTCGACCGCGCCTGGGCCGCCGCCGCGCCCTACGCCTCCTACGGCGCCCGCCAGCGCTGGCTGCGCACGGTCCGGGACCTCGCGGCCGACTGGCCGGTGACGGACGGCCCCGCGCGCTGGCGGCAGGGCGAAGTGACCCTGGCGTGGGCGGCGTTGGCACCCCGCTGACACTGGTTCACCTGTTCGAGGGAATCGCACGGAATCCGGGACAGGAGGGGAACGATCTCCGGTTCCGGTACGTCGGACGGGCGTGAAGATCGCGGGGGAGGCGCGGGGCGCCGGGGGACGCACGACTTCGTACGACCTCTGTCACTTCGCACCGGATCGTGGCACCATCCTGCGGACGGACCGTAAGTTACTGACGGTAAATCAGTTTGGGGGGACTGTTATGGCCAGGGGCAAGCACGGGCTGCTCGCCGCCGCCGTGACCGTGGTCTGCGCGGTGACCGTACTGGCGGTGCCGGGCACGGCGTTCGCGTCGGCACCGCTCGGACCCGCCGACCCCTCCCCCGCACCCCGGGCGAGCGCCACCCCCGCACCCGCCGCCACGCCCGCACCCGCCGCCACGCCCGCCCCCGTCCCCGACGCCGAGCTGGAGAGGGTCCGCGCCCGCCTCGACGGGCTGTACCGCGACGCGGCCGTCGCCACCGACGCCTACAACGCGGCCGAGGAGAAGACACGCAAGCAGTCCGTGCAGCTCGCCCGACTGGAGAAGCGCACGGACACGGCCCGGGGGAAACTGGCCGAACTGAAGGACCAGGCGGGCGCCGCCGCGCGGGCCCAGTACCGGGACAGCGGGATGCCGCCGATGGCGCGCTTCCTGCTCAGTGACGATCCGGAGCGCTTCGCGGACGGCGCCGGCACCCTGCTGAACGGCGCGCGGGCCACCAGGAAGCTGATCGCCGAGACCGCTCGCGTCGAGCGGGAGCTGAAGCGGGACACCGCCGACGCGGCCGCGCGCTGGAAGAGGCTGGAGCGGGACCGCAAGGACAAGGCCGCCGCCCAGAAGACGATCAAGGTGCGGATCAAGGAAGCCGAGAAGCTCGAGTCGCGGCTGGAGAAGAAGGAGAAGGAGAGGCTGGCCGAGCTGGAGCGGCAGGCCGCCCGCAAGGCGCAGAGCGCATGGCTCGACACCGGTGTCCTGAAGAAGGAGGCCGGCACCGCGACCGCCGCCGCCACCTCCGCCGGGGCCGAGGCCGTCGCCTTCGCCTACGCCCAGCTCGGCAAGCCCTACGTCTGGGGGGCCGAGGGTCCCGACTCCTTCGACTGCTCCGGCCTGACCTCGCAGGCGTGGGCCGACGCCGGCACCCCGATCCCGCGCACCTCGCAGGAGCAGTGGAAGCAGCTCCCGCACGTGGACGTGACGGAGATGCGCCCCGGCGACCTCGTCATCTACTTCGCCGACGCCACCCACGTCGGGATGTACGTGGGCGACGGCAAAATAATCCACGCCCCCCGACCCGGCCGCACGGTCACGGTCGCGGGCGCGGGCACCATGCCGATCCTGGGGGTCGTACGCCCCGACGCGTGACCGGCACCACACCCCGCACCGTTCTGCCCCGCCCTGTGACCAACGGCACGCGGGAGAGCGGGAACCACGTGAGCTTCGTCATCCCGAGCCCCCGGTCGCACAGCCCAACTACCTTACGGGTCAGGGCATATGACAGCGGTCTGCGCGATTCGCACGCCGCGCGCCCCATTCCGCCGGGGCGGCCGATGCCGCTAGGGTCACCCGACGGCGTTACGAGGACCCTCGGCGCCGCCGTGCCCCCGGGGGGAGGGAAGGAATCCAGGACATGTCCGTACCCGTACCGCGGCAGAGAGCAGTCCCGGCCGCCGAACGCGGTCCGGCGCAGGTCTCGGCCGTAGCCCTCACCGAGGAGGCGCACCGCGACACCGCTGCCCTCGGCGCGGCACTCACCGTGCTCCTCGTCGAGGACGACCCGTCCGGCGCGCTCGTCCCCGAGATGCGGGACTCGGCCGGCCGGCCGATCCGCGTACGTACCGCCCGCAACCTCACCGAGGCGGGGCGGCTGCTCACGCCCGACGTGAACTGCATCCTGCTCGACCTCGCCCTCCCGGCCGCCGGCTGCGCCGACGCCGAGGACGGCGCCGAGCTGGCCGTGCTGCGTCAGGTGCTGGAGCTGGCACCGCGGCACGCGGTGATCGCGCTGACCGCCTCCGGCGACGCCGAGCGCGGCGCGGAGGCCGTGCGCGTAGGCGCCCAGGACTACCTCTTCCGCGACGAACTGGACAGCCGGCTGCTGAGCCGCGCCATCCGGTACGCCGTGGAGCGCAAGCGTTCCGACACCGCCGAGCGGCGGCTGGCGGAGGGCAGGCTGCGCGCGCAGGAGAACCGGCGCCTGGAGCGCGGGCTGCTGCCGACGCCGCTGCTGGAGGGCGCCGCGCTGCGGTTCGCCGCGCGCTACCGCCCCGGCCGCTCGCGCGCGCTGCTCGGCGGCGACTTCTACGACGCGGTCCGCACCCCGGACGGCACCGTGCACGCCATGATCGGCGACGTCTGCGGCCACGGCCCGGACGAGGCCGCGCTCGGCGTGGAGCTGCGGATCGCCTGGCGGGCGCTGACCCTGGCGGGGCTGTGCGGGGACGAGCTGCTCGGCACGCTGCAGGAGGTGCTGGAGCACGAGCGCTCGGACGAGGAGATCTTCGCGACCCTCTGCACGGTGGACATCGCACCCGACGGCCGCCGCGCGGGCCTCTGCCTGGCCGGGCACCCGGCCCCGCTGCTGATCCGCCCCGGCGCGACACCGGTCCCCCGCCTGCTCCCCTTCGACAACAACGGCCCCGCCCTCGGGCTCCTGCCCGGCGCCCGCTGGCCCCGCACCCAGGTCGAGCTGGGCGCCGAGTGGAGCCTCATGCTCTACACCGACGGCCTCATAGAAGGCCGCACCTCCCCCGGCGGCCCCCGCCTCGGCCAGGACGGCATGCTCGACATGATCCACCGCCAGCTCTCGGAGGGCCTGCGCGGCGAGGAGCTCCTGCGGGCCGCGGTCAGCGAGGTGCGCCGCCTGAACGGCGACGAACTGACGGACGACGTAGCGGTGGTCCTCCTGGACCGGGTGTCGTAGCGGACCGACGCGGGCAGGGGCTGGCACTCGCCGCCCCACCCCGACACCCGACACGGGCCCCGCGGCCGGGACGAGCGCCGCGCGCCGCCCGGCTCACCGGCCGGCGCGCGGCGCTCGTCCCCGTCCGGCCGGGGCACCGGCGCGGGCACACGCAGTCGGCCGTGGGGCGGCACCCCTTGGACCGGGGACCGGCTCGGGCCGAACCGGCGGAGCCGTCAGCGGCCGCCGTTGTACGGGCCGTACGGGCCGTCGCTGCTGCTGCCGCCCCGGCCCTTGCCCCGGCCCCAGCCGCCACGGCTGCCGCCGGTGAGGGCTTTGACGGCGGGGCGGACGTCGACGAGGTAGACGATGCTGGCGACGGCGCCCGCGGCCGGGAGGATGGACAGGATCGAGAAGAGGGAGCTGACCGCGAGGGCGATGCCCAGGATGATCAGCCAGAAGACCTTGGTCTGCTTGTCCGCCGCGCGGAACGCGTCCTCACGCCGGAAGGCCGCGTCCAGGAGTCCGAACGCGGCCAGGGCCATGAGGACGATCTTCAGGATCCCCATGAACCCCTGGAAGCCCAGCATCAGCATGTCGCCCACCGCTCCTCGCCTTCTCAGTCGCTGCCGTCACGCTACCCGCAGAACGGGCCGGGCGGGCACCCCGATGGTGCCCGGCCCGTACGTCTCACACCGTCCGCGGTCACTTGGCCGGCGGGGTCGGCTTCTTCGCCTGAGGAGCCTTGCGGGCGGCGGCCGGAGCCGGCTTCTTCGCGTCCGGCTTCTTCTCGGCGGCCGGGGCGGGCTTGGCGACGGCCGGACCGGCGGCACCGGCGGCCGGCTTCGGGGTCTCCTTGATCACACCCGGCTGGGGCTGGCCCTCGACGGCGATGGCGAGCTCCTCGATCTCCTCGGCGGCGTCGCCGCGCCAGGTCCGCACGGCCTGCTCGCCGTGCTCGGCGACCTTCTCGTACGCCTCGCGCGCCTTGACGGCGTACTCGGCGGCCACGCCGACACCGCGCAGGGCGAGGTCCTGGGCCTGCTCGCCGACCTTCTTCAGGTCGACGTCGAGGTTGCCGATGAGGCCGTTGACCCTGGTCTGGATGGTCTCCTGCGCCTCCTTGGCGCGGGCGGTGGCCCGCTCCTGGACGACCTTGGGGTCGGTCGCGCGGACCTGCTCGATCCGGGCCGGGGCCTGGGCGCGGAGCTGCTCGACCAGCGAGGGCACCTTCCGGACCTGCCGGATGGCGAGATCGGCGGTACCGGCGGCGAAGTAGAGCGGAGTCGGGTCGCTGAAGGTCTTGCGCAGGTCGTCGGTGATGGCCATGGTGAAGGTCCTCCCGGATTCGCGTTCGGCTGAGGTCGGTGTGGTCCGCGTGCGGTGGCCGGAGCCCTGGTCCGGCTTCATCCGGCCGTCCGCCGCGGACCGGCATCACTGCCGGGTGTGTCGCTGGGCTGCGCTTCCGTACCCTCGGACTCCTCGGGTCGTACGGGGCCTTCGCCGCCGAGTCCGTTCTCCTTGCGGAAGGACTCGTAGATCTGGAGCAGGACCTGCTTCTGCCGTTCGTCGAGCGAGGGGTCGGCGAGGATGACGGCACGCGTCTCGACCTCGTCCCGGTCCCGCTCGGCGTCGAGGATGCCCGCGCGGACGTACAGCGTCTCGGCGGAGATCCGCAGCGCCTTGGCGACCTGCTGCAGCACCTCCGCGCTGGGCTTGCGCAGCCCGCGCTCGATCTGGCTCAGGTACGGATTCGACACCCCGGCGGCATCGGCGAGCTGCCGCAGCGAGAGCTGGGCGTTGCGCCGCTGCTCGCGCAGATACTCACCGAGATTGCCGACGTTGAGCGATGCCATGCCTCCACCATGCCCACCTTCGCTAACTTTTGCAAGCACCCTGCTTGCAAAAGTGTTGCGACCGGGGCGTGAGGGGAGGGTTTCGGCTGGTATCACCCCGTCTCGGCTGCCCGTCACCGCGAGAGTCACACCCGGCGCAGCACCGGCAGCGCCAGGCGGCGGCCGGCCGGAGCGCGTGCGCAAGGACGCCCACGGCCTGGCGGCCCGGCTCACGGGGCGCTCCTCCCGCCCGGGCCGCAGATCACTTCCCGGCCGCGCCCGCACTCCCGTACCGCAGCCCGTCGAGCAGCAGCCCCACCATCCGCCCCGTGTGCCCGTCGTCGTCCTGCGCCGGGAGGGTCAGGTTGGCGACGGCCCGCAGAAGATCGTTCGGGTCGATGTCCGCGCGCACCTCGCCCGCATCGGCCGCCGCCAGGAGCAGGGACTCCAGCGCCGGTACCAGACGGAGCTGGAAGTACGACGGGAGGCTGTCGTAGGCCGGGTCGCCGGAGTGGAGGGCGGCGCTGAGGCCGCGCTTGGTGGCGATGAAGTGGGTGAAGCGGAGGAGCCACAGGCGCAGAGCCTCCACGGGGGTGTGGTCGGCGGCGAGTGCCGGCGCGGTGTCGGCGCAGGCGTCGACCTCATGGCGGAAGACGGCCGCGATGAGGTCGGAGCGCTGCGGGAAGTGCCGGTACAGGGTGCCCGCGCCGACGCCCGCGCGAGCCGTGATCTGCCGTACGGGCGCATCCACGCCGGACTCGGCGAACACCTCGGCGGCGGCCGTCAGCAGCGTGTCGATGCTGCGCCGCGCGTCGGCCCTCAGGCGCGGGCGGGACGGCTCCGCTCCGGTCATGCCGGCTCTCCCCTCATGCCAGACCTCCACTTGCTAACCGGAACAGTGTTCCGTATCGTTCTTCTCGGAACACCGTTCCGTTTTCGTGAGCGTAGCGCGCCGCGGCAGGCCCTGGCCACCGCGGGTTGGAGGAGACTCATGAAGTACCGCACGCTGGGCCGGACCGGCATGAAGGTCAGCCCCTACTGCCTGGGCGCGATGATGTTCGGCGCCATCGGCAACCCCGACCACGACGACTCCGTACGCATGATCCACAAAGCGCTGGACGCCGGGATCAACTTCATCGACACCGCCGACATGTACTCGTACGGGGAGTCGGAGGAGATCGTCGGCAAGGCGCTGAAGGGGCGGCGGGACTCCGTCGTGCTCGCCACCAAGGCGCGGCTGCCCATGAACTCCGGCGGCGCCGACCCCAACATGCAAGGCACGTCACGGCGTTGGCTGACCCGGGCGCTGGACGACTCGCTGCGCCGGCTCGGCACGGACCACGTGGACCTCTTCCAGATCCACCGGCCCGACCCGGACACCGACACCGAGGAGACCCTCTCCGCCCTCACCGACCTGGTGCGCGCGGGCAAGGTCCGCGCGATCGGCACCTCCAGCTACCCGGCCTCCGACATCGTCGAGGCCCAGTGGGTCGCCGAACACCACCGGCTCCAGCGGTTCCGTACCGAGCAGCCGACGTACTCCCTGCTCAACCGGGGCGCCGAACGCGAGGTGCTGCCGGTGTGCGAGCGGTACGGGATGGGGACGCTGATCTACAGCCCGCTGGCCGGAGGCATGCTCACCGGGCGCTACCGCAAGGACCGGCCGGCCGACACCCACCGCTCCACCTACGGCTTCCGGCACCTGCGCGACGAGCGGCGGCTGGACACCGTGGAACGGCTCATCCCGGTCGCCGAGGATGCCGGTGTCTCGCTGACGCACCTCGCGCTGGCCTTCGTGATCAGCCACCCCGGCGTCACCTCCGCGATCATCGGCCCGCGCACGATGGAGCAGCTCGACGACCTGCTCGCGGGGGACAAGGTCACGCTGTCCGACGAGATCCTGGACCGCGTCGACGCGCTCGTCCCGCCCGGTACGGACGTGGGCGCCCTCGACAATACGTACGCCCCGCCCGCGATCACCGAGGCTCATCTGCGGCGCCGGTGGGCCGGGGAGCGGTCGGCCGCCTGAGGGTCGGTCCGGCGGGTTCCCGCTCAGCCACGCCGGCAGGGCGGTGAAGTCGACCGGGGTGAGCCCGTGGTCCAGTGGATCAGCGCGGGCGGCTCGTCCTCGTCCGGCCACGGCACCACCGGCAGCCCCAGCCACGGCCCGACCACCGGGTTCGCGTCGTCCATCCAGGTCGACGCCCACACCAGCTCACATCCGAGCGGCGGCAGCTCGGCGCCGAGCCGGGGATCGACCCGCCCCAGCAGCGGATGCCCACCCGTGTCACCAGCCCGTTCGAACACCGGACAGGTGCCGTCGGGGGCGCCGAAGGGGACGAGCGGACCGTGCATGTCGAGAAAGAGCAGCATCACTCCTCAGCATCGGCCGTCCACCGCCCGCCCGCCCTCCTGCGCCCGGTGCCAGCGCTTCAGCGCCGCCGCCACCCGCCCCGCGTCCGGGACCTCCGTCACGCCCAGCGGTCGCGCGCCTCTCGCCAGGATCTCCCGCAGCTTCACCGCGAGGACGGCGGGCGGTGGAGCTGCGGGGTCCTCCAGCGCCAGGGCCGAGCGGATGACGTCCGTGAAGACGGACTGGGCCCGCTTGTAGGCGAGCAGAGGCGTGAGGTCGTCCGCCCAGCCGCGCACGCTCGGCGCGCGGACGGCGCGGACGGCCGTGTGCCAGCGGGCGGCGACCTCGCGGGACTGGGCGGCCGGATAGCGCATGAGATGGAGGTGGGTGGCCAGGTCGTACAGGGGGTCGCCGACCATGGCCAGTTCCCAGTCGATGGTCCAGAGCCGGTCGACCGGGTCGACGACGAAGTTCTCGCGGTGCAGGTCGGCGTGGAGGAGGCAGAAGGGACGCCGGGACAGGCCGTGCACGTGCGCGCGCAGATGCTTGAACGAGTTCTCGGTGAGGCCGAGTTCGGCGAAGAGAAGCTCGAAGCGGTCGAGGTTGCGTCGGTAGACGCGGTGCTCGGTGAAGTGGACGAGCCGTTCCAGGAAGCCGTCGCTGTCGCCGTCCGCGGGGCGGTCCTCGGCAGCGCAGCGCCGCTCGGCGGGGACGTCGTCCGGCCCGATGGCGGCCAGCCTGCCGAACAGCTCGGTGATCTGACGGCACAGGCCCTCCGGCACCTCGGTGCCGGAGGGGTGGAGCGTGCCGAGGGTGGCCCCCTCGATGAACCGCATCAGCCGCATCCCGCCGACCTCCACCAGGCCGGGGACGCGCGGCACCCGGTCGCCGAGCGCGGTGAGCAGGCGCTCCTCCGAGGCGAAGCAGCGCCGGTCGAACCAGAGCAGCCCGTCGCGGGGCTCCCGGCACTTCCACCGCCCCGGATGCCGCCGCGCCGCCTCGCCGGCCAGCGGGAAGACGTACGTCTCGTGGTGGTAGCCCTGGAGCGGGCCCTCGACCACCTTGTCGTCGCCGCTGGCCCCGGCCGCGTTCAGCCGGGCAATCGAAACCGTTTCGGGGGACATGGCCCGTTCTCTCGCCGTGCGCCCTGCCGAAAGGGGCGGAAGTGGCAGCACGGTACCGCCTCGGGAGCAGGTCACCGCCCCACGACTCCGGCCCTGTTCCCCCGTACCGGCGACGGGGTGCACACGCGTGCCAACGGCTACCCGCGCAGCGCGTGCAGCACGGGTTCGAGGGAGGTCAGGACCGTGTCGGCGCCCGAGGCGCGCAGCTGCTTGGCGCGGCGCTCGCCGGTCGCCAGGCCGAGGAAGCGCACCCCCGCCCGCTCGGCGGCGACGAGGTCGCTCGGCGAGTCCCCGATCATCAGCGCGGACTCGGGGGCGGCGCCCAGGGCGGCGAGGGCCCGGTTGAGGCAGTGCGGGTCGGGCTTGAGGCGGTGCAGGTCGGCGGTGCGGCCGTAGATGTGCGGGGCGAAGCAGCCGGTCAGGCCGCGTCCGGCGAGGTAGGCGTGGACCACGCGCGGGGAGTTGTTGGTGGTGACCGCCAGCCGGGAGCCGACGGCGGCCCAGGTGCGGATCAGCGGGTCGGCGTACGGGGTGGGCCAGGCGGAGGCGGCGGCCAGCAGCTCGTCCTGGGTGAGGCGTTCCTCCAGCTCGGCGACGAGATCGCTGCCGGGGTGGCGGCGGTCCACCGCGCGCAGCACCACCTGCGGGTCCAGCGTCTCCCGCTCGTCCTCGGTGAGCAGCCCGCGCAGTCCGCGCCCGGCCAGCCACTCCACCAGCCCGGCCGCGACCCGCTCGGCGCGGTGCCGGGCGAACAGGCGGCAGACCGGGCCGTCGAAGTCCCAGAGGACGACCCGCGCCCCGATCAGTTCCCGTAGCTTCTCGGTCCCCTGGTCGCTCTTCTCCTCGACCGTTTCGGTCGGCATCAGCTCATGCTGCGTCGTTTCCGGTGTCTTGGAAGTCACTAGGAGAGTGTCAGGTCCGTCGTGATGGTTTCCCAGAGGGCGTCGAACCACTTCTGCGACTGTTCCACGAAGGAGGCGTCCCGTTGGCCCGACCGCTTCTCGAAGGAGAACAGCATCGACTCCGAGCCGAGGGTGTCGAACATCTCCAGGGTGCCGGTGTCGGTGGGCTCCTCACGCCGGGTGACCATGTAGTACGCGTACAGCGCCTCCGTGCCGTTGAGCAGGTACAGCTTGGCCGGCGGGGTGAAGGGCAGGGCGCGGAAGGTGACGTGGACGTCGATGTCGTGCGTGGCCCGCAGGGCGTTGAGGTTGTACTGGAGCACCTGCCCCTGGGCGTTGCGCATCGCCAGCCAGCGCCGGTGCACCGGGTCCGCGTCGTCCCCGCCGGGGTCCACGGGGACCGGGAAGGCGAGGCTGATGTCCCGCGAGGGGAGCAGGACGCGGACGTCGATGCGCTCGGGACGCACCCGGCCCTCGTGGATCAGGCGGAGCGGCTCGCCGAGGGCGGGGATCAGGCTCTGCGCGGTCAGGCAGAGGGCGTCGACGCGGACGTGGGACGCGGTGAACGCCTCCGCCAGCCGGTGGGCCAGGGCGACCATCGTGGGCTGGGGGCCGTCCTGTGCCGGGGCGGGTCGCGCGACGCGCGGGGGGCTGCCCTTGGTGACGCCGGTGAGCAGACCCTCGTCGTGCAGCAGGCGCAGCGCCTGACGGACCGCGCCGCGCTCCACGCCGAACTCCTCGGCCAGCTCGGCCTGGGTGGGCAGCCGCTCGCCCGCCCTCAGCTCACCGGCGCGGATGCGGGCGCGCAGGGCCTCCGCGATCTCCTGGGCGGTGAACCGTCTGCCGCTCACTGCCACGTTCTCCTGGGTCACCACCAAACGGTACAACCTCAGTCCATCTGCTGGCAGTTGTCGGCAAGCAGCGGCCAAGTGCAGATCTCTTGGCATGAGTTGGCCGCCAACTCGGCCAGGGCCTTTCGTTCGGATCAGGCCGGGTCCGGTACCGGAACCCGCGAGCCCGGCATGATCCGAACGAGAGGCCCTACCCCAGCACCAGCTCCGAGCTGATCGTCTCCCACAGTGCGTCGAACCAGAGCCGCGACTGCGCCACGAACTCGGTGTCCCGCTCCCCGGCCCCCCGCGCGAAGGCGAACAGCATCGACCGGGTGCCCTCGGCGTCGTACAGCGTCAGGTGCTCCGGGCCGATGTCCCGCTCGCGCCGGGCCAGCGTGTAGTAGGCGAACAGCGCCTCGGAGCCGTTGAGCAGATACAGCTTGACCGGCGGGGTGAAGGGGAGCGCGCGGAAGCGGACCCGGACGTCGATGCCGTGCGTGCCGCGCAGGGCGAGCAGGTTGTGCCGGAGCACCTCGCCCTGGGCGTTGCGCTGGGCCAGCCAGCGCCGGTGCAGCAGCGCGGTGTCGGCGGCGTCCACCGGGGCGGGGAAGGCGAGGGCGATGTCACGGCTCGGCAGCAGCAGCCGTACGTCGATCTTGGCCGGTTTCAGCCAGCCCTCGTGGATCTGGCGCAGCGGTTCCCCGATGGCGAGCGTCAGCGAGACGGAGGTCAGGCAGAGGGCGTCCACGCGGACGTGCGGCACCGCGAAGGCGGCCGCGACGCGGGGTGCGAGCCCCGCCATCGTGGGCTGCGGCGGAGCGGCCGGGCCGGCCGCGCCGGGCGGGACGGCCACCGTGGCGGGGCTGCCCTGCGACGATCCGGTGAGCAGACGCTCGACGCGCAGGATGCGCAGCGCCTCGCGGACCGTGCCGCGCTCGACCCCGAACTCCTCGGCCAGCTCCGCCTGGGTGGGCAGCCGCTCGCCGGGACGCAGCACACCGGCGTCGATACGGGTGCGCAGGGTGTCGGCCACCACGCGAGAGGTGACACGTGAGGGCTGTGGCCGTGGTGACCTGTTCCGCCCAGTGGCGGAGACGTGTTCCGGGTCCACGGACAAAGGCTACAACTTCCCGCCATCTTCCGGCAGTTCGCGGGATGATGGTTATGAGCCGCTTCCGGGCGGCTATAACTACAGTGAAGTTGGCAGCCAACTTGACCGACATGGTCGAGCTTTCCGGCGGTTGGCCGACCGGGTTCCCCTCCGGAGGGGAGCCGGGAGCCCGGCAGGGGGCGGCCACGGGAGCGCACAGCCACAACTGAACACCCGCACAGCCACAACCGAACAGCGTCAGCGCACAGCCACAACCGAACAGCACGCTACGGATGAACGGCCGCCGGCACGGCAGGAGGCGACCGGGGTCAGAAGGAGTCCGGGCACCACGGGCGCACGGACGTGCGGAACAGGGCGTCGGCCGCACCGGCGGCGCCCTCCCGCTCCTCCTGGACACGCCCCAGCGCCGCCAGCCGTGCCAGTGAGCCGTCCCCGAGCCACACCGTGGCCAGCTCGGCCACCGGCAGCGTCAGCTCGGCGGACGCACCGCCCGCCGGGGTGCAGGACGCGCCGTCGGGGGACGCCTCCAGCCGGTACCGCCCGCCCGCCGTGCCGTCCTCGTCCAGCACCTCGATCACCAGCGACCCGGACCGCTCGTAGCTCCGCGCCTCCAGCGCCCGTACGACGTCCAGCAGCCGGACCCACAGCCAGTCCGCGTGCGTCTCGACACGGGCCGCGCGGGCGTCGGGCAGCAGGAAGGGGAGCAGGGAGTCCGGGGCCCGCCAGCCGCTCCTGACGTGGGCGATCCAGTCGATCGAGCACAGGTAGCGCCACAGCGCGGTCTCGGCCGCCGGGGTCGCGGCGGTCAGCCAGTCGACCTTGGCCGTGTTGTCCGGCTGCTGCCCCTCCCACTTGGCCTCGCAGCGGTACGACACCAGGCCCTCCACCTCACCGGAGGCGGACCGGTACACCGCGTAGAACGGCTCGGTCCAGTCCCGGCCGAAGCGGGCCACCCCGGTACTGGCGTCCCACCACAGCTCGTCCCGGCCGATCGCCCCCGGCGTCACCGCCCGCACCCGCTCGGACAGCTCCGGGCCCAGCGTGCGCACCTCGGCGCCGCCCACCAGGTCGATCCGGGCACCGTCCGCGGGGCCCGCCCAGCGCGGATCGAGCCCCGAACGCCTCACGTCCACGGTCCAGTCGGTCGCCCAGGTCGCCGGGCCGAAGCCGTGCCTGCCGTAGATCGGGTACTCGGCCGCGAGCAGCGTGGCGACCACGTCACCGCGCTCCCGTGCCGCCGCCAGGTCCTCGCGCATCATCCGGGTGAGCAGGCCGCGACGGCGGTGCGTCGGGGAGACGGTGACGTTGGAGACCGCGTTCGCGGGGACGTACGCGCCGCCGACCGCGGTGACCTCCTGCGCGAAGGAGCGGTAGGTGCCCACGCAGCGTGCGCCGTCGAAGGCGCCGAGCGACCGGCCCGGCTCGAACTGCCGCAGCCTCGCGGCCCGCTGCTCCGAAGTGAGCACCGGTTCCTTGAGGAAGCCGGTGTCCAGCGCGCGGTGCCAGTTGTCGAATGCGTCCTCGGCCACGGGGCGTACGTCGATCATGGGGCCAAGGTAGCCACGGGAACCGGCATGTGTCGCGCGGGTTTCCGGTTCCCCGTCCGGCTCACGCCAGCAGGTCGTCGACCTGGGCCTCGCCCGCCCGGTACCGGCGCGCGATCTCGCCGCCGGAGTCGTCGGCGGTGCGCTGGAGACCCTGGCGCCGGTGGGAGATCTGCTGCTCGTACCCGGTCAGCCGGCCCATGGCGGCCGCCAGTTCGGCGTCCGTGCGGGCGGTGAGGTCGGACAGCTCCACCTCGGCGAGCATCTCGGCCGCGAGCTTGCCGTACTCCTCGCTGTGCGGGGTGCCGAGGGTGACATGGCGGGCGGAGGAGCGGTGGCGGGCCGGGGCGTCGGCGAGGATCTCCGACAGCCGCTCCACCACGGACCCGTCCACCGGCGCCGGTACCCGCTCCCCGCCCCGGCGGGCCAGCTCGGCGCGCAGGATGTCGATCCGGCCCTGGAGCAGCCGCCGGACGTAGCTCAGATCGGCCTCCTCCCGCTGGGCGTCCCGGCGCAGAGCACGCAGCTCGGGCAGGCTCAGCGGGGCCAGGACGTTCGCGCCGGACTCCTCGGGCTGCGGGCTCGGCGGGCTCTCGGCGCGCTGTGCGGGCGGCCGGTGTGTGACCGGATCACTGGTGCTCGATGTGCTCATGTGCGGTGGACCGTCCCCTCGACCGGCGTGTGGGAAGCATCGTGCCACCCCCGGTGGCCGCTATGTGACCGACTGCCCCCGAACGGCCCTGGATGGGGGGTATGGATTGGTTGCGGACCCCCGCACCGGGGTGACCCCGGCCGCGCACGGCATGATGGTGCCCATGCGTGCGGTGGTGCAACGGGTGGACGGCGCGAGCGTCGTCGTGGACGGCGAGACGGTGGGCGCGATCGAGGGCGAGGGCCTGTGCGTCCTGGTCGGCGTGACCCACGAGGACACCAAGGAGAAGGCGGCCCAGCTGGCCCGCAAACTCTGGTCGGTGCGCATGCTGTCCGACGAGAGGTCGTGCAGCGACATCGGTGCCCCGCTGCTGGTCGTCAGCCAGTTCACCCTCTACGGCGACGCCCGCAAGGGCCGCCGCCCCACCTGGAACGCCGCCGCCCCCGGCCCGGTCGCCGAACCGCTGGTGGACGAGGTCGTCGCCCGGCTCCGCGCCCTCGGCGCCACGGTGGCCACCGGCCGCTTCGGGGCCCGGATGCGGGTCTCCCTGGTGAACGACGGCCCCTTCACGATCCTGGTCGAGGTCTAGGGCCGCTCGTTCGGACCGAGCAGGGGCCAGGAGCCCCCGCTCCCTGATCCGGCCTGATCCGAACGAAAGACCCTAGTCCTCGTCCAGGAGCCGGCGCCAGATGCGGGTGCGGTGCAGCAGGTAGAACGAACCCAGCAGAACCAGGGCCTGCAGCCCGATGGCGAGCAGCCAGAAGTCGTCCCTGGTCTCCAGCTTGTCGGTGAGAAAAGTGAAGTTCATGCCGAAGAACCCGGTGAGGAACGACAGCGGCAGGAAGATCACCGACACGAGCGCCAGCCGGTTGATCACGCTGTTCTGCTCACCCGCGACGAGCGAGGAGTAGCTGCTGAACGACCGGCGGGTGGCTTCCTGGAGCGACTCGATGTCGGCCAGCACCATGCGTCCGGCCGTCTGGAACTCCCGGGCGCAGCGCTGCCGTTCATCGGGGAAGGAGGGGTTCATCATCCGCCGCGTCAGAACCGCGTCGGTCACCTGGAGGAACGGCAGCAGAGCGTGGTGGAGCTGGGCTGCGCTCCGTCGCAGCCGCGCCAGCGACTGGAGCTGCTCGGACCTGCGGTCCTCGAACATCTCGTCCTCGAGTTCCTCGGTCTCCAGCAGGTTCCGCACGGCGGCCAGCCGGAACGTCGCCAGGGCCTCCTGGAGCACGATGAAGAGCATGTGCACCGTGTCCACCGGCCGCTCGTGCCGCAGTCCCCGGGCGATCTTCTCGGCGAGGCCCGCCTGGCCGTGGTGCGCGGTGGCCAGGAAACGGTCGGTCACCACGACGTGCACATGATGGATCGTCTCCCCGTGCACCACGGGCACCACGAAGCCGGCCCGGTCCCCCAGGTAGTCGGCCCGCGCCGGCTCTCCGGGCCTGCCGAACCAGTCCAGCTCCTCGGCGTCGAGTCCCAGCCGGGCGGCGAGGGAAACCGGCCGGGCGTCCGGCGGGAGTTCGACGTCGACGAGAAGCAGGGAATCCCCGGTCAGCCGCTCCCTGGCGCCGGCGAGGTCCGTCCGGGTGACGGTCACCTCCGGCATCGACACCACCGTTACAGTCATCGCTCCGCCGTCGCTCCCGGGGGCCCTGTGCCTGCAGCCTCTCCGTGCGGCCGCGTCCCCGCAACCGCAGCCACCCCTGCGCGCCCCGGCAGACGCCGAACGGGTGGCGGGCCGCGGCGGTCCTACCTCCCCGGCCGGGCAGAGAGGTGACCCTCGTGCCCCGCGCGGTCCAGCACCCAGGCGTACGCCCCCAGCCCGAGCGCGGTACGGGCCAGGGCGTCGAGCCACATCCCGGTGCCGCCCCGCAGCAGCGGCGTCGTGAGCGCGGCGGCCACGGCCAGGGACACCGCGTACCGCCCCCACCTCCCGCGCCCGTACCGCCCCCACCTCCCGCGCCCGAGCCGCGCGCCCAGCAGCCCGGCCGGGATCTGGACGGCGACGTGCAGGCCGAGAACGAGCAGCGGCACGACGAGCAGCACCGTGAACGGGGCGTCCGCGGCCGGATCGCCGGGCGGTGTCGCGTAGGCCGCCCCGGCGAGCCAGGAGGGCATCACCGCGAACGAGCACAGCAGCAAGAAGCCGCTCGCGTGCATCGCCCCGATGTGTCTGCCGCTCACCCAGGACACCCGCTCACGGCTCGACGACCGTCTCCTGCGCCGCCGCCGTGTCTCCGGCCAGGAGCCGCGCGTCGGTGGGGACGTTGCGCTTGATGACGGCGAGGGCGACGGGGCCGAGCTCGTGGTGGCGCACGGACGTCGTCACCAGTCCGATCCTGCGGCCGTCGGGGCCGTCGTCCGCGAGGCGGATCTCGGTGCCGGGCGGGGGGAGGTGGACGTCGCTGCCGTCGAGGTGCAGGAAGACCAGGCGGCGCGGGGGCTTGCCCAGGTTCTGCACGCGGGCGACCGTCTCCTGGCCGCGGTAGCAGCCCTTCTGCAGGTGTACGGCGGTGCCGATCCAGCCCAGCTCGTGCGGGATCGTACGGTGGTCGGTCTCGAAGCCGAGGCGGGGCCGGTGCTGCTCGACCCGGAGCGCCTCGTGGGCGAGGAGCCCGGCGGCCGGACCGGAGCGGGCGGCGAACTCCTCCAGCCGCTCGCGCGGCAGGAACAGATCACGGCCGTACGGCGTCTCGCGGACCACCACGCCCTCGGGGACCTCGGTGATGGAGCCGGCGGGGAGGTGGACCACCGCGGTGTCGGCGGTGCGGTCGGCTACCTCGACGCGGTAGAAGAACTTCATCGACTCCAGGTAGGCGATCAGCGCCTCCTGGGTACCGGGCTCGACGTGCGCCCAGACGGTCGTGCCGTCGTCCACCAGGTACAGGGCGTGCTCGATGTGCCCGTTGGCGGAGAGAACGAGCGCCTCTGTGGCCTCGCCGGCCGGGAGTTCGCTGACGTGCTGGGTGAGCAGCAGGTGCAGCCAGCTCAGCCGGTCCGCGCCGGTCACGGCGACGACGCCCCGGTGGGAGAGGTCGACGAAACCGGTGCCGTCGGCGAGGGCGCGCTGCTCGCGGAACAGGTCGCCGTAGTGGGCGGCGACGCCTTCGTCCACGCCCTCGGCGGGGACGGCGCCGGGCAGGGACAGCAGGGGGCTCTTCATACGGGCCAGCCTACGACGGGGTGCTCGCACTCTTCACCGTGCAGTCCGCGCACCGGCCGAAGATCGCGAAGTGCTTCATGTCGGTGTCGAACCCGAACTGCTCGCGCAGCCGCGCGGTGAAGTCCGCGGCGACCTCCACGTCCGCCTCGATCACGTTCTCGCAGTCCCGGCAGACCAGGTGGAGATGGTGGTGGCGGTCGGCGAGGTGATAGGTGGGGGCGCCGTGGCCGAGATGGGCATGGCTGACCAGGCCCAGCTCCTCCAGGAGTTCCAGCGTGCGGTACACGGTGGAGATGTTGACCCCGGAGGCGGTCCTCCTGACCTCGACGAGGATGTCGTCCGGCGTCGCGTGCTCCAGGGAGTCCACGGCTTCGAGCACGAGTTGCCGCTGCGGCGTCAGCCGGTAACCGCGCTGCCTGAGGTCACTCTTCCAGTCGGTGCTCACCACACTGGAAGTGTAGGGCCGCCGGGCCGGGCACCCCGCTCGCACGGGCGCGCCGGCCCGGTCCGGCACGGGCCTACTTGAAGAACGCGATGCCGTCGTCGGGCATGTCCTCGGGGAGGTCCTTCGCCCAGCGCTCGACGTCCTCGGGGGTGACGGCCTTCTTGAGCTGGGCCGACATGTAGGGGCGCAGCTCGACCTCGGGGGTCTGCTTCTCGCCGACCCACATGAGGTCGCCCTTGACGTAGCCGTACAGCCGCTTGCCGCCCGAGTACGCCGGCGACTCCGGGGTGCGGGCGACCGCGTCGGTGACCAGGTCGATCTGGGGCTTCTTGTCCGCCAGCTCGCCGTACCAGATCTCCACCACGCCGTCGTCGCGGGTCATCGTGACCGTGATCCTGCGCTCGGCGTCGATGCGCCAGAAGCCGGACTCGGACTCCAGCGGACGGACCTTGTTGCCCTCGCTGTCGAGGACCCAGGTACGGGACCGGTACTCCAGGAAGTCCCGGCCGTCGTGGCTGAAGCTCACCTCCTGGCCGAAGTTGCACTTCTCGGAGCCGGGGAAGTCGTGAACACCCGCGCCGGCCCAGTTGCCCAGCAGAAAGGCGAGGGGGACGAGGTCCTTGTTCAGGTCAGACGGGATCTCGATCATGAGCGGCCGTTCCTGTCGGTTCTGGGGCGGTGCTTCAGCGCTGGCCCTGGTACAGCTTCTTCACGGTCAGTCCGGCGAAGGCGAGCACGCCGACGCAGACCAGGACCAGCAGCAGTTCGAAGAAGATCTCCACGGGTGTGCTCCTTGAGCGGAAGTGGACGTACGACAGAGCCGCGCCCAGCTTACGCGGCCGGGGTGGGAGTCTCTTGGCGAGGTCCGGATGCGGGTGCCGGGAGCCGTGCGGGGGCCCGCACTACGATCGCCGCATGGCGAACAAGCTCGTGATCAAGGTGACCTCCGGGGCCGACGCTCCGGAGCGGTGTTCTCAGGCGTTCACCGTGGCGGCGGTGGCCGTGGCGAGTGGGGTGGACGTGTCGGTGTGGCTGACCGGGGAGTCGGCGTGGTTCGCGTTGCCGGGGCGGGCGGCGGAGTTCGAGCTGCCGCACGCGGCGCCGTTGCAGGACCTGCTGGAGTCGGTGCTCTCGGCGGGACGGGTCACCCTGTGCACGCAGTGCGCGGTACGGCGGGACATCGGCGAGGGGGACGTCATCGAGGGCGTGCGTATCGCCGGCGCCCAGGTCTTCGTGCAGGAGGTCATGGCGGACGGCACGCAGGCCCTCGTCTACTGACCCCCCGCCTGCCGGAATCGGCGCGCACCGAGGCCCGGGACAGCCCTCAGGAACGCGGGCGCTTCTTGCCGTCCAGTTCGTCCCACCAGTCGTCGGACTCGGGATCACCCGAGGGCGCGTCCCACCACCGGTCCTCCGGTCCGCGCCGGTTCGCGACCATCGCGGCCACCGGCGGGATCACCATGGCGAACAGGCACATACCGACCGCCGCCGGGACGGACCAGATCCGGACCACCGCCCAGGCGAGGACGAAGAGGACGACGCAGACCCCCATCATCACGAAGTACCAGCGACGCCGCCGTGCGTACATGACTCCAGAGTAGGTCCGGACAGCCGGAAGGGCCGCGCCCCAGGTGTCCAACCCGGTGGGCGCGGCCCCTTGCCCCGGCCGCGGGCGTCCGCGGACGTCTCAGACGGCGATGGCGACCTCGGCCAGACCGCCCGGCTGGGCGACGACCGTGCGGTCCGCGGTGCCGCCCGGCACCAGGGCGCGCAGGGTCCACGTGCCCTCGGCCGCGTAGAAGCGGAACTGCCCCGTGGCGGAGGTGGGGACCTCCGCGGTGAACTCGCCCGTCGAGTCCAGCAGGCGGACGTAGCCCGTCACCGGCTCGCCGTCCCGCGTCACCTGCCCCTGGATGGTGGTCTCACCGGGCCGAATCGTCGAGGCGTCCGGGCCGCCGGCCTTCGCTCCACACATGTCCTTCTCCGTAACGGTCTGACCAGAAGGTCGGTCGGGGTTGCTTACTTGGCTGCGCCCAGCTCGATCGGCACGCCGACCAGCGAGCCGTACTCGGTCCAGGAACCGTCGTAGTTCCTGACGTTCTCCACGCCCAGCAGCTCGTGCAGCACGAACCAGGTGAGCGCCGAGCGCTCGCCGATGCGGCAGTAGGCGATGGTGTCCTTGGCGAGGTCGATGCCCTCCGCCGCGTACAGCTCCTTCAGCTCCTCGTCGGACTTGAAGGTGCCGTCGTCGTTGGCGTTCTTCGACCACGGGATGTTGCGGGCGCTGGGCACGTGGCCGGGGCGCTGCGACTGCTCCTGCGGGAGGTGGGCCGGGGCGAGCAGCTTGCCGGAGAACTCGTCGGGCGAGCGCACGTCGACCAGGTTCTGGGTGCCGATCGCGGCCACCACGTCGTCACGGAAGGCGCGGATCGCGGTGTTCTGCGGCTTGGCCCGGTACTCGGTCTTCGGCCGCTCGGGCACCTCGTCACCGGAGACCAGCTCGCGGGCGTCCAGCTCCCACTTCTTGCGGCCGCCGTCGAGGAGCTTGACGTTGTCATGGCCGTAGAGCTTGAAGTACCAGTACGCGTAGGACGCGAACCAGTTGTTGTTGCCGCCGTAGAGGACGACCAGGGTGTCGTTGCCGATGCCCTTCTCCGACAGGAGCTTCTCGAAGCCCTCCTGGTCGATGAAGTCGCGGCGGACCGGGTCCTGGAGATCCTTGGTCCAGTCGACGCGGATCGCGTTGCGGATGTGGTTCTTCTCGTAGGCGGACGTGTCCTCGTCCACCTCCACGAGGGCGATGGTCGGGTCGTCGAGGTGCTCCTGCACCCAGTCGGCGTCGACCAGGACGTCGCTGCGGCTCATGCTTTCTTCTCCTCCGGGGCAGTCACGGTGGCGTGCGGTGAGAGGGGTGCGCGTGCACACGGGTGTGCGACGGCGCACGAATGCCCTTCCAGCAGGGCGGCATGGAGATGCGGGAGCGCGGTGACTTCCGCTCAGAAGGGGCGACAGAGCATGGCGGCAACGCGGCACAGGTCCACTGCCCGCCGCTTCGTGAGATCCGCCTGTCGCTTCATGCCGTCGATCGTAA
The DNA here is from genome assembly GCF_053596035.1 of Streptomyces sp. NPDC001781. Lineage (NCBI taxonomy): Bacteria > Bacillati > Actinomycetota > Actinomycetes > Kitasatosporales > Streptomycetaceae > Streptomyces > Streptomyces sp. NPDC001781. The sequence goes on along the minus strand of NZ_JBSFFI010000001.1, from coordinate 41,797 downwards.
GGAGATCCGGGCGCACGTGTCACCGGCGTGTCGGATGGTGAGACGCGATCGTCCGGATGCCGGTCACCGTCGAGGTGTCCAGGTGCACGGAAACCGCCTCGCGCTCCGGGTTCCGGGGCGCGAGGCGGTTTCCGTCGACCTTCGCGTCCGCCGCACATCTGCGGTGCGGACACCGCGTCTCGTCAGTCGGACAGGGGTACGGGCTCCGGCGGGGTCCTAACCGGCCAGCTTCAGGTCCGAACCCGTCACGCCGATCCGCACCCCGTCCTCCGTGGCCCGCACACTGCTCACCGCGATGCCGCCCGGCAACCGGTCCAGGGCCTGCTGGAAGTCGGTGATCTGGCGGAAGGTGCCGTCCGCCAGGTTGGCGCCCGCGATGACCGGCAGCGCGTCGGCGTGCACCGAGACCTTGCCGCCCTTGACGTCGAGGGAGCTGAGCACCGGGATGGTCCGCTGGATGCCGAGCGCCGGGATGCCGAGCTTCACCGAGACCTTGATCTTGCCGTCGCCGCCGTCGCCCAGGCCGGTGATCCGGGCGGTGATGCCGGGCGCCAGCTCGGTCGGCTCGGTCTTGGCGGCCTGCATGAGCTGGTCGTAGGCGATGGTCGCGGAACCGGTGCCGCTCCTGGCGGTGGCCGAGGAGTAGTCGCCGGAGAACTTCACGTCCTTCAGGTCGGCCTTCAGGTCGTCGATGCGGATGGTGCGGCCCTCGGCACCGGTGGGCACCGGGTAGGACTTGATGCCCAGCTCCACGCCGTCCAGCGAACCGGCCGCCACCTGGGTGAGGAACGGGAAGCCCTCGATGTCCACGTCCGGTGTCGAGGCCAGGTTCTCCCGCGCCCGGACCCGGTCCGCGACCTCGCCCTCGGCGAAGTGCACCGCCACCCGGTCCGCGATCACGAAGAGCCCGCCGAGGATCACGACGAGGATCAGAAGTATTCGCAGGGCCCGCATGTTCTCCCCAAGGGTCGGCGGTTCGGTTCCGGCGCCGCCACGGTAGCCCCGCCGGAGCCGCCCGGGCGGGAATTGTGGATCACCTGTGACGGGCCCGCGCCGTCCTGCGGCTTTTCCCGCGTTTACCCCCGGTGCTTTCCGGAAACCCCGGCCGGAAACCACTGCCGGCCGGGGTTGCGCCGGTCAGGCGAAGACGCGGCCCAGAAGCCAGACCGCCGGGGCGGCGGCCGCGAGGGGAAGGGCGACGCCCGCGGTGAAGTGGACGAAGCGGGAGGGGTAGTCGTACGCGGCGACACGGTGGCCGACGAGGGCGCAGACGGCCGCGCCCGCGCCGAGGGCCGCGCCCTGGGAGCCGAGGTCGGTCAGCCCGCCGACGGCGAAGCCGGCGCCCGCCGCGGCGAGCAGCGAGAAGACGACCGAGACCGGGGTGGGCATGGGCAGCGCGCGGGCCAGGACGGCGACCGCGACCCCGGCCGCGCCGGCCGACACCGCGGCCGGGGCGGCGCCCAGGTAGCCGGTGGCGAGGATGGCGAGCGCCGAGGAGGCGACCGTGGCCATCAGGCCGTACATCCGCTCGTCCGGCGAGGCGTGCGAGCGGAGCTGGAGGACCAGGGCCAGCAGGATCCAGATGCCGAGCGGGCCGAGGATCGCCAGGGGTGCCTGGTCACGGCCCGCCGCCAGCACGGCGGCGTCGGCGACCAGGCCGCCGAGGAAGGCCAGCGCGATGCCCTGCCGGGCGGGCCACATCCCGTTCAGCCGGAACCAGCCGGCCGCCGTCACGGCCTGGAGCAGCACCAGCGGCACCACCAGGGCGTACGAGCCGAGCGGCGCGGCCACCGCGAGCAGGGCGCCGAGCAGCGCCGTGAGCGCGGCGGGCTGGATGCCGGGCTCGATGATCGGCGACCGGCCCTCCAGCCGGGCCCGCTGGGCGTCGGTGATCCGGGCGTTCCCGGCGAGGGTGGCGGGACCGAAGGCGGGCTCCGGCTCCCCCACCGGGGCGGGGGTCTGCTGGGGGGGCTGCTCGGCCACCGGCACCCGCGCGTGGTTCTGGGTGTCCCAGGTCTGCCCCTGCCACTGCTGGGCCGGCTCGTGCTGGGGCCCGTACGGGTCCTGCCGGGCGCCGTAGGCGTCCTGCTGGGCCGCACCCTGCCGGGCCCCGTAGGGGTCGGCGTAGGGGTTGGGGAACTGCGGCTGCCCCGGCGGCGGGGCCCAGTTCCCGGGTGTCTGCGGCTGCCCGTAGGGGTCGTACCCCGGGTACGGTCCGCCCTCGTACGACTGCTGGTCGCTCAACGCCTCATCCTCCTGCGAACGGCGGGAGCACCTCGACCGTGCCGCCCTCGGCCAGCCGTACCGTCTCATGCGCGCGGGTCCCGACGGGAGCGCCGTCGACGAGGAACGCGCACCTCTGGAGCACGCGGGTGAGTTCGCCGGGGTGCCGTTCACGCACGGAGGCCAGCGCCTCGGCGAGCGTGCCGGCGTCGAACGGTTCGTCGGCGGTCCCGGCCGCGGCCTTGGCGGCGGCCCAGTAGCGCACCGTGACCTTGGGCATCTCGTTCCTCATCGGACGGCGTGGACAACAAAGAAAGACGGTGCGGCCAAGGCTAGTCCGTCTCCGCACCGGTACGCGCCCGCGCCCAGCGGCCGATCCGGGCCAGCAGCTCCGCACCGGCCGCGTTCTCCGCGTGGCCCATGCCCGGCTCCAGCCAGAGTTCGCCCGCCTCCCCGGCCGCGTCCGCGAGCATCCGGGGGTGGTCGAGCGGGAAGTAGCCGTCGCTGTCGCCGTGCACCACCAGCAGCGGGACCGGCGCCAGCCGGGCTGCCGCCTGGACCGGGGAGAGCGGGACGGGGTCCCAGTCGCGGTCGTGGATACGCGTGCGGAAGCCGTACCGGCCGACCAGCCGGCCCGAGGGGCGGGTGACCAGCCAGTGCAGCCGGCGCATCGGCGCCGTGCCCCGGTAGTACCAGCGGGCGGGCGAGCTGACCGAGACCACCGCGTCGACCGCGCCGGGGTTGAGGGCAGCGTGCCGCAGCACCACCGAGCCGCCCATGGAGAAGCCGACGGTCACCACGCGCGCGTGCCCGAAGCCGCGCGCCCACCGAACGGCCGCCGCCAGGTCCAGGACCTCCCGGTCGCCCACCGTGGAGCGCCCGCCGGAGGCGCCGTGCCCCCGGAAGGAGAAGGTCACCACCGCCCCGTAGGCGGCCAGGGCGCGGGCCACCCGGCGCACGTGCGGCCGGTCCACGTCCCCGGTGAAGCCGTGCGCGACGACGAACACCACCTCGGCCGGGCCCGTCTCGTATACGGCGGGTCCGGGATCGTATACGGAGTCGACGGCGATTCCGTCGGCCGTACGCAGAAAAGTCCGGACACCGGACCTCTGACCCGTCTCGGAGTTCGGACGAATGGTGGAACGTGTCGCATGACCCGCCGGACGGTTGCTCATGTGGGCTATTCTGCTGGGCAGAGGACTCGGGCAGTGAAGCCCCCGAGTCCTTTTGTGTTTCGGTACCGCACCGGACGCGTCCTCGCAGGGACCGAGGAGGAACCAGACGTATGAGTTCGCTGCTGCTCCTGACCAACGCCCTCCAGCCGTCGACGGAGGTGCTCCCCGCCCTCGGCCTGCTGCTGCACAGCGTGCGGGTCGCCCCGGCCGAGGGCCCCGCTCTCGTCGACACCCCCGGCGCCGACGTCATCCTCGTCGACGGCCGCCGCGACCTGCCCCAGGTGCGCAGCCTGTGTCAGTTGCTGCGCTCCACCGGGCCCGGCTGTCCGCTCGTCCTGGTGGTCACCGAGGGCGGGCTCGCCGCCGTCACCGCCGACTGGGGCATCGACGACGTCCTGCTGGACACCGCCGGCCCGGCCGAGGTCGAGGCCCGGCTGCGCCTCGCGACGGGCCGCCAGCAGCTCGTCACCGACGACTCCCCCATGGAGATCCGCAACGGCGACCTCTCCGTGGACGAGGCCACCTACTCCGCGAAGCTCAAGGGCCGCGTGCTCGACCTGACCTTCAAGGAGTTCGAGCTGCTGAAGTACCTGGCCCAGCACCCCGGCCGCGTCTTCACCCGCGCCCAGCTCCTCCAGGAGGTCTGGGGCTACGACTACTTCGGCGGCACCCGCACCGTGGACGTGCACGTACGTCGGCTGCGGGCCAAGCTCGGCCCGGAGCACGAGTCGCTCATCGGCACCGTCCGCAATGTGGGATACCGCTTCGTGACCCCGGAGAAGCCCGACCGGGCCGCCGAGGAGGCCCGCGCCGAGACCCGGCGGGCCTCGTCCGGGCGGGCGAGGACGGCGGAAGCGGCGGAAGGGGACGCCCCGGGGGTCGCCGAGGACAGCGCGGTCCCGGCGGACGCCTAGGGGCTGTCCGGCGGATCATCCGGCTCACCGGGATCGACCGGCACCGCTGCTTCCCCGCAGCCCGATCCGCCGGACCGGCCCTGGAGCCGTCGCGGCCGGGGTGGTGCCAGGGCACCCCCGGCGCTCCCGGCCCGCGGTCCACGCCACGAATGCCCTGCCCAGAGCGGGTCAATCCGCGTAGACTCCGCGCGTGGCGAAGGTTACTCGGGATGATGTGGCACGGCTGGCGGGGACCTCCACCGCCGTGGTCAGCTACGTCATCAACAACGGACCCCGGCCGGTCGCCCCGGCCACGCGCGAGCGTGTCCTCGCGGCGATCCAGGAACTGGGGTACCGGCCGGACCGGGTGGCCCAGGCGATGGCCTCGCGCCGTACCGACCTGATAGGTCTGATCATCCCGGACGCCCGCCAGCCCTTCTTCGGGGAGATGGCGCACGCGGTCGAACAGGCCGCCTCCGAGCGCGGGAAGATGGTCCTGGTCGGCAACACCGACTACATCGCCGAGCGCGAGGTCCACTATCTGCGGGCCTTCCTCGGCATGCGGGTCTCCGGTCTCATCCTCGTCTCGCACGCGCTGAACGACCAGGCCGCCGCCGAGATCGAGGCGTGGGACGCCCGCGTGGTGCTGCTGCACGAGCGCCCGGAGGCCATCGACGACGTCGCCGTCACCACCGACGACCTCGGCGGCGCCCAGCTCGCCGTCCGCCATCTGCTGGAGCACGGGTACGAGTACGTGGCCTGCATGGGCGGCACCGCCGACACCCCCGCGGTGGGCGACCCGGTCTCCGACCACGTCGAGGGCTGGCGCCGGGCGATGTCCGAGGCGGGTCTGTCCACCGAGGGCCGCCTCTTCGAGGCCGCTTACAACCGCTACGACGCCTACCGCGTGGCGCTGGAGGTCCTGGCCGGTCCGAACCGCCCGCCCGCGATCTTCTGCTCCACCGACGACCAGGCCATCGGCGTGCTCCGGGCCGCCCGCGAGCTGCGGCTTGACGTGCCGGGCGAGCTGGCGGTGGCCGGGTTCGACGACATCAAGGAAGCGGCGCTCGCCGACCCGCCGCTGACCACGGTGGCCTCCGACCGCCCGGCGATGGCCCGCGCGGCGGTCGACCTGGTCCTGGACGACGGGCTGCGCGTGGCGGGCTCGCGCCGGGAGCGGCTGAAGACCTTCCCCTCCCGCCTCCAGGTCCGCGCGAGCTGCGGATGCGCGAGCTGAAAGCGCAGGTCAGCGAGGTCTCATAGGAACCGAAGGCGGTTCTGCCGGGGTTCTCAGACGGGCCTCAGGAAGCTCTCATGGTCGCGGGACATGCTCCTCGTATGACCGAGAGCACGCGCCGCAGCGGCGGCCACGAGGACGAGCACCCCGAGGGCACTCCCGCACAGCCGTACGCGGCCTTCCCCGCGGCGGGTGTGCACCCCGAGTGGCCGCCCCCGCCGGCCCACGCCCCCACCGCGGGGTCCGGGCATCGGCGCAGGCGTCCCGGTGGCCCGGTCTCGCTGCTCGCGGCGGTCGCGCTGGGCGCGGCCGCGGTGGGCGGAGGCACCGCCTACGCCATCCAGCAGCTCACCGGGCACGGCACCCCCGCCACCGGCACGTCCACCCCCGTGGTCGCGGCCGGCAAGAAGGGCGACGTGGCGAACATCGCCGCGGCGCTCACCCCCAGCGTGGTCGAGGTCAACGCGACCCTCGCGAGCGGCTCGTCCACCGGCTCCGGCGTGATCGTCAGCGCCGACGGCGAGATCGTCACCAACAACCACGTCGTCTCCGGCGCCTCCTCGGTGAAGGTGCGCACCAGCGACGGCACCAGCCGCACCGCCCGTGTGGTCGGTACCGACAGCTCCAAGGACCTGGCGCTGCTGAGGGTGGAGGGCGCCTCGGGGCTCAGGGCGGCGCCGCTGGGCACCTCCTCGGGCGTCCAGGTCGGTGACACGGTCGTGGCGATCGGCTCCCCCGAGGGGCTGACCTCCACCGTCACCAGCGGCATCGTCTCCGCGCTCGACCGGGACGTGACCGTCTCCACCGACGAGGGGCGAAGCGGCCAGGGGCCGGGCGGCGAGGAGCAGTGGCCGTTCCAGTTCGGCGGCCGTGAGTTCAACGGCGACACCGGCTCCTCCACCACCACCTACAAGGCCATCCAGACCGACGCCTCGCTCAACCCCGGCAACTCCGGCGGCGCCCTCATCGACGCCTCGGGCCGGGTGATCGGGATCAACTCCGCCATGTACTCCTCGGGTTCCCAGGCTTCCTCGTCCTCGGACGCGGGCAGCATCGGGCTCGGCTTCGCCATCCCCGTCGACACCGTCAAGGCCGACCTGGCGAAGCTCCGGGCGGGTTCCACGAGCTGACAGCACTTCCCCGAGCACCAGCAGTACCGAGCAGTACCGAGCAGCAGGGAGAACGTCATGATCAAGCGCGTCTCGCACCAGGCCCCTGTCTCCGGACCGGCGAACGTCGTCGTCGCCCTCGAGGTGGCGCACGAGCTGCACACCCCCGACCCCCGACCCCGCCTGCCCGAGCTGCCCACTCCCGCGCCCCAGCTCATGGGTCTGCGCACCTCCGCCGCCCGCCCGCACCGCCGCAAGGTGCCGCTGAACCGCCTCGACGCCCTGACCCGGCTCACCCCGGCCGGGGTCTGACCCCCCGGCCTCGGACGCGGCGGAGCCGAAACGTGCGAGGCTGATGACCGCCCCGTCCACGCCCCACCGCACCCGCGAGGTACCGCCAGCGATGAGCCCCGCCGAAGGAGACCGCGACCCCCAGCGCATCCTGATCGTCGACGACGAACCGGCCGTACGCGAGGCCCTGGAACGCAGCCTCGCCTTCGAGGGGTACGACACCCGGTCCGCCGTCGACGGAGCGGACGCGCTGGAGCAGGCCGGGGAGTACCGGCCCGACCTGGTCGTGCTGGACATCCAGATGCCCCGCATGGACGGGCTGACCGCCGCCCGCCGCATCCGGAACACCGGGGACACCACCCCGATCCTGATGCTGACGGCCCGGGACACGGTCGGGGACCGGGTGACGGGACTGGACGCCGGGGCCGACGACTACCTGGTCAAGCCCTTCGAGCTGGACGAGCTGTTCGCCCGCATCAGGGCGCTGCTGCGGCGCAGCTCGTACGCCGGGAGCGTCTCCGCCGAGGCCCGCGAGGACGAGGCGCTCAGCTTCGGCGACCTGCGGATGAACCTCGCCACGCGGGAGGTACGGCGGGGCGAGCGGCAGGTGGAGCTGACCCGGACCGAGTTCACGCTGCTGGAGATGTTCATGGCGCATCCGCGCCAGGTGCTGACCCGGGAGCAGATCCTCAAGGCGGTGTGGGGCTTCGACTTCGAGCCCTCCTCCAACTCCCTCGACGTGTACGTGATGTACCTGCGCCGCAAGACCGAGGCGGGCGGCGAGCCCCGGCTCGTGCACACCGTCCGGGGCGTCGGGTACGTCCTGCGGCAGGGCGGCGCCGAGTGAGGAGGCTGATGCGCCGCTACAAGGCGCTGCCGATCCGGGCGAGGCTCGCGATGCTGGTCGCGGCGGCCGTCGCCTTCGCGGTGGCCGCGGTGTCGGTGACCTGCTGGTTCATCGTGCAGGGCAAGCTCTACAGCGAGATGGACGAGCGCCTGCAGAGCCTCGGCCGCCCGCTCAGCCCCGACCAGGTGACCACGCTGCTGCTGACCTGCCCGCAGTCCCCCGGCGCGGACGAGGGACCGCCCTCGTTCCTCTACCTCCAGATCGTCACCGCCGAGGGCAAGACGTGCGTCACCCCGTTCTCCGAGGGCACGGTGAAGACCACCGCCGCGGACGTGGCCGCCGCCCGCCACGCCACCCTCGGCCGGCGCACCCTGCGCGACGGCGTCGACTCCAAGGGCAACGACGTACGGGTGATGACCAGCGCCGTTCCCGTCGGCGGAGCCCCCGGTACGCAGCCGTACCCGGAGGTCGCCGTGATGGTGGCCTTCTCCCTGAAGGACACCCAGCGCACCCTGAGCGACCTGGCGCTGATCCTGCTGCTCGTCTCCGGGATCGGTGTGGTGGGCGCGGGCGCGGCCGGGCTCGCGGTGGCGCGGGCCGGGCTCCGGCCGGTGGACAAGCTGACCGAGGCGGTCGAGCACGTGGCCCGCACCGAGGACCTCGCCGTCCGCATCCCGGTGGCCGACGACAGCGACGACGAGGTGGCCCGGCTCTCCCGGTCCTTCAACTCGATGACGACCGCGCTGGCCGGGTCCCGCGACCTCCAGCAGCAGTTGATCGCGGACGCCGGGCACGAGCTGCGCACCCCGCTCACCTCGCTGCGCACCAACATCGAGCTGCTGACCCGCAGCGAGGAGACCGGGCGCCCGATCCCGGCCGCCGACCGCAAGGCGCTGCTGGCCTCGGTGAAGGCCCAGATGACCGAGCTGGCCGCGCTGATCGGGGACCTTCAGGAACTCTCCCGCGCCGAGGGGCAGCGCGGGGAGCGGGTGCAGGTGTTCTCCTTCCAGGAGACCGTCGAGGAGGCGCTGCGCCGGGCCCGGCTGCGCGGGCCGGAGCTGACGATCACGGCGGACCTGGAGCCCTGGTTCGTCCGGGCGGAGCCCTCGGCGCTGGAGCGCGCGGTGGTCAACATCCTGGACAACGCCGTGAAGTTCAGCCCCGAGGGCGGCACCGTCGACGTCCGGCTGACCGATGGCGTGCTGACCGTCCGGGACCACGGTCCGGGCATCCCGGCCGACGAACTCCCCTACGTCTTCGACCGGTTCTGGCGCTCCCCCAGCGCCCGCGCGCTGCCCGGCTCGGGGCTCGGCCTGTCCATCGTGGCCCGTACGGTCCAGCAGGCGGGCGGCGAGGTCACCCTCGACCGCGCCCCGGACGGCGGCACGGTCGCCACCGTCCGGCTGCCGGGCGCGCCGACGCCGCCGCCGAACACGCACCAGGAGGACTAGGGCCCGGCGGATCGAGGTGCGGGGTCCGGTCCCTGACCCGGCCTGACCAGAACGAAAGCCCCTGAGGGCTGTCCCGTGGTCCCCGGTGGATCAGCGCGCGGCGGCGGATGCGGTGCATCGCAAGGCGCGAGGGTCGCCCTCGTACCGGGCGTACGGGGGCAACGCGGCGAGGCGCCGTGGCTGTCGTCGCGCGCCCGCCGGGGACTACGGGACAGCGCCCTCAGCGGGCGCGCTCCACCCGGCGTTCGTCCCACACCGGTTCCGGGGTCTCGCGGACCCGGCCGTCGGAGCCGAAGACCAGGAAGCGGTCGAAGGAGCGGGCGAACCAGCGGTCGTGGGTGACGGCCAGCACGGTCCCCTCGTACGCCTCCAGTGCCTCCTGGAGGGCCTCCGCGCTCTCCAGGTCCAGGTTGTCGGTGGGCTCGTCCAGCAGCAGGGCGGTGGTGCCGGCGAGTTCCAGCAGCAGGATCTGGAGCCGGGCCTGCTGGCCGCCGGAGAGCCGCTCGAAGTTCTGCTCGGCCTGCCGGTCCAGGCCGTAGCGGCGCAGGATCGACATGGCCGGGCCGCGCGCCTGGGAGTGCTCGGACCACAGGATGTCCAGCAGGGTGCGGCCGACCAGTTCCGGGTGGGCGTGGGTCTGCGCGAAGTGACCCGGCACCACCCGCGCGCCGAGCTTCCACAGCCCGGTGTGCGCGATGCCGGCGCCCGCCAGCAGGCGCAGGAAGTGGGACTTGCCGGAACCGTTGGAGCCGAGGACCGCGACCCGCTCGCCGTAGAAGACCTCCAGGTCGAACGGTTTCATCAGCCCGGTCAGCTCCAGCGCCTCGCAGGTGATCGCGCGCACCCCGGTACGGCCGCCGCGCAGCCGCATCCGGATGTCCTGCTCCTTGGGCGGCTCCGGCGGCGGCCCGGCCTCCTCGAACTTGCGCAGCCGGGTCTGCGCGGCCGCGTAGCGCGAGGCCATCTCGTGGCTGACCGAGGCCGCCTGCTGGAGGGTGACCACCAGCTTCTTGAGCTGGGCGTGCTTCTCCGACCAGCGACGGCGCAGCTCCTCGAAGCGGGCGAAGCGCTCGCGGCGGGCCTCGTGGTACGTGGCGAAGCCACCCCCGTGCACCCATACGTCGGCGCCACCCTCGGCGGGCTCCACGCTGACGATCCGCTCGGCACAGCGGGCGAGCAGTTCCCGGTCGTGCGAGATGAAGAGCACGGTCTTGCGGGTGGCCCGAATCTGCTCCTCCAGCCAGCGCTTGCCCGGCACGTCGAGGTAGTTGTCCGGCTCGTCCAGCAGCAGCACCTCGTCGTGGCCCCGGAAGAAGTACTCCAGCACCAGCCGCTTCTGCTCACCGCCGGACAGGGTGTTCACCTGGCGCCACTGGGCCTGGTCGTAGGGGATGCCGAGGGCGGCCGTGGTGCAGATGTCCCACAGGGTCTCCGTCTCGTACCCCTGGGCCTCGGCCCAGTCGGAGAGGGCCTGGGCGTACGCCATCTGCGCGGCCTCGTCGTCCACGGTCATGATGGCGTGCTCGGCCTCGTCGACCGCCTTCGCGGCCGCGCGGATGCGCCGGGGGGCGACGGAGACGAGGAGGTCGCGGACGGTCGACGCGTCCCGGACGCCGCCGACGAACTGGGGCATCACCCCGAGTCCGCCGCTGACGCCCACCTTGCCGCCGTGCGCGTCCAGTTCACCGGCGATGATCCTGAGCAACGTCGTCTTGCCCGCGCCGTTCGGGCCGACCAGCGCCACCGCTGAGCCCTCGCCGACACGGAACGACACATCACCGAGCAGCGCCCGCCCGTCCGGCAGGTAGTACTCGACATGCGCCACGTCCAGATGTCCCATGGCCGGCATTCTCCCCGCCCGGACCCGCCGGGCGGAAACGGGTTTCCCGGGCACCCTGCGCCGGCCGCCCGCGCCGTACTCTCATACGCATGAGCAGCGACGACTCCGTACGGTCCTTCCCCGCCCGCTCCATCGAGACGCACGCCGCCCTCACGCCGGACCAGGCCGAGGCCGTGCTGGCGCTCCTCACCGAGGCCGCCCGCGCGGACGGGCAGCAGCCGGTCTCCGAGCAGGGGCGGCTGCAGCTGCGCGGCGGCGCCCGGCCGGGCGTCTCCCATCTGCTGCTGTACGCAGGGGACGAACTGACCGGCTACGCCCAGCTGGAGGACACCGACCCGGTGGAGGCGCCTGCCGCCGAGCTGGTCGTGCGGCCCACGCGGCGGGGGCGCGGGCACGGACGGGCGCTCGGCACCGCCCTGCTGGCGGCCTCCGGCAAGCGGCTGCGGGTCTGGGCGCACGGCGGCCACCCGGCGGCCCGGCATCTCGGGCAGGTGCTCGGTCTGACCCTGTTCCGCGAACTGCGCCAGATGCGGCGCCCGCTGACCGGCCTCGAACTGCCCGACCCCGTGCTGCCGGACGGCGTGACGGTACGGGCCTTCGAGCCGGGCCGGGACGAGGAGGCGTGGCTCGCGGTCAACGCCGCCGCCTTCGCCCACCACCCCGAGCAGGGCTCGCTGACCCGGCGTGACCTGGACGACCGGGAGGGTGAGGCGTGGTTCGACCCCGCCGGGTTCTTCCTGGCCGAGCAGGACGGCGAGCTGGTCGGCTTCCACTGGACCAAGGAGCACGCCGAGGAGAGGCTGGGCGAGGTGTACGTGGTCGGAGTGCGCCCCGGCCGCCAGGGCGGCGGTCTCGGCAAGGCCCTCACCACGATCGGCCTGCGCCACCTGGCCGGGCGCGGCCTGCCCACCGCGATGCTCTACGTCGACGCGGACAACAAGGCGGCGGTGTCGGTGTACGAACGGCTGGGCTTCACCACCCACGAGACGGACCTGATGTACCGCACGGAGACGTGAACGGGGCTTGCCGCGAGCTGACTTGAGGGGCGTCCGGGCTTGACGGGCGCCCCTCTTCCGCACCACCATTCCACTAATCAATTAGTGAAAGGGTGGTTCAGCGCGTGGTCGAATACCGCATCGACCGGCACAGCGGGGTCGCCACCTACGTCCAGCTCGTCCAGCAGACCAAACAGGCGCTGCGCCTCGGACTGCTGCGCCCGGGCGACCGGTTGCCCACCGCCCGCGAGGTCGTGGAGGCCACCGCCATCAACCCCAATACCGTCCTGAAGGCGTACCGCGAGCTGGAGCGGGAGGGACTGGTGGAGGCCCGACGCGGGCTGGGCACCTTCGTCCGCCGCACGCTCGGCTCCGCCCCCGCCGACTCGCCGCTGCGGGCCGAGCTGGAGGAGTGGGCCCGGCGGGCGGTCGGGGCCGGATGGGACCGGGACGACATGGCGGCCCTCTTCACGGCCGTCCTCGACAGGAACTTCCAGGGAGAACGTTCATGAGCGACGCCGCGATCGAGGCCACCGGCCTCGGCAGACGGTACGGACGGCGGGGCGCCTGGGCGCTGCGCGACTGCGCGTTCCGGCTGCCCGCCGGCCGCGTGTGTGCCGTGGTGGGCCCCAACGGGGCCGGAAAGAGCACCCTGTTCGCCATCGCGGCGGGCCTCATGGCGCCCACCGAGGGTGAGTTGCGGGTCCTGGGCACATCTCCGGCCGACGCCCGCCCCCGCGTGGGTTACGTGGCGCAGACCAGGCCGCTGTATCCGCAGCTCACGGTCGCCGAGACGCTGCGCATGGGCGCCGACCTCAACCCCGGCCGCTGGGACGCGGCCGGCGCGCAGCGGGTCGTCGCCGGGGGCGACCTCGACCCCGGTGCCCGGATACGGTCCCTCTCCGTCGGTCAGCGCACCCGGGTCGCGCTCGCCCTGGCGCTGGGCAAGCGGCCCGGACTGCTGCTGCTGGACGAGCCGATGGCCGACCTCGACCCTCTCGCCCGGCACGATCTGATGGGAGTGCTGATGGGCACGGCGGCCGAGCACGGCACCACCATCGCCATGTCCTCCCACGTCGTCGCCGAGGTCGAGGAGTCGTGCGACCACCTGCTGCTCATCGGCTCCGGCCGGGTGCGGCTGGCCGGCGGGATCGACGATCTGCTCGACGCCCACCTGCGCGTAGCCGGCTCCGCCGAGGAGGGCGCGCTGACCGGGCACACGGTGGTCGAGTCCCGTACCACCGGACGTCAGCTCTCCGCGCTGATCCGGCCGGCCGGGCCGGTCGCGGGCGACTGGCGCACCGGGCGGCCCACCCTGGAGGACCTCGTCCTCGCCCACCTGCGCGGCGCGGACGCGCCCGCGCTCACCCTGACCGAGGAGCGCGCCGCGTGAGCAGTCTTTCCGTCTCCGCCCGCTGGACGTTCCGCCTGCACCGGTGGGCGGTGACCTTGTGGACCGCCCTCACCGCGGTGATCGGCGGGCTGCTGCTGTGGGCGGCGGGCTCGCCCGCGGACCTGGCGAACCGCGCCTGGGCGCAGCGGCGGGCATGCGCCGGCCTCGACGCGTGCCCCCTCCTCGACCCCGGTCCGTACGCCACCACGTACACGCTGCTGACGTACGCCGTGATCCTCCTGCCGTTCCTCGTGGCGGCGTGGGCGGGCGCCACGCTGACCGCGCGGGAGCTGGAGTCGGGTACCGCGGTGACGGCCTGGACCCAGGGTGTCGGGCCCGCGCGCTGGCTGGCCGTCCGGCTGGCCGTGCCCGCGGCGGTGGTCACGGTGGGCGCGGGTCTGCTGGTGGCTCTCCACCGCTTCGCCTGGGAGGCCGCCGACGACCGGGGGGAGCCGCGGGACGAATGGTGGAAGCCCTTCACCTTCCACGCCAACGGCCTCACGGTCGTCGCCGCCTGCCTGACCGCGCTCGCCGTGGGCGCCCTGACCGGCCTGCTGGTCCGCCGCGCGCTGCCCGCCCTCGGCCTGAGCCTGGCCGCCTCGGTGCTGCTGCTCGGGGGCGCCCACCGGCTCGTGCCGCACCTGTGGACACCCGTGACCCGGACGGTGCCCTTCCGGGCGGGGTATCCCCACCTGCACTCGGGTGTGGAGCTCTCGCACGGCATGGTCACCAGCGGCGGAGCCCACGTCCCCACCCCCGAGTGCCGTGTCCCCAGCGTGACCGCCTGCCTGCGCCTGTACGAGAGCCACGGCGGCACCGGCTACTTCACCACCTACCACCCCGCCTCCCACTACTGGCCCCTCCAGCTCACCACCAGCGCCCTCCTGCTGGTCGTGGCCGCGCTGCTGACCGCCGCCTGCTTCCTGGTGCTGCGGCGGCGCACCGGCTGACCTGCGACGGCGGCCCCCGGCCCCTGGGGGCCGCCCCCCGATTTCCCACGCGTCATGTGCCCGTAACCCTTGATTCAGAACCGCTTGCGACCCTCGGGCGATGGAACCCGTGGCCCCCCACTCCCAGCCGCGGCCCGGAGGGGCCGGAGGTGGCGCGTCCGTTCCCGCGGATCACTTGAGAACAGACGCTGCCGTAACGCCCCTGGCGCGGAAGAATGGGTTCATGAGTCAGCGAGAAGCCCAGGTACCGGCCCACCCGTCCCCCGAAGCCGCCCTGCGGCCGCAGCCCCCCGTGGGCTCGATCGCCGCCCACCGCCCGCACACGGTCGCGGCGGCCGTCTCCGACCTGGAACCGGATCTCGACGCCGACCTCGACGTGTACGAGGAGCGGGCCACGGACGGCGCCCCGCTGCCCCAGGGCCGCTTCCTGGACCGGGAGCGGAGCTGGCTCGCCTTCAACGAGCGCGTGCTGGAGCTGGCCGAGGACCCCACCACCCCGCTGCTGGAGCGCGCCAACTTCCTCGCGATCTTCGCCAGCAACCTGGACGAGTTCTTCATGGTCCGGGTGGCCGGTCTGAAGCGCCGTATCGCCACCGGGGTCGCCACCCGTTCCGCCTCCGGGCTCCAGCCCCGCGAGGTGCTGGAGATGATCTGGTCCCGCTCGCGCGAGCTGATGGCGCGGCACGCCGCCTGCTACCACGAGGACGTCGCCCCCGCACTCGCGGAGGAGGGCATCCACCTGGTCCGCTGGAGCGAGCTGACCGACAAGGAGCAGGCCCGCCTGTTCACCCTGTTCCGGCACCAGATCTTCCCGGTGCTGACCCCGCTCGCCGTGGACCCCGCGCACCCCTTCCCGTACATCTCCGGCCTCTCGCTGAACCTGGCCGTCGTCGTACGCAACCCGGTCAGCGGCCACAAGCACTTCGCCCGCGTCAAGGTGCCCCCGCTGCTGTCCCGCTTCCTGGAGAGCAGCCCCGGCCGGTTCGTCCCGCTGGAGGACGTGATCGGCGCGCACCTGGAGGAGCTGTTCCCCGGCATGGAGGTGCTGGAGCACCACGCCTTCCGGCTCACCCGCAACGAGGACCTGGAGGTCGAGGAGGACGACGCGGAGAACCTGCTCCAGGCGCTGGAGAAGGAGCTGATGCGGCGCCGCTTCGGGCCGCCGGTCCGCCTGGAGGTCGAGGAGGACATCGACCGCGAGGTGCTGGACCTCCTGGTGCGCGAGCTGAAGATCTCCGAGGCCGAGGTGTACCCGCTGCCCGGCCCGCTGGACCTCACCGGTCTGTTCCGCATCCACGGCCTGGACCGGCCGGAGCTGAAGTACCGCAAGTTCGTCGCGGGCACCAACCGGGACCTCTCCGAGGTGGAGTCCGCCTCCGCGCCGGACGTCTTCGCCGCACTGCGCCAGCGCGACGTGCTGCTGCACCACCCGTACGACTCCTTCTCCACCTCGGTGCAGGCGTTCCTGGAGCAGGCCGCGCAGGACCCGGACGTACTGGCGATCAAGCAGACGCTGTACCGCACCTCCGGCGACTCCCCGATAGTGGACGCGCTGATCGACGCGGCCGAGTCCGGCAAGCAGGTCCTCGTGCTGGTCGAGATCAAGGCCCGCTTCGACGAGCACGCCAATATCAAGTGGGCGCGCAAGCTGGAGGAGGCCGGCTGCCACGTCGTCTACGGCCTGGTCGGGCTGAAGACCCACTGCAAGCTGTCGCTGGTGGTCCGCCAGGAGGGCGAGACCCTGCGCCGCTACAGCCACGTCGGCACCGGCAACTACCACCCGAAGACGGCCCGGCTGTACGAGGACCTCGGGCTGCTCACCGCCGATCCACAGGTCGGCGCGGACCTCTCCGACCTCTTCAACCGGCTCTCCGGCTACTCCCGCCGCGAGACCTACCGCCGGCTGCTGGTCGCCCCCAAGTCGCTGCGGGACGGCCTGATATCGCGCATCGACAAGGAGATCCAGCACCACCGCGCGGGCCGCCCGGCCTTCGTCAAGATCAAGGTCAACTCCATGGTCGACGAGGCCGTCATCGACGCCTGCTACCGGGCCTCCCAGGCGGGCGTCCCGGTCGACGTCTGGGTGCGCGGCATCTGCGCGGTACGGCCCGGTGTCGCGGGACTCTCGGAGAACATCCGGGTCCGCTCGATCCTCGGCCGGTTCCTCGAGCACTCCCGCGTGTTCGCCTTCGGCAACGGCGGCGAGCCCGAAATCTGGTTCGGCAGCGCCGACATGATGCACCGCAACCTCGACCGCCGGATCGAGGCGCTGGTCCGGGTCACCGACCCCGGCCACCGGGCGACCCTCAACCGCCTGCTGGACACCGGCATGTCCGACACCACCGCCTCCTGGCACCTGGGCCCCGACGGCGAGTGGACCCGGCACGCGGCCGACGCCGACGGACACCCGTTGCGCAACGTACAGGAGACGCTCATTGACGCCCGGAGGCGCCGGCGTGGCACCACGACACCCTGACCGTCCCCACCCGGAGACCGTCCCGGCGGGAGCCGGTCCCGCCCGGACGGACCCCACCGGGGACGACCTCGCCGCGTACCTCCGGGCGCAGGCCACGGATTTCCTGCGCGCCCTGCGAGCCCAGCGGGAACACGGGAACGGGGCCGACGGCGCCGCCGGCGCGGGGCGCGCGCTGCGCCGCTCCGCCCGCCGGATCAGCGCCGCCCTGCACACCTTCCGGGCTCTGCTGGACCCCGCCTGGGCCGACTCGGTACGGCCGGAACTGGCCTGGGTGTCGGGCACGTTGGCGTTGGAGCACACGCAGGAGGCCCGGCTGGACCGGCTGTTGCTCGCGCTGCACCGGCTCTCCGGGCCCACTCCCCTGCCGGTGGGAGCCGCGGTGCACGCGGGCGCCCCGGCACCGGCCCCCGAGCGGGGCAGTCTCACCGTGGGCGCGGCCAAGGCGGGGGCGCTGCTGGAGCGCCGCCTCACCCTGGCCCGGACCCGCGCCCACTCCGCCGCGCTGGAGGCGCTGGGCTCCGCCCGCTTCCACGCCGTCGCCGACCGGGTCGCCCTGCTGGCCAGTGACGTCCCCCTGGCACCGGGCGCCGCGACCGCCGCCCTGGGACCGGCGGCCGCCGCCGCGGAGGACCGGCTGGCCGGCGCCGTCTCGGTACTGCCCCTGGTCACCGCCGGAGACCCCTACAACGCGCAGGCACTGGTCCACGGCCTCTCCCCCGACCCCGCCCCGCACCCCCAGGACGGCCCCTGGCACCAGGTCAGGCTGCTGCTCCGCCTGCACCGCTACGCCCGCGAGATCCCGCACCCCGCGCCCGCCGACCCCCGTCTCCGCTCCGCCGCCGAGGCCCTCACCCGCCACCGCGACGCAGCCGAGGCCGCCGCCGAAGCCGCCCAGGCCGCCCGCACCCCCCGCATCGCCCCCGCCACCGCCTACTCCCTCGGCGTCCTGCACGCCGACCAGCGCCACGAGGTGGAGGCCGCGAGGTTCGCCTTCCGGCAGACCTGGCAGCAGACCCCCTGACCCCCGAGGAGCCTCCCGTGCCCACCGGCCCCCACGCGCTCCCCAAGCTCGTCCGCGCCGCCGGCTGCGTCCTGTGGCGCCGGGCCCCCGGCACCGGCGCCCTGGAGGTGTGCCTGGTGCACCGTCCCCGGTACGACGACTGGTCGCACCCCAAGGGCAAGCTCAAGCGGGGGGAGTCCGCGCCGGCGGCCGCCGTGCGGGAGGTGGGCGAGGAGACGGGCTACGCGGCCGAGCTGGGGGCCGAACTGCCGACGCTGAGGTATCCGGTCGACGGCCGGCCCAAGCAGGTGCGGTACTGGGCCGCCGAGGCCGTCTCCGGGGCGTTCGCGCCCAACTCCGAGGTGGACCGGGTGGTGTGGCTGACGCCCGCCGAGGCGCGTACCCGGATCAGCCACCCCCGCGACCGCGATCTGCTCGACGCGCTCACCCAGCGGCTCGAACACCACTGAAAGCGGGGGCAGAAGGGACGGAGCGCTCACGCTCCCCCGGGGTGCCCCTCCGCGTCCGTCCGCGCCTGGCTGCGCGCCCGCCGGGCGGGACCGCGCCAGCCGCAACTGCACCGCGCCACACAGAAGCGTCCCTGCTCGGTCGTCTCCGTGCGGTGTTCCCGCGCCCCCTCGGGGCCCTCCTCAGACGCCACGACGCCACGCTACCGGCCGCGCGCCGGGGCTTGCGCGCGCCCCCCTGACACCCCCTGCGGGGACCGGTCGGCGCGTGACGGCACTCCCTACCCGTCGTTAACCGGAACGACAGGGGGCCAGTGACGGACATAACCGGCTGGGGGTAAGGCAGGCCATGGATCGGCGGCAGCACACGCGCGCGGGCAGGACGGGCGTCGCGGTGGGGATCATGGGACTCACGGTCGGGCTCGGGGCGGGCGCCTCGGGGTGTTCCGGCAACGGGGCCGCCGCCGCGGGGGTGAACGGCGCGGGCGGCGAGCCGGTGGCCGTGCTCCGGCACGCCGCCGACGCCCTGCGCGCGGCGGGCACCGCCCGGGCCACCACCTCCATGGAGATGGCCACCGGCGGCACCCGCGTCACCGTCCGGGGCCGGGGTGTGTACGACTTCGAGCGACGCCTCGGCGAACTGACCGTGGTCCTCCCGGCGGACCCGACCGGCACTCCGGAACACCGGCCCATCACCGAACTCCTCGCCCCGGGAGCCCTGTTCATGAAGAACCGGGGCGCGGGCGTGCCCGCCGGCAAATGGGTCCGCGTGGAGGCCGCCACGGCCTTGGACGGCAATCTGGTCACCGGCGGCGCGACCGACCCGTACGCGGCGGCGGAGGTGCTGCGCGGCACCCGTACCGCGAGCTACGTGGGCCGCACCAGCGTCGGCGGCGCCGCCGTGCGGCACTACCGGGGCACGGCCGACCTGGCGGGCGCGGCCCGCGCGGCCTCGGCGGGCAACCGGGCGCCGCTCGCCGCGGCGGCGAAGGGGTTCGCCACGGCCGAGGTCCCCTTCGACGTGTATCTCGACGACGAGGGCCGTGTCCGCAAGCTCCGCCAGCGCTTCAGCTTCGTCAACGGGCGCCGGGCGGCGGCCGTGGCGGTGACCTCCACCACTCTGCTGCACGCCTTCGGCACCGAGGTGGACGTCACACTCCCCCGTGACGCCGACATCTACGCAGGCCGCCTCGCGGAGGACGAGGGGGCCCCGGCGGACTAGCCCGTCCGTGCCATGCGCGGTACGTGGCGCGATCCCTACTCTAGGAAGCCGGTACCGGCAGGCAGGACCAAGAGGACGAGGTGACGCGCGTGGCTCCGGTCGGCGGTACGGCGGTGCAGGACCACGTGGCCCTCGCCGAGATAGAGCTGTGCGGCGAACTGATCATCGCCGCGTCGGCCGCCGAGGACCGGCTGAGCCTGGCGAGCATAGACGAGGTGCTCCGGGTCACCGAGGAGCGTGCCGCCTAGTGCTGTGACCGGAAAGGTCCACCGGTTCGCGGCGTCCGGCACGGCACCAGCCGGGTCCTGTCCGGCGGACCACGGCGCGGACGCGGCATCGGTCGGCACCGCTGCTCCCCCGCGCCTCGATCCACCGGACAGGCCCTGGCTCAGGTGCGCAGCAGGCGGCCGATGGCCTTCGTCGCCTCGTCGACCTTCGCGTCGATCTCGTCGCCGCCCTTGAGGGCCGCGTCGGCGACGCAGTGCCGCAGGTGCTCCTCCAGCAGCCGGAGCGCGAAGGACTGCAGCCCCTTGGTGGAGGCGGAGACCTGGGTGAGCACGTCGATGCAGTACGTGTCCTCCTCGACCATCCGCTGGAGCCCCCGGATCTGGCCCTCGATCCGGCGCAGCCGCTTGAGGTGCTCGTCCTTCCGGTGGTGGTAACCGTGCGTGGCGCCGGCCTCGGTCGTCGTCATCGCGGGCCTCCATCTCGGGACGGCGGGGCCGTATACCCCTGGCGGGTATAGCCTAACGAATTCCGCGGGGCAGTGGACCGGTCCGAGGTCCCCCGTGCCGAGCACCGTGCGCGATGGGCGACACTGGGGGATGGCCCGATAGCCGTGGCCGGATGATGCGCCTAGCATCAGCCTGACCGAAACCAAAGCATCCCGAGGACCACACGTGCGCTTTCGTCTGACCCCCAGGGAGACGAGCTTCTACGACATGTTCGCCGCGTCCGCGGACAACATCGTCACTGGCTCGAAGCTCCTGATGGAACTGCTCGGGGCGGACTCCTCCGCCCGAGCCGAGATCGCAGAGCGTATGCGGGCCGCGGAACACGCCGGTGACGACGCCACGCACGCGATCTTCCACCAGCTCAACTCCTCCTTCATCACGCCGTTCGACCGCGAGGACATCTACAACCTCGCCTCGTCGCTCGACGACATCATGGACTTCATGGAGGAGGCCGTCGACCTGGTCGTCCTCTACAACATCGAGGAGCTGCCGAAGGGTGTCGAGCAGCAGATCGAGGTGCTGGCACGGGCCGCCGTGCTGACGGCGGAGGCCATGCCGAACCTGCGCACCATGGCGAACCTCACCGAGTACTGGATCGAGGTCAACCGGCTGGAGAACCAGGCCGACCAGATCCACCGCAAGCTGCTCGCCCAGCTCTTCAACGGCAAGTACGACGCGATCGAGGTGCTGAAGCTCAAGCAGGTCGTGGACGTGCTGGAAGAGGCGGCGGACGCGTTCGAGCACGTGGCGAACACGGTGGAGACCATCGCCGTCAAGGAGTCCTGAGGCGTCGATGGACACCTTCGCTCTGATCGTGACCGTAGGGGTCGCGCTCGTCTTCACGTACACCAACGGCTTCCACGACTCCGCGAACGCGATCGCCACCTCGGTGTCGACGCGTGCGCTGACCCCGCGCGCCGCGCTGGCGATGGCGGCCGTGATGAACCTCGCCGGTGCCTTCCTCGGCTCCGGCGTCGCCAAGACCGTCTCCGAGGGCCTGATCGAGACCCCGCAGGGCTCGAAGGGGATGGGCATCCTCTTCGCCGCGCTGATCGGCGCGATCGTCTGGAACCTCGCCACCTGGTACTTCGGCCTGCCCTCGTCCTCCTCCCACGCGCTGTTCGGCGGCATGGTGGGCGCGGCGCTGGCGGGCGGCACCGACGTGCTGTGGGGCGGGGTGATCGACAAGATCGTCATCCCGATGTTCCTCTCCCCGGTGGTCGGTCTCATCGGCGGCTACCTGGTGATGACGGCCATCCTGTGGCTGTTCCGCAAGGCCAACCCGCACAAGGCCAAGCGCGGTTTCCGCATAGCCCAGACCGTGTCGGCGGCGGGCATGGCGCTCGGCCACGGCCTCCAGGACGCGCAGAAGACCATGGGTGTCGTGGTGCTCGCCCTGGTGATCTCCGGCAACGAGACCTTCGGCGACCCGATCCCGGTCTGGGTCAAGATCGCCTGTGCGCTGATGCTGTCGCTCGGCACCTACGCGGGCGGCTGGCGCATCATGCGCACCCTGGGCCGCAAGATCATCGAGCTGGACCCGCCGCAGGGCTTCGCGGCCGAGGCGACCGGCGCGTCGATCATGTTCACCACGGCGTTCCTGTTCAAGGCGCCGATCTCCACGACCCACGTCATCACCTCGGCGATCATGGGCGTGGGCGCGACCAAGCGGGTCAACGCGGTCCGCTGGGGCGTCGCCAAGAACATCGTGCTCGGCTGGTTCATCACCATGCCGGCCGCCGGGCTGGTCGCGGCCGGCGTCTTCGAGCTGGTCAACCTGGCCGTGCTGTAGAGAACCCGCGCACGGAGGAAGGGCCCGCCCCCGGGAACACCGGGGGCGGGCCCTTCCCACATCCTCGCGGAGGCACCGCCATGCAGCACCGCGAGGGGCTCGGCGGCTCAGCCGAAGCGGCCGGAGATGTAGTCCTCGGTCGCCTGCACCGACGGGTTGGAGAAGATCCGCTCGGTCTCGTCGATCTCCACCAGCCGGCCCGGCTGCCCCACCCCGGCCAGGTTGAAGAAGGCCGTACGGTCCGAGACGCGCGCCGCCTGCTGCATGTTGTGCGTCACGATGACGATCGTGAAGCGCTCCTTCAGCTCGCCGATCAGGTCCTCGATCGCCAGCGTGGAGATCGGGTCCAGCGCGGAGCACGGCTCGTCCATCAGCAGCACCCGCGGCTCGACGGCGATGGCCCGCGCGATGCACAGCCGCTGCTGCTGGCCGCCGGAGAGGCCGGAGCCGGGCTTGTTCAGCCGGTCCTTGACCTCGTTCCACAGGTTGGCGCCGCGCAGCGACTTCTCCACCACGTCGTCCAGCTCGCTCTTGCGGTGGCCGCCGTTCAGGCGCAGGCCCGCCGCCACGTTCTCGAAGATGGACATGGTGGGGAACGGGTTCGGGCGCTGGAACACCATGCCGACCTCGCGCCGCACCGACACCGGGTCGACGCCGCTGCCGTACAGGTCCTCGTCGTCCAGCAGCACCTTGCCCTCGACGCGGCCGCCGGGGGTCACCTCGTGCATCCGGTTCAGGGTGCGCAGGAACGTCGACTTGCCGCAGCCGGAGGGGCCGATGAACGCCGTCACCGAACGCGGTTCCACGGTCATCGAGATGTCCTCGATCGCCTTGTGGGCACCGTAGAAGGCGGTGAGTCCGCTCACATCGATTCGCTTGGCCATTGCTTCACTTCCAGTCGGTCACTGAGGGGGGCCGCGGTCAGCGACCGGTCTTGGGGGCCTTCCAGCGGGCGATGCCGCGGGCCACCAGGTTGAGGATCATCACGAACGCGATCAGCGTCAGCGACGCGGCCCAGGCACGGTCGTAGGCCGCGCCCGCGCCCGCGCTCTGCGCGTACTGCTGGTAGATGTACAGCGGCAGCGACGCCTGGGCGCCCTCGAAGGGGTTGGCGTTGATGAAGGGGTTGCCGAACACCAGCAGCAGCACCGGGGCGGTCTCGCCCGCGATCCGGGCGACGGCCAGCATGACGCCGGTCGTGATACCGCCCAGCGAGGTCGGCAGGACCACCTTGAGGATGGTCCGCCACTTCGGGATGCCGAGCGCCAGGGACGCCTCGCGCAGCTCGTTCGGGACCAGCTTCAGCATCTCCTCGGTGGAGCGCACCACCACGGGCATCATCAGAATCGCCAGGGCCAGCGAGCCGGCGAACCCGAAGGGCTGGAGGTCGAGGATCAGCATCAGGCTGAGGATGAACAGGCCCGCGACGATGGACGGGATGCCCGTCATCACGTCGACGAAGAACGTCACCGCCAGGGCGAGCCGGCCCCGGCCGTACTCCACCAGGTAGATCGCGGTGAGCACACCGATGGGCGCGCCGATCGCGGTGGCGAGGCCCACCTGCTCCAGGCTGCCGAGGATGGCGTGGTAGATGCCTCCGCCGGGCTCGGAGTCGGCGACCAGGCCCATGGAGTGGCTGAGGAAGTAGCCGTCGAGGACCTTCACACCGCGCGAGACGGTCGTCCAGACCAGCGACACCAGCGGGATCACGGCCAGCAGGAACGCCACCCAGACCAGCGCGGTGGCGACCCGGTCCTTGGCCTGCCGGCGGCCCTCCGCGCGGGCGGCGACCACATAGGTGCCGAGGACGAACAGCAGCGCGGCGATCAGGCCCCACTGGACGTGGCTGGTGAGGCCGGCCACCAGGCCGATACCGACGGCCAGGGCGATCGACCCGGCCGCGACGGCCCACAGGGACCACTTCGGCAGCCCGGCGCCGCGCCGCACACCGGCGCCGTCGGGAGAGATTGCGGTGCTCATGCGTTGGCCCCCGAGTACTCCTTGCGGCGGGCGATGATCGCGCGGGCCGCGCCGTTGACCAGCAGGGTGATGACGAACAGGACCAGACCGGAGGCGATCAGCGCGTCCCGGCCCTGCACGGACGCCTCACCGAACTTGGAGGCGATGTTCTGGGCGAAGGTGCCGCCACCGGGGTCGAGCAGGCTGGCCTGGATGTCGTAGCTCGGGGAGAGCACGGTGGCCACGGCCATCGTCTCGCCGAGCGCGCGGCCGAGGCCGAGCATCGCGGCCGAGATCACACCGGAGCGCCCGAAGGGCAGCACCGCCATGCGGACGACCTCCCAGCGGGTGGCGCCGAGGGCCAGCGCGGCCTCCTCGTGCATCTGGGGCACCTGGCGGAAGACCTCGCGGCTCACGTTGGTGATGATCGGCAGGATCATGATCGCCAGCAGGATGCCGACGGTCAGCATCGCGCGCGGGGCGCCGCCGTGCCAGGCGAAGATCCCGGTCCAGCCGAGGAACTGGTCCAGCCAGCCGTACAGGCCCTGCATGTGCGGGACGAGGATCAGGGCGCCCCACAGGCCGTAGACGATCGAGGGTACGGCGGCGAGCAGGTCGATCACGTAGGCGATCGGGCCGCTCAGCCGGCGCGGGGCGTAGTGCGTGAGGAACAGCGCGATGGCGACCGCGATCGGCAGGGCCAGCGCCATGGCGACGACCGAGGAGACCACCGTGCCGAAGGCCAGCACGGCGATGCCGAAGACCGGCGGGTCGGTGTTGGTGTTCCACTCGAAGGTGGTCAGGAAGTTGCCGTCGTCGGCGCTGATCGCCAGGCACGCCCGGTAGGTGAGGAAGACCGCGATCGCGGCCATGATCACCAGGAGCAGGATGCCCGAGCCGCGCGAGAGGGCCAGGAAGATCCGGTCGCCGGGGCGGGTCACGCCCCGTGCGGTCCGCCGCTCGCCGGCGTCGGGCCGGGGGGCGGAGGGGGGTACGTCAGTGGTCGTCGATATGTCCATCGGGTTCTCCGGTCTGCTGAGCCGCGCGGGGCGGCTCGGGCGGCGGTGCACCGGACGGTGCGCCCGGCCCCGGGGAAGCGGGGCCGGTGCGCACACTCGGGGTCAGGTCAGCTCAAGGAGGCGACGGTGGTGCGGACCTTGGCGATGATCTCCGCGGGGACGGGCGCGTAGTCGTTCTGCGCCAGCACCTTCTGGCCGTCCTCACTGGCGAGGTAGGTCAGGAACGCCTTGGTCGCGGGCAGCGTCTCGGGCTTGTTGCCCTTGTCGCAGACGATCTCGTAGGTGACCAGGGTGATCGGGTAGGCACCCTCGGCCTTGGTGTTGTAGTCCAGCTTCAGCGACAGGTCCTTACCCGTGCCCACGACCTTGGCGGCCGCGATGTCGGCGGTGGCGGACTCGGTGGAGGGCTTCACCGGGGTCTTGGCACCGGTGGCGATGGCCACGGTGGTCATGTCCTTGGCGTAGGACAGCTCGAAGTAGCCGATCGCGCCCGGGTTCTGCTTGACGCCCTGGGCCACACCGGCCGACCCGGAGGCCGCCTGGCCGCCCTTGGCCTGCCACGCCTTGCCGCCCTCGTACTTCCAGTTGTCCGGGGTGGTGGCCTTCAGGTACTTGGTGAAGTTGTCGGTGGTGCCGGAGTCCTCGGAGCGGTGGAACGCCTGGATCTTCAGGTCGGGCAGCTTCGCCGAGGGGTTCAGCTTCTTGATCGCCGGGTCGTTCCAGTTCTGGATCTTGCTGTCGAAGATCTTGGCGAGCGTCGGGGCGTCCAGCACCAGGTTGTCCACGCCGGGCACGTTGTAGCCGAGCGCGATCGGGCCGCCGACCATCGGCAGGTCGATGCCCTGGCCGCCCTTGCAGACCTTCTTGGAGGCGACGACCTCTTCCGGCTTCAGCGCGGAGTCGGAGCCGGCGAAGGCGATCTGGCCCTGGTTGAACGAGGTGACACCGGCACCCGAGCCGGCGCCCTTGTAGTTGATCTGCACACCGCACGCCTGGGAGAAGTTCTTCACCCACGCGTCGATCGCGTTCTTCTGCGCCGAGGAGCCGTCGGCCAGAAGCTGGCCCTTGGCGCCGTCGCACTTGATCGAACCGGCGGCGGCCGACGAGGACGAGCCGGTGCCCGCCTTCGTGCCCGTGTCGTCGGAACCGCACGCCGTCAGGGCCAGGGCACCGGAGACGGCGACCGCACCGAGCGAGAGGGCGCGCAGCCGGTTCTTGCGCTGAAGCTTCACGTTCGGAAGTTCCTTCCAGGAGCCGCCGCTAGGGGCGGCGTGCGACGTTGGGTGGTACGCGAGTGCATCCGTTCCGCACTCCGTACCGGCTACGGCCGAAATTAGGCAGAACAGGTGAAGCCGCCGATGGCCCGAAGTGAACGAGGGGTGAACCCCTGCCGTCGGCCTGGTGAGGTGACGGAACGCTCACGGACAGGACACGCGAAGGTACCGGCGGCCGCCCAGCGCGTGACGCGTTCTCGCCCCTGTCCGGAACCCCGGCCCCCCGGACCCCGTCTGGCTCCCCGAGGGATCACCACCAGGGCGAGGGGACGGCGAGCGACATGGACCGGCGGACGTTTCTCACGGGCGGCGCGACCGCCCTCACCGCACTCACCGCCTGCGCACCGGGCGGCGCCTCGGCCCGGCCCGGCGTCCCGGGGTCACGGGTGTCCACCACCCTGACGTCCGCCGCGACCTCCGCCTCCGTGAAGGCCGCCGCCGACTGGACCGCCCTCGCCCGCGACCTCGACGGCACCCTGGTCCGCCCCGGCGACGCCTCCTGGACCGCGGCCCGCCGCCTCTACAACACCCGCTTCGACACCCTGCGCCCGTCCGCCGTCGCCTACGCGGCCCACGCGGCCGACATCCGCACCCTGCTGGCGTACGCCCGCGCCCACCGGATCAGGGTGGCGATCCGCAACGGCGGCCACTCCTACGCCGGTTACTCCTCCGGCGACGGCCGCCTGATCGTCGACGTGTCCGCGCTGAACCGGGTGAGCGTCTCGGGCGGGCAGGCCGTGGTGGGCGCGGGGGCCAAGCTGATCGACGTGTACCGGACGCTGGGCGCCGACGGCGCGACCATACCGGCCGGTTCCTGCCCGACGGTCGGGATATCCGGCCTGGTGCTCGGCGGCGGCCACGGCGTCGCCTCCCGCGCCTACGGCCTCACCTGCGACAGCCTCACCCAGGCCACCCTGGTCACGGCGGACGGCCGCGCCCTCACCGCCGACGCCCGTGAGAACGCGGACCTTTTCTGGGCGCTGCGCGGCGCGGGCAACGGCAACTTCGGCGTCGTCACCGAGCTGCGCTTCACCACCCACCGCACCCCGCGGGCCGTGACCGCCTCCCTGCGCTGGCCGTGGGCGAAGGCGGCGGCGGTCCTGAAAGCCTGGCAGGAGTGGGGGCCCGCCCAGCCGGACGAGATCTGGTCCGCCCTGCACCTGGAACGCGCCGCGGGCCGCACTCCGACCGTCTCCGTCTCCTGCTTCTCCATGGGCTCCCGGAGCGAGCTGGAGAACGCCGTCGACCGCCTCGCCCACCGCGCGGGCGCCAACGCCTCCGCCGTCTCGCTGCGCAACCACGGCTACGAGGAGGCGATGGAGATATACGCCGGCTGCTCCGCCTTCGCCACCGACGCCCAGTGCCACCTGCCGGGCACCACCCCCGGCCGCTCCCCGCGCGGCGCCCTGCACCGGGAGACCTACGCGGCCCGCTCCGACTTCTTCGACCGCTCGCTGTCCCCGGCCGGCGTCGCGACCCTGCTGAAGCGGGTCGGGGCGGTGTCCGGCGGCGCGGGCAGTGTGGCGCTCACCGCGCTGGGCGGTGCCGTCAACCGGGTCTCGCCCACCGCGACCGCCTTC
Organism: Streptomyces sp. NPDC001781; assembly: GCF_053596035.1. Taxonomy (NCBI): domain Bacteria; kingdom Bacillati; phylum Actinomycetota; class Actinomycetes; order Kitasatosporales; family Streptomycetaceae; genus Streptomyces; species Streptomyces sp. NPDC001781. The sequence goes on along the minus strand of NZ_JBSFFI010000001.1, from coordinate 13,870 downwards.
GTGCACCGCCGCTCCCGGATGCTGGCCCAGTACCTCGCCTCGTGGGGCGCGAGCAGCTCCGGCTCGGCGGCCCGCTCCTGGCTGGACGCCACCCACACCGCGATGCGTCCCCACGCCTCCGGCGCCGCGTACCAGAACTACACCGACGCCGCCCTGACCGACTGGCGACGCGCCTACTACGGCAGCGCGGGCACCCGTCTCGCCGAGGTGAAGAAGCGGTACGACCCGGACCGGTTCTTCGGGTACGCACAGGGGCTGTGACCAAGAGGGAAGGCCGCGGCGACCATGTGCCGCGGCCTTCCCGGTGAGTGCGTGGTCCCCGCCTACGCGGCCAGGTCCTTCTCCTCCGACCCCGCCGGCTCGCGGCCGCCGGCGAACAGCGCGTCCCCGCGCTCACCGCCCGCAGGCCGGGCGCTCACCAGCCGTCCCGCGCGCGGGGAGCGGGCGACGGCCCGCACCAGCGGGGTGAGCAGCGCCGTGGCGGGCGGGGAGAGCAGCAGCGCGACCGCCGTACCGAGGGCGAAACCGCCGACGACGTCGGTCGGATAGTGCACGCCCATGAAGACCCGGCAGAAGCCCTCCAGCAGGGCGAGCGCGATACCGGCGACGCCGAAGCGGCGGTTGGCGACGAAGAGGCCGACGCCGATCGCCATGGTGATCGTCGCGTGGTCGCTGACGAAGGAGTAGTCGCTCTTGCCCGCGATCAGGACGTCGAGGCCCTGGTGGTCCATGAAGGGGCGGGGCCGCTCCACGAAGCCCCGGATGGGCACGTTCACCAGCACGGCCACGGCCGCCGCGAGCGGCGCCCACACCAGCGCGGCCACCGAGGACACCGCGTCGGGGCCGCCCCGGCGCCGGACCGTCAGCCAGCAGCCGAGGACCAGCAGGACTATGGCGACCGGGAGTCCGTACTCGCCGACGAACTCCATGACCCGGTCGAACCAGTGCGGAGCGGTCTTCGCCAGGCCGTTGATGTCGTAGAGCAGCTCGACGTCGGGGTTCGATCCGGATTCGGCGAGTACAGCCATGGTGCTGCGGCCCCTTCGTCGTCTTACCGGACGCACCCGGTGTGCGTCGCGCCAACCCCCCGTGGGTCGTAGATCCGCTTCCGCTGCACTGGCGCACTTAACGTCTGCTCGGCTACGTGAACAGGAACGCACAGCGCCTGCGCGTACGTTCCACCCTCCACCGAATGATCACCCAGACGTTATCGAAGAGAAACCCGTCCGCGCAGCTCAGGGGGTGGGTTCACGCTCCGCTACACATGCGTGGGGAGCGCTTTCGCGCCATCCTCGGTGACCCGCGTGGCGCCGAAGTAGTCGCCGCCGTCGATCGGGTCGAAACGGATCACCGCACCCGTGCGCGGCGCGTCGATCATGTAGCCGCCGCCCACGTAGATGCCCACGTGGTGGATGGCCCGCGAGTCGGCCGGATCGTGCGAGAAGAACACGAGGTCGCCGGGGAGCAGTTCGTTCCGCGAGGGATGCGGACCCGCGTTGTACTGGTCGTTCGCCACACGCGGCAGCTTGATCCCGACACTGTCGTAGGACGCCTGGGTCAGCCCCGAGCAGTCGAACCGCCCGCTCTGCGCGGCCGTACCCGTACCGCCCCACAGGTAGGGGGTGCCGAGCTTGCCCTGCGCGTAGGCGATGGCTCCCGCGGCCTGCCGGGAGGGGTCGACCCGCGTGACGGGCGCGGCGAAGCTCTTCGCCAGCGTCGTGATGGTCTTCACGTAGTTCCGGGTCTCCCGGTACGGCGGCACGCCCCCGTACCGGATGACCGCGTACGCGCCCGCGTTGTAGGAGGCGAGCATGTTGGCCGAGATGTCGCCCGGAACGTCCTTGACGTACTTGGCCAGTTCGCAGTCGTAGGAGGCCGCCGAGGGGATCGCGTCCTGCGGATCCCACACGTCCCGGTCGCCGTCGCCGTCCCCGTCCACCCCGTGGGTGGCCCAGGTGCCGGGGATGAACTGCGCTATCCCCTGCGCCTTCGCGGGACTGCGCGCACCGGGATCGAACCCGCTCTCCTGGTACAACTGGGCAGCCAGCAGGGCGGGGTTGATGGCGGGGCACAGGTTGCCCCACTTGCGCACCAGCGTCTGGTACGCCGCCGGGACGGCGCCCTTGGCCAGCCCGACACCGCCGGTGGCGGTCCCGCCCGCGAGGTTTCCCGCGACGACGTACACCCCGACGACCAGCAGCATCACGAAGCTCAGGCCGAGACCGATCGCGGCGCCCCCGGCCACCCATACTTTGCGCACGGGTCAACCCTCCCCCATAACCGGCCGGTTCAACGCCGCTTTGCCCACGCACGCGCCCCGCAGGCCAACAATTCGGCCTATCCCGGCCCGGTCCGACGGCCCGTCAGCCCCCGGTCGCCGTCCGGTAGAGCGCGGCCGCCCCGCGGCCCAGCACCACACTGTAGGAGACGTCCGCCGTCGCCCCGCCCCGCTGGTGCCCGCCGAGCACCCCGACCACCTGTCCCGACCCGTTCAGCCAGGGGCTCCCGCTGGTCCCCCCGGAGAAGCCGGGGCAGTGCACCCGCTGCTGGGCCGGACCGCGCGCCACCGGCCGGTCGGTGCACATCACCGGCGTCTCACGGGCGTCCGGCATACCGAAGAGGGTGACGGCACCCGCGCCGGCCGCGGTCCCGGTGGTGAACCGGTTCCCGCCGACCACGTCCTCGACCCGCCTGCCGTCCAGCTCGTCGACGTGCGCGAAGGCCACGTCGCTGTCCTCGTCCTTGTCGGCCGTCCACCCCGCCGGCAGCACCCACTCCCCCACCGGCCACATCCCGTACGGCGCACGGCCGTTGCGGTAGCCCGGCGCGAAGAACAGCTTGCCGTCCACGTGGGTGATGCAGTGCGCGGCGGTGACGAGCAGGTCGTGGGCCGGACTGTGCACCACCGAGGCGGTGCAGAAGTGACCGCGCTCGGGCCGCCCCGCGCCGTCCGCGCCGAACAGCGCGCCCACCCGGGCGGTCCGCGCGTCGGCGGGCGCGGTGACGGTCACCTGGAGCGGGCCGCGCCCGTCGTCGGCGGCAGCGACGGAGGCCGAGGTGAGGGCGAGCATCACGACCGCGCCGAGCAGGGCGGGCCGCGAGGTGACCGGGTTGCGTGCGCTGTGCTTCATCAAGTCCTCACTCTGTTCCCCCAGGGTGAGAAACCTGCCCGTCCGTCGCTGAGATTTTCCTGTGAACCGCGCCCTCGTCCCCATCCGTCGCAGGCCGGGGCGCCGTCCAACCTACCCGCGACGGCCACTCAGGGCATCCCGGCTCGTCACACCCTGTCACCGTCGCCGGTGGCGGGCACCGCGAGCCCCCAGGTGACGCCGGTCAGCTCCTCGGAGAGCGTCCACAGCCGGCGGGCCGCCTCCGGGTCGCTCGCCGCCGCACTCCGGCCGACCATCGCCGGGGCGCCGCGCATCTCGCCGAACCCGCCGGGGCCGACGTAGGACGCGCCGGGCAGGTCCTCGGTGGCCGCGTACAGGGTGGGCAGGGAGCCGCCCCTGTCGTCCTGGGCGAAGACCTTGTTGCCGACGCCCATGAAGAGGCGGACCAGCGGGTTCGCGGCGTGGCTCTGGAGGTTGGTCGCGGCGTAGCCGGGATGGGCGGCGAGGGCGCGCACCCCGGACCCCGCCTCGGTGAGGCGCCGCTGGAGCTCCAGGGTGAACAGCAGGTTGGCCAGCTTCGACTGGGCGTAGGCGCGGGTCGGGGTGTAGCGGCCGCGCAGGTTGACGTCCTCGAAGCTGATCCGCCCGTCCCCGCTCCGGTGCAGGCCGGAGGAGACGGTCACCACGCGGTCGGTGAGGTGCGGCAGCAGCAGGTTGGTGAGGGCGAAGTGCCCGAGGTGGTTGGTGCCGAACTGCGTCTCGAAGCCCTGCTTCGTCCGCCCCTCGGGGAGCATCATCACACCCGCGTTGTTGACCAGCAGGTCCAGCGGGCGGTCCCACGCCCCGGCGAACTCGCGCACCGAGTCCAGGTCCGCCAGGTCCAGGCGGCGCACCTCGGTGCTGCCGCTCACCCGCCCCGCCGCGGCGGCGCCGCGCGCCAGGTCGCGCACCGCGAACACCACGTGCGCCCCGGCCCGCGCCAGCGCGGCGGCGGCCATGAAGCCGATCCCGCTGTTGGCGCCGGTCACGACGGCCGTCCGGCCGCTCAGATCGGGCAGGCGGTCCACATTCCACTGGCGCGCACCGCGCGCTTCCCTCGTCTCGGCCATGACGTCAATGTAGGCAACGCCAACAATGATGTCAACGACAACAAAGCTGGCGCCGACAACATCGGGATACGATGACCCGCATGCCGCGCATCCCCACGAGCCGCCCGTACCATCACGGCGACCTGCGCGCCGCTCTGCTCCAGAGCGCGGAGCGCACCCTGCGCGAGAAGGGCGTCGCCGCCCTCTCCCTGCGCGAGCTCGCCCGCGCCACCGGCGTCAGCCACGCCGCCCCCGGCCGCCACTTCAAGGACAAGCAGGCGCTCCTCGACGCCCTCGCCCTCGCCGGGTACGAGCGCCTGAACCAGGCCCTCGGCGCCGCGGCCGACGGCGATCCCGAGGCGGACTTCGAGCAGCACATGACCGCCCTCGCCCGCGCCTACCTCGGCTTCGCGGTCGACAACCCCGAGCTGCTGGAGCTGATGTTCGCGCGCAAGCACGAACCCGACAGCTCCGACCGGCTCGCCGTCGCCGTGGACCAGTCCCTCGGCGCACTCACCCGGACCTTCGCCCGCGCCCAGGAACGCGGCGAGATCGTCCAGGGCGATCCCGAGCGCATCACCCTGGTCGCCGCCGCCGGCCTGCACGGCCTCGCCGCCCTGATCGCCGGCTGCGCGCTGGACGCCGAGGAGGTCATGGCCGGTCTCGACACCCACGTCCACCTGCTGCTGCACGGACTCAAACCACGCTGACACCGCGTGAGAACATCGTCTCGACGCCTCACCCGACCGGCCGTCAGAACCCCTGCCCGGGGCGCAAGTACCGTAAGAGATCCCAACGACGGAACCACACCACAGGTTTCGCACCCGCGTCATTGCCCGGCGTGACCTGCCGTGATACACAGAGTGACCATATGCGCCAAATACTCGAGAACCGCCTGTGAATGCCGCCAAGTCGACATACGACGGCGACGTTGTCGGCGACAATGGGACCTGACCTCTGCACACGGCAGAGGGGCGGCACAACTACCCACCAGGGGCGGTGACTTACATGCTCTTTGCGGCCGACAAGGGAGACATCAACACCATCATCGGCGGGATCGCTCCGGACTGGGGGCCTTTCGGCAGCCTGGGCAACGAAGCGAAGGTGATGATCGAGGTCGTGATGGCCGTCGCCATCCTTCTCTGCCTCGGCATCGCCATCTGGGGCGCGGCCAAACAGCGCATCGGCGCCACCGCGCTGCGGGACACCTTCAGCGCGGAGCAGGGCAAGGGACTCATCATCGCGGGCCTCACCGGGGTCTTCATCATCGGCTCCCTCGGCACACTGTTCACCATCGTGTACGGCATGGCCGTCTGACACCCGGGCTCGAGGTCGTGTTTCCCTGATGTCCAGTCACCACACCGCGCCCGCGCGAGGACCAGCCCGGCTACCGTCGTACGAACACGAGGCGGAGAGGGCGTACGCGGCATGAGCACCTCAGGCGAGCACGGTTACCCCGACACCGGGCACACCCGCACCCACCTGCCGGGCGGCGACCCCTACGGCGGCGCCCCCCGCCGCAACCCCCGCTCCTCCTCCCGCAGCCTCATCACCGTCGTCGGCGTCGTCGTCCTCCTCATCGCAGCCATCGCCTTCGCCAACCGCGACAACTCCACGTCCCCGAAAACCCCGGCCAAGGGCGCCCCCCACCAACCGGCCGCCCCCACCGCCGCCTCCGGCCACACCCCGGTGACCACCAGGCAGAACGGCATCCCCACCAAGTTCCCCCACAGCAAGCAGGGAGCGGAGAGCGCGGCGGCCAACTACGCGGTGGCGCTGGGGTCGGCGGAGATGTTCGACACCGGGTGGCGGCACCAGATCGTCGACACGGTCTACGCCTCCGACACCGCGGCGGCCAAGCAATCGGCCATGGACCGCGCCTACTCGGACGAGAGGTTCCTCGCCAACATCGGTCTGGCGAAGGACGGCAGCGCGCCCAAGGGGGAGACGTTCGTCTCCCGCACCATCCCGGTCGGCACCAAGACCACCGCGTCGGCACAGGACAGTGCCACCGTGGAAGTCTGGTACACCTCGCTGTTCGGCCTGTCCGGCGAGACCTCGAAGAACCCGGTCACCGAGAGCTGGTACACCACCACGTACGAGCTGCGCTGGGCCGACGGCGACTGGAAGATCACCGACTTCCAGCAGAAGGACGGGCCCGTTCCCGTCGGACGCGACCAGCGGGCTTCCACCGCCAACGACATGACGAAGGCCGTCGAGGAGTTCGGAGGGTTCACGTATGCGCGCTAACCACCGCGTCCTCAGGATCACGGCGGTCCTCACGGGCGTGCAGACGGCAGCCGTGCTGATGGCCACCCGCGCCGTCGCAGCGCCCAGCCCCAAGCCGAGCTCGGGCAACGACGCCTGCGACCTGATCAGAGGCGCGGCCAAGCAGTTCTGCGAAAAAGAAGACCGCGGAGGCAGCGCCCGCAAGGGTCTCACCACCGACAACCCCCTGACCTCCTCCCTCGACCCCCTCTCCTCGCTCGCCAAGGGCTGCGCGGACGCGGCGTCGTGGACGATCGGGAAGCTCAGCGACGCGGTGAAGGAGACGGCGAACGTCGACTTCACGAACCCGAAGTTCCTCCAGCAGTACGCCGTGGTCTTCGCCGCCTCCACGATCCTCACCCTCGTCCTGTGGCTCCTGGCCGTGGCCAAGCGAGCGGTGAGGGGCGTCCCCCTCACCACCGCCATCTCCGAAGCCGTCGGCTTCCTCTGGCTCACGGTCCTGGCCTCCGCCTTCACCCCCCTGATCCTCTACACCGTCGTCTCCGCGGCCGACGGCGTCACCGACGTCCTGGCGAAGGCCACCGGCGACCAGGCGGACACGTTCTTCGGCACCTTCTCCGGCGCCCTGGACAAGGGCGACGACATCGGCGGCGGCCCCATCATGCTGATCGTCGTCTCCCTCGTCAGCATCCTCGCCGCGGGCGTCCTCTGGCTCGAACTCGTCATCCGTGCCGCCCTGCTGTACGTGGGCGCCCTCCTCGGCACCGTCGTCTACGCGGGCCTCGTCGACAAGAACCTGTGGGGCCACGTGCGCCGCTGGGCCGGCATCATGATCGCCGTCATCATGGTCAAACCGGTCATCGTCATCGTCCTCGGCCTCGCCGGCGCCCTCTCCGGCGACAGCGGCCCCGACGCCTTCGGCGCCGTCGTCTCCGGTCTCTCCATCATCCTGCTCGCGATCTTCGCCAGCGCGATGATCTACCGCTTCGTCCCCGGTTTCGGCGACGAGATCGCAGGCTCCCGCAACAACCGCATCATGCAGGGCGCCGAGGGCAAGGCCGCCGCCGTCATCAGCTCCCCCGCCACCCTCGTCGCCCAGGGCATCAAGACCCACAGCACCCGTGCCGACACAGGCGCGGGCGGCGGCGGACAGGGCGCGAGCACCCCCCGCCCCGCCAACCCCGCCTCCGGCGGCGTCGCCGCGCACAGCGGCCGCACCCCGCAGAGCGCCCCCGCCGCGGCTCCCGCGCCCCGCGCGCCCAGCCCGGTCAACACCCCGCACGCAGGCAACACCCGCAACAGCAGCACCAACCGCTCTGGAGGTGAAGGGCGTTGACGACCGAGGCCCACCTGTCCCATCCGGTCTCGCCCCGCCGTACGTATCTCATCGGCCGCGCCCGGCCCAACGCGATCATCGGCCGCAACCGCGAGTCCGGCGAGATCGCGCTGATCGTCGTCGGCGCGTTCCTCGGCATGATGTGCGGCCTGCTCGTACCCGCCCTCCCCCTGCGCATCGCGCTCCTCAGCGGCCTCCCGATGCTCGCGGTCGCCGCGGTCTACGTGCCGTACAAGCGCCGCACCTTCTACAAGTGGTTCGAGATCAACCGCTCCTACAAGCGCACCGTCAAGCGCGAGGCCGTCTACCGCTCCCCCGTCATGGAGTCCGGCACCCGCCTCGACGGCCGCGAGGTCGAGATCGGCCCGCCCCCCGGCATCGGCCGCATCACCTGGCTCGCCGCGCCCTTCGGCCCCGACGAGATCGCCGTACTGCTGCACGCCGACCGCAAGACCGTCACCGCCGCCATCGAGATCGAGGGCCCCGGCGTCGGCCTGCGCGACTCCGAGGACCAGGAAGCCCTGGTCGACCGCTTCGGCACCCTCCTCAAGCACGTGGCGAACGGCGACGGCTTCGTCAACCGCATCCAGATGCTCGCCCGCACCCTCCCCGCCGACCCCGACGCCCACGCCAAGGACGTCGTCATGCGCGGCGACGGCCGCTCCCCCGAGTGGCTCCAGCGGTCCTACGACCAGCTCCAGTCCATGGTCTCCACCAGCAGCGAGCAGCACCGCGCCTATCTCGTGGCCTGCATGACCTTCAACCGCGACCTGGCCGCGGAGGCGCACGCCATGGCCCGCGCGGCCCGCCCACAGGCCGGCCGCAAGCTCGACCGCGACGCCGGACTCGCCATCGTCATGGCCCGCGAGCTGACCGACATCTGCTCCCGCCTCCAGGAAGCCGACATCCGGGTCCGCCAGCCCCTCGGACAGGGCCGCCTCTCCTCCCTGATCCACTCCATGTACGACCCGGACCACCCCATCGACCACATCCAGGCGATGACCCAGCGCAACGCCTGGCCCGCCGAGCTGAACGCCATGGAGCCCACCTACCTCCAGGCCAAGACCCGCGAGTCCACCACCCGCGCCCCCTGGTGCCACGCCACCGCCTGGGTGAAGGAGTGGCCGATGACCCCCGTCGGCGTCAACTTCCTCGCCCCCCTCCTCGTCCACACCCCGGACGTGATCCGCACCGTCGGCGTCACCATGGACCTCGAACCCACCGAGATCGCCATCGAGCGCATGCTGACGGAGAAGACCAACGACGAGGCCGAGGCGTCCCGCGCGGCCAAGATGAACCGCACCGTCGACCCGCGCGACGTCGCCGCCCACTCCCGCCTCGACCAGCGCGGCGAGGACCTCGCCAGCGGAGCCGCCGGCGTCAACCTCGTCGGCTGGATCACCGTCTCCTCCCGCTCCCCGGAGGCGCTCAACCGCGACAAGCGCACGATCCGCGCCTCGGCGGGCAAGTCGTACCTGAAGCTGGAGTGGTGCGACCGCGAGCACCACCGCGCGTTCGTGAACACCCTCCCGTTCGCCACCGGCATCCGAAGGTAGAGGCTCTCCATGCGAGATCCGCTGTCCGTCCTGACCGACGCCTTCACGTCCTTCCTCTTCGGGAAGGTCGAGACCACCCGCCTCCCGGTGCGCACCTCCACCGGGCAGGCCCAGGCGGTCTACCTGCCGACGGCCGCCCCCGGCCTCGGCGACTCAGGCGTCATCATCGGCCGCGAGGTGTACTCCGGGAAGGGCTACATCTACGACCCCTTCCAGCTCTACGGCCAGCAGCTCCCGGCCCCGCACTGGCTCGTCCTCGGCGAGTCCGGCAACGGCAAGTCGGCGCTGGAGAAGACGTACGTCCTGCGCCAGCTCCGCTTCAAGGACCGCCAGGTCGTCGTCCTGGACGCCCAGGGCGAGGACGGCGTCGGCGAATGGAACCTCATCGCGGAGGAGCTGGGGATAACCCCCATCCGGCTCGACCCGACCGCCGCGCTCAACCACGGCATCCGGCTCAACCCGCTCGACCCCGCGATCACCACCACAGGCCAGCTCGCGCTGCTCCGCACGATCATCGAGGTCGCGCTCGGCCACGGCCTGGACGAACGCTCCGGCTTCGCGCTCAAGGTCGCCCACTCCTACGTCAACGAGACCATCGTCGACCGCCAGCCCGTGCTCACCGACATCGTCGAGCAGCTCCGCCACCCCGAGCCGGAGTCCGCCGAGGCGATGAACGTGGCCACAGACGACGTACGGGCCTGGGGCCTGGACGTCGCCCTGGTGATCGACCGGCTGGTCGACGGCGACCTGCGCGGCATGTTCGACGGCCCGACCACGGTCGGCATCGACCTCGACGCCCCGCTGATCGTCTTCGACCTCTCGCACATCGACCGCAACTCCATCGCCATGCCCATCCTGATGGCGATCGTCGGCGTGTGGCTGGAGCACACCTGGATCAGGCCCGACCGCAAGAAGCGCATCTTCCTGGTCGAGGAAGCCTGGCACATCATCAACAGCCCCTTCGTGGCCCAGCTGTTCCAGCGGCTGCTGAAGTTCGGCCGGCGCCTCGGCCTCTCCTTCGTCGCCGTCGTCCACCACCTGTCCGACGTGGTCGACGGCGCGGCGGCGAAGGAGGCGGCCGCGATCCTCAAGATGGCCTCCACCAGGACGATCTACGCACAGAAGGCCGACGAGGCCAGAGCGACCGGCCGGGTCCTCGGCCTGCCCCGCTGGGCCGTGGAGATCATCCCGACACTCACCCCCGGCATCGCGGTCTGGGACGTCAACGGCAACGTCCAGGTGGTCAAACACCTGGTCACCGAGACCGAACGCCCACTGGTCTTCACCGACCGCGCGATGACGGAGTCCTCCGCCGACCTCGCCGACGACGCCCTGCGCGCCGCCGAACTGGAGGCCGAGCAGCGGGCCGCGGCCTTCGTGGAACAGCACGTGGGCGACTCCGAGTCGACGGTGGCATAGGGAGAACACGTGCGAGCGGACGAGCGGGGCGGCGGCCGGGACCCCGGACGCGCGGGCGAGGGCGGCGGCATTCCGGACGGCCTGCTGGTCGGGCTGCTCGCCTTCCTCCTCGGCATGACGGTCCTGGTGTGGACGGCCACCGGCCTCGCGGCCCTCTTCGCGCGCGGCGCCTGGCCGGCCCCGATGGCCTTCACCCGCACTCCGCTTGCCATACGCCACCTCGTCGCCCGGCCGCACGACATCGCCGGCGCCTGGGCGGGCACCCCACCCGCTCAGCTCCCCGGCTGGGGCCTCTTCTGGGGGCTGTTCATCGGCCAGTTGCTGATCCTGCTGGTCTTGACGGTCTTCGTCCTCGGCACGGTGGCCCGCTGGCGCGCGGGCCGGGCCCGGAGGCGCGCACGGCCTTCGGAGGCCCCCGTGCCGGCGACCGCGGTACCCGAGCCGCGAATCGAACGGCCCGTCCCCGCGACGCCCGTCGTCATGGAGAAGCCCCAGCCCGCCCCGGCACAACACCCTCCGCTCGCGGCACCGCCCCCACCGATCGTGGAGCAACCCCCGGCCCCTCAGGGCCCCCTCCTCTACGGCAGCCCCGAGATCCGCCACGCCTGCGCGTTCACGGCCCTCCAGGACGCCCCCGGCCCCGCGCTGGTCGTCACCTCGAACCCGGCCCTCTGGCAGGAGACCAAGGACGCGCGCGCCAAGCTCGGCCCCGTCCTCCTGTACGACCCCACCCACCGCTGCGACACCCCGGCCCGCCTGCACTGGTCGCCCACGGCCGGCTGCGAGGACCGCCCCACCGCACTGAACCGGGCCACCGCACTCCTCGCCCCCGTCCGGCCCACGGCCCGCATCGACCAGGCCGTCACCGACACCGCCACCACCCTGCTGCGCAGCTTCCTGCACGCCGCCGCGCTGGACGGCCGCACCGTCCGCCACGTCCACCGCTGGACCCAGGGCACCCAGCTCCAGGACGCGGTACGCACCCTGCGCACCCACCCCAAGGCGGCCCCCGGCTCCGCGGGCGAGCTGGAGGCAGCCCTCACCTCGCACCCGGAACGCCGCGACATCGCACAGGAGTTGACCAGCCGGGCGCTCTCCGCACTCCTCACGGTCAACATCCGGGAATCGTGCACCCCACACCGAACCGACACGCTCGCCCTGGATTCCTTCGTCCACGAAGGGGGCACGCTCTATGTGGTCGGTGAACCCATCGAGGACCCCAGGACGCGGCCGGGCGCGATGCCCCTGCTGACGGCCCTCGTCTCGAGCGTGGTCGAGCACGGCCGGCGCATGGCCGAACGGTCATCCTCCGGTCGGCTCGACCCACCACTCACCCTGATCCTGGACGACGTGGCCGCGGTCGCCCCGTTCCTCCAGCTCCCCGGCCTTCTCAACACCGGCCCGGCCGAGGGCCTGCCGGCACTGGCCCTGCTCCGCTCCCGCGAACAGGCCCGCGCCCGCTGGCCCCACGAGGACCTACCCGTCTAGTGCTGCGACTGGAAGGGTCTGCCGGAAGGCTCGCGGCGTCCGGTGCGGTGCATCGCAAGGCGGAGCATCGCCCGCGTACTGGATGTACTCGGGCGATGCGGCAACGCGGCGAGGTGCCCGTGCCGGACGCCGCGAGCCGGTGAACCCTTCCGGTCACAGCACTAGCGCCAGCTCCAGTTCCCGCTCGTCCTCGTTCTTCGAGAACGACACCACGACCCCGGTCGGCTTGAACCCCGCCCGAAGATAGGCGCCCTGGGCCCGCGGATTGTCGGCATGCACGAAGAGCCGTACGCGCTCCGCCCCCTGCTCCCACGCCCAGGCGACACCGGCGTCCAGCAACTCCTGGATGAGCCCGTTCCCCCGGTGCCCGGGCCGCACGAACACCCCGACGACATGCCCCTGCCGCCGCTCCACCGCATACCCGGCCCAGTCCTCGGACCCGGCCTCCTCCAGCAGCACGGTCACCGTCCCCACCCACTCCCCACCAGGTGCCTCGGCGACGAACTGCCGCACACCGCTTCCCTGCGCGGCCCGCTCCTGCCAGAACGAGTCAGGCCGGGCGGCCGCGGCCTCATACGTCTCCAGGAACGCCAGATGGGCGACGGGGTCCCGCAGCGCTTCCAGCCGCAACCGCTTCACCCCATCCCACTCCTCAGCCCGCACAGCCCGCACCACATAGCCCTGACCGCTCACAACTCCCATGCCCGCCACGGTAGTACGCCCGTATGGTGGCCCCCATGACAACCCTCCCCGACCGTGACCGCACGGCCCTCCTCGTCATCGACGTCCAGAACGACGTGGTGGCCGACAACCACGACCGCGACGGCGTCATCGCCCGCATCAACAGCCTCATCGACAAGGCCCGCGCGGAGGACGTGCCGGTGATCTGGGTGCAGCACAACGACGACGAACTGTGGCGGGACAGCGCCGGCTGGGAGTTCGTCCCCGAACTGCGACGCCGCGAGGACGAGCCCCTCGTGCACAAGAGCTACCGCGACTCCTTCGAGGACACCGACCTGGAGTCCGTCCTGGCCGAACACCGGGTGGGCCGGCTCGTCGTCACCGGCGCCCAGACCGACTTCTGCGTCCGCTCCACCCTCCAGGGAGCCCTGGTCCGCGGCTACGACGCACTTCTCGTCGCCGACGCCCACACCACGGAGGACTTGACCGCGTACGGCGCCCCAGCCCCGGAGCAGGTGATCGCGCACACCAACCTGTACTGGGGCGGCCAGCACGCTCCCGGCCGCAAGGGCGGAACCGTGGACACGACCGAGGTCGTCTTCTGATTTCCCTTGCCCCTGACTCTGAATGGCCCTGAACGCAGAAAACCCCCGCACCAGAAGGTGCGGGGGTTTTTCCCTCAAAAATAGTTCGGCGGCGTCCTACTCTCCCACAGGGTCCCCCCTGCAGTACCATCGGCGCTGTGAGGCTTAGCTTCCGGGTTCGGAATGTAACCGGGCGTTTCCCTCACGCTATGACCACCGAAACACTATGAAACTTTACAAACCGTCATGTGTGGCACATGAGGCTGTTCGTGGTTTCAGAACCAACACAGTGGACGCGAGCAACTGAGGACAAGCCCTCGGCCTATTAGTACCAGTCAACTCCACCCGTTACCAGGCTTCCATATCTGGCCTATCAACC